>CAIQBN010000350.1 GCA_903870065.1 uncultured beta proteobacterium | reverse complement strand
CCTTTCACAACCGTTCACACCGGTTCACACCAAGCACTCCTGGGGCGCTGTCTCCTGGCCCCGGGGTGTTGCAAGTTTCAGGGAGACAACTATCCCTTGATTTAGGAGTTTCGTGATGAAACGCATTGTTTTAGCAGTCGCCCTGGCACTCGCAGGCATAACGTCCACCACCGTCTGGAACGTCAACGCGGCAGAAGTGAAAATGGAAGCCGATGAGATCGCCAACGAGCAAATGGTCTCGTTCTATGAGAAGGGCTTGATCGGCAAGAGCGTCTGGGTAGTCGACAGCCGGCCAGCCGGCAAATTTATCACCGGACACATTCCCGGGTCCGTGAGCCTGCCACTCGACGTACTCATGAAAGACCCGAGCAGCGCAGACAAAGTGGGTGCACCCAAAAATGGCAAGGTGATCTTCTATTGCGCCGGCCGCGAGTGCACCTTGTCTGTTGATTCTGCGGCAATTTTCAGAAAAATGGGTTACTCCGATGCCTGGGTCTACCGCAACGGCGTACCGGGCTGGAACCAGAAAGCCCAGCCGCTGCTCGCAACCGATGCCTACCTGAAGAAAGGCAACCTGATTCTGCTCGACACCTCAGCGGGTAAGGAAACCATCGTTTCTTCGAGCAACAAAACCGTCCAGATCTCCATGGACGAGCTCAAGGGTGCCAAGGGCAAGAGCGTGCTGGCCGATTTGTCCAAAAACGCGCCGCTGGTCGTGATTGGCCGTGGCGACATGGAAGCCGTCAA
The DNA here is from genome assembly GCA_903870065.1 of uncultured beta proteobacterium. Taxonomy (GTDB): domain Bacteria; phylum Pseudomonadota; class Gammaproteobacteria; order Burkholderiales; family Burkholderiaceae_C; genus Allorhodoferax. Next base: position 948 of record CAIQBN010000350.1, on the reverse strand, counting down.
TGCCACGCTGGACGAGCTGCGCGAGCTCGATTTCCGCCGTCTCGCATACTTTCCACTGGCCGCCTGGAAAGAGGCCCTGGGCACTGCGCCTGCAGCCACTGCCGTGACCTGGGCGCCGGTGTATGCGCCGGGCCAGGTATCGCCCAAAGCCTTTGAAGAGGCTGTGGCCGCAGGCAAGTTCATTCTTGATGTGCGTCCCGCGGCAGACTATGCGCGGGGTCACTTCAAGGGTGCCATGAGCCTGCCGATTGAAGAGATGGAAAAGGACTTTGCAAAAATACCCAAGGACGTTCCGGTCTTTGTCAATTGCGCCACCGGTGCCAAGAGCCAAAAAACCTATGACATCCTGGGCCGCAAGGGCTACACCAACATTGCCTTCCTGGATGCCGAGATTTCCTGCAAGGGCGAAGCCTGCACCATCAAGGAATGAGCGTTTCCCATGGCCATGGCACCGCACTCTAGAGCAACCTGGCGAACGGCTGCCGTGGCATGCAAGCCGGTCCTTGTCCTCCTGACCTGGATCGCCTTGCTGGCACCAGGCCAGGCAGCCGAGCCCGAGCTCTTGCGCATGATCGGACAGAGCAAGCAGTTCATTGTGCAGACCCCGTCTGGCCCTTTCACCATCACGCGCAACAAGACCGCCTGTGCCTTCAACAAGGGCGCGTTGCAACCGCTGGTTCCCCTGCCGGGGGTGCAGCCCGTTACCGAAATCGAGGTTCTGCATGCGCTCAACGATCCGGCGACCATGGTGATTGACATGCGCGACGAAGAAGACCCGCTGGACGCTACCATCCCCAACAGCTACCACATTCCCTACAACGAGATCGAAGACCGCATGGGCGAGGTGGGGTGCGTGTCGATTGGCAAAAACCAGTGGGACTGCGCCCAGGCCGCGCGCATTGTGGCCTTTTGCTACGGCCCCATGTGTCTGCAAAGCCCCGCCGGCAT
>CAIQBN010000349.1 GCA_903870065.1 uncultured beta proteobacterium | reverse complement strand
GTGACATCATCCGCAACATCGAGCAGTTGGAAATAGGAGGCAAGAGCTACGATGCAGCGGCCCTGCAGTCGCCGGCCAATGTGCAAGCCTATTTGACCACTCACGCCGATGCGCAGCTTGAGGTGGTGCTGGTGGGGTTGGGCGGCGTGCAGGGGGGCGCAACCATGGTGGGCTAAGCCAGGGGCGAGCGTTAGTTGCTGCAGGTCTTTTTGGCCTGTGGCCCGATGGATTATGCTTTGCACACCATCAGCACACCCAATTGGCATGTATTCTATTTCCCTAGCCATGATCGTCCGAAATGAAGCAGCGTCGATCAGGCAATGCCTGGACAGCATTCGACCGTGGGTTGACCGCATGTTAGTGATTGACACCGGTTCAACTGACGACACACAAAGTCTGGCGCGCCAGAGTGGTGCCAGGGTGGAAAATTTCCCCTGGGTAGATGATTTTTCTGCTGCCCGTAATCGTTCACTTGAACTGGCGGATTCCGATTGGAATGTGGTGCTGGATGCCGATGAAGTGATGTCAAGCGGTGGCGAGACGATTGCCCTGCTACGACAGCAACGGCCCGATTTTGTCGGGTCGATCCGGCAGGACAACCATTTTGGAACGGGTCAATCCGAAGGTTTTGCTTCTAGCTGGATTTCGCGGGTGCTTCCGCGCGGCGTGCGTTATGGCGGGCGCATTCATGAGCAACCTCTGCACACCTTGACGGTTCGCAGGCTGGAAGTTTATTTGGATCACGCCGGCTATTCACCAGAGGCCATGATTGCCAAAGATGGCCGCAATGGCGCGCTGCTTGAGCGTTCATTGCTGGACTCGCCAGGCGATGGATACGTGCTTTACCAACTTGGCAAAGATCATTCGGTCTACCACCGTTATGAACTGGCTGCCCAGTACTTTGCTCAGGCTGAACTGGCGCTGCCGGCAGGTTTGACCCTTGCACATGATCTGCTCTTGCGATGGATTTTTGCCCTTAAAAAGTGTAATCAACATGGTCAGGCCGTTGAGTTGGCGCAGTCTCGCATGGTGCTTTGGGAGCAATCACCAGATTACTGGTTTGCAGTTGGTGATCTCTTGTTGGATTGGGCCTGCGTTGAACCAGAGCGCTCTGAAGTACTTATGCCTATGGTGGAGGCCAGTTGGCTGCGGTGCCTCGAAATCGGGGAGCGTCCCGATCTAGAGGGCGCCGTGCAGGGGCGAGGAAGCTATTTGGCATCAGCCAACCTTGCCGTTGTATACGAGGGTCTTGGTCGAGCCGACGAGGCGCGTAAATACCGCGAGTTGGCCGCTCGACGCCCTAAGCGCGCCGTGATATGACCTCCATACAAGATTTGTAGCGTGTACTGATGCTGTAATCGAGTGGAATAAATCCTTCTTCCGCAAGTAAACGCATGAGTGATGCGCGGCTGAAGTTGTGGTGATGCTCAAGTTCACTCCAATACGGGTTGACCCCGTCGGCGTTGGCCTTTCGCCATGAGCCACTGTCCAAATTGGGGCAGGACACTACCAAAAGTCCACCGGGCATCAGCGCGGAGTGGACGTGCTTGAGTGCCTGTCGTGGAAAGGGTACATGCTCAAGCACATCTGCCAGTGAGATGACCCTGACCGGATCGGTGACCTCAAGTTCCATGAGGTCACCCAGCACGGCGCTGTATCCCAAGGCCTCGATGCGTTCGACGGCTTGTGCGCGGCTGTCCAAGCCGATCGCACTAAATCCGTATTCCGCCGCAGTGATGACCAGACCGCCACTTCCACAGCCGATGTCCAGCCACACCATGCTGTCGCCCAGCCAAGCCGCCTGCTCAAGATGTCCTTGAACCCGTTCGACCGTGGGTGCCCAGCGGGCGCGCTCTTGATCCAAATTGGTTCCTGTTACTTGCATAGGGTGGGCTTTGCTGAAAAGCAGCGCTAAACCCTCACGCGTGAAGTAGTCGTGGCTGTAGATGTGCTGGCACTGCTGGCAGTGCATCCATTCAATTTTTGTCGGCAAGCCAACTTGCCAAATGGGATAGTTTTCACACGAGTCGATGCGCAACACAACCGTATCTGCGCTGTTACAGAGCGGACAGGCCTGAAAGCGCGTCCACAATGGCGGGGCTTCGTCGGCCACGGTAGCGCTACCAGTGTCAGGTTGATCGACGGGCCGCTCAACGATTGGATCCGGCGCAACGTTGCCCGCCAGCATGTCCAAGTATTGCGCATGGGTTGCCGCATCCAGATGTTTGCGGGCAATCAATTCGAGGATCACAAAAACGCACAGATCAAAGCTGGCAAGACAGTAGTGGGCGATCAGCGCCAAGTTGATGAGTTCCTCATTGCTTAGACGATGCAACTGCAGCGGATCCTTGATGTAGACAATATCGGACTCCAGCAGTTGATTAAATGGAACTCTGAAGTTGTTGTTCCGGATGGTGGGTGCAATTGACCAGCGCTTAACATCCAGAAAGCAGTGAGGAACGTATCCGTTGGCGCGCATCCAGATGTCCACTTCGCCAAATGATGGCTGGTTTTCGTAAAGACAAATGAACGAGACTTCAAGCTGTATCGCAACACATTTGGCTAGTTTTTTCTGACCGTGCATCAATACCGCGAGTTCTGAGCCTTGGATGTCCATCTTTAGAAAGTCGATCGCGGGCACATCTGCGATGTCGTCCAAACGCGTGGTCTGAATCTGTTCCGTGCTTAGGACCTTGCCAAATTGTTCAAATTGGTTAAAAAACTTCAGTGCTGCAGGGTTTGGCTTGTAAAGTGAAGTCATGCCACTTTCAGCATGCGCCAGATACAGCGTATGGACTAATCCATCAGCCAAAAAGTTAGTAAACACGCTCGCTTGAGCGCCATATGTTTCCTTGATCTTGGCAATTTGACGCGAATCGCCCTCAAAGGCATTCAAGTGTCCAATACCTTCGTCCAGCAGAGACCGATAGACCGGGGTCTCTGCAATGCAAGCGGCGCCGATGTCCATAATTTGCAGCGGACAGCCGGTTTTTACCAAGTCTTTAAAGCGCATTTATTGTCTCCGGTTGCTGCGTAGCAGCGGGCGTGGTGGCATTGAATTTCGATGATACCGGTGAACGCGAGCCGTTCGTATCGGCTTGGCGGCGGTTTGGGCGTCTGGTTTGAAGATCTGTCTACAATTTCATACTCCGATATAAGCTGGGCTCCATGATTTCACGCACTGCACCATTGAACTTTCCGCGCGAAAAAGTCGGCCTGTGCATGATCGTGAAAGATGAGTCACGTGCGTTGGGCCGCTGCCTTGATTCGGTGCGCGATTGGGTCAGCGAAATGGTAGTCGTTGACACTGGATCGACCGACGACACGGTGGCTATTGCCATTTCGCATGGTGCCAGCGTAAGCCATTTCCCATGGTGCGATGATTTTTCCGCGGCGCGCAACGTTGCTCTTGAAAAAGCTACCCGTGAGTGGGTGTTGGTGCTTGATGCAGATGAAACCTGTAGCGTCGACAGTCCCACAGAATTCGCCAACGCCCTGCAGCAGACCCGGTTCGATGGATTTAGTTTGCCTATCAGCAGCCTCAATGACGACGGTACGTACTCCCAGGCGATGGTGTTTCGTTTATTTCGTCGCAAATTGCCTGGCATGCGCTACCGTGGTGAGATTCACGAGCAATTGGAGGCAGTGGCGGCGGGGAAAGTCCGCACCGCCACCCTGTCATGTATCCGTTTGGACCACGATGGGTATACCGCAGCCATTTTCTCAAGCCGGGATAAAGGTAGCCGCAATATTCGGTTGTCCCAAAAAGTCACTCAATCGCGGCCAGATGATCCGTTTTCATGGTTCATTCATGCTATGGCAATTGCGCAGTCGGATCCAGATGGCATGCTTCGCGCGGCGCAAAAAGCCATCGCGCTTATTGAACTGGATGTGGGGCGCGTGCGTGGTGAGCTTTACGTCGTCAATCTGTATCTTGCAGTGATCAGCGTCTATCAATCAAGAAACCAGGTAGCAAGCATGTTGGAGGTGGCGGACAAGGCCCTGGCATTGTTTCCCGATTCGCCAGACTTGCGTTATCAGCGTGGTAGCGCACGCATTGTTTTGGGTGATTTCGTTGGTGCGGTTGAAGATTTTGAAGCCGCACTGGGTGCGCCCGCGCAAGCTTTCAAACTCATTGTTGATCCGGCCTCAAGAGCGCATGGTTCGCGAATGGGACTAGCCAGGGCGTTGCGCCGCTTGGGACGCGCGGACCAAGCCATTGCACAGTTGCGTTTGGCGGTGGATCAAGCGCCGACTGATGTCTCCAATGCCCATGTTGATTTAGGTGACTTGCTCATCGAGCGCGGTGCACTGGATCAGGCGACGCTGGTGTTGGAAGAGGCCCTTCGGCGCACTCCAGCAAGTACCGACGTAGCGCTAAAGTTGGGATGGTGTTGTTACAAAATGGCCCGTTTTGAACGGGCCGAAGGTATTCTGCGGAATCAGGCGAGGGGGTCGCAAGTTGACCTGCTGTTGGGCCGAGTATTGCTGGACTCGGGCAAAGCCCATGAGGCACTGGATTTCTTGCACAAAAACCCCCTTGCAGCCGCGTTGTTGCCGTTGGGGTGGAGCTACTTTGTATTGGGTGACGCACAAGCTGCAGCGCATGCGTGGGAT
>CAIQBN010000348.1 GCA_903870065.1 uncultured beta proteobacterium | reverse complement strand
CATTCACAACCTGGATCAGTTGGTAATGCAACGCACCCATGACCTGCAAAGTGCGCTCGGCTCCATCCAGCGCCTGTCACTGATTGACCCCTTGACCCAGTGCCTGAACCGGCGCGCGTTTGATACCCAGATCGAGCAGGAAATCGAACGTGCGCAGCGCTATGGACGCCCGCTGTCCCTGGCGTTTGGAGATATTGACCACTTCAAACGCATCAATGACACCGAAGGGCATCTGGTGGGTGATCAGGTTCTGCGTGCGGCAGCCCAATGCCTGCGCGACGGATTGCGCACTGACATTGACTGGATCGCACGTTTTGGCGGCGAGGAGTTCGTCATTTTGATGCCCGAAACGGATTTGGCGGGCGGTCTCGCCAGCGCAGAACGCCTGCGATCGGCACTCTCCGAGGCAACCCTCCTGCCGGACATGCCTGCCTTTCGGGTGACCATCAGCTTTGGCGTGGTGGAGTATGTGGCCGGTGAGCCGGTGCAGGGCATGCTGCTGCGCGCCGACAAGCTGCTCTACCAGGCCAAGCATTCGGGGCGCAATCAGACCTGGCCGCTGGCGGCCGGCGGCGCAGCGCCCGACGTAGCGGCATAGACGCGCAAATGGGCCAGTGAATAGGGTTTTACGAAAGCTGGCTCGCCGGTTTCCGTCCAGGCGAGTCAGGCATAGAGTGGCGCGCTACATTCCGAAGTGCACCCGCACGCGCTCTTCCATCAGTTTCCTCGCCTGGTCTTCGCTGGACTGAGCCAGGCGGTCAAAGGTCTTGCGCGCAATGGTGCGAAAGGCGTCCATGACGCCGGGATCGAAATGGCTGCCAGTGTCTTTTTCCAGAATTGCCATGGCCGCATCAAAGCCCATGGGTTCCTTGTAGGGGCGCTTGGAGCACAAGGCGTCAAAAACATCGGCCACTGCAAAAATGCGCGCCGATAGCGGGATTTCCTGATCCGCCAGTTTGCGCGGGTAACCCGAACCATTCCATTTCTCATGGTGAGCGGCAACCACTGCCCCGGCACCGTAAAGCCAGGCAATGCCGCCGACGATATTTTCACCCTGCGCCACGTGGGTGCGCATGATGTCCATCTCGGCATCATCAAGGCGTCCCGGCTTTAGCAAAATGGCATCCGGAATACCGATTTTGCCGACGTCATGAAGGAAACTGCCTGCGATCAGCGCTTGCATGGTTTCACCCTTGAGTCCCATTTGCTCGCCAATGCGCGCTGCAATCCAGGCAACGCGGTAATTGTGCGCGCCGGTGTCCGAATCGCGCTTGGCAATTGCGCGGCCCATCGCCTCCATCATGGCGATGTGCGATTCAAGCACCTCGCGCGCCTTGCGTGCGTTGTCGGCCGAGAGGTGAACCACGACCGGATACAGCACAGCGCCACAAGCCAGCGAGGCCAGACAGACCATGAGCGCCATGACCAGCGAGTTATTGAGTATCTGGTCCTGTTGCCAGGCCGGGATAACACGCACCCCTTCAAAGTAGCCGGTGATAGGTGCCTTTGGATCGGTGTTGGAGTTGCGCAGGGGGACGAACACCCGCAGCAGCCACAGGTCAGCCGTCGGTTTGAGGCTCTCGTACGAAGCTGTGGTGTAACGCGGCGCGCCATGGGCTGGCAGTTTGGCCTCTACAGCCTCACCCTCGGCAGTCAGGGATTCGGCCAGTTTTAGGCCCTGGGAATCATATATTTCAGCAATATCAAACAGCCCGCCGGCAATCGCGTAGGCCGCCGCCCTGGCATGCACTGGCGCTTCCGGTCCGCTCAGGTCAATGGCATCAAAGCGGTGCAGCAGGCGGCCGGATTCTTCATTGGCTAGCGCGACGACACTTTCTTCTGCGCTTTCCCGCGTAACCAGCCAGGCGATCGGGCTCGCCAATGACGCGAGTAAAAGACTGACCAGCGCGATGCGTAAGGCAGTCCGTTTTTGAAAGGGGTCCATGGCTTGATCCGGCGAGCTGGGCGGGTTGCCCATTCCATTGTACGGACCTGACCTTGCGTTACCCGTGGCTAGTGAGGCCGGCTAGTGGCTGGCGCGCGCCAGCAGCATGGCGTCGCCATAGCTGAAAAAGCGGTATTGCCGCTCAATTGCCGTCTTGTAGAGCGCCATGACGGTGTCGTATCCCGCAAAGGCACTGACCAGCATCATCAGGCTGGATTTGGGCAGGTGGAAGTTCGTAATAAGCAAGTCGACCAGTTTGAAGTCAAAGCCCGGTGTGATGAAGATGCGGGTGTCGCCGCGCGCCACACCGCTATGCGCCCAGGACTCTAGCGTGCGCACCGTGGTGGTTCCCACGGCCAGGATGCGCCCGCCGCGCGCCTGGCACTGGGCAATGGCCTGCTGCGTGCTGTCAGGCACGTCAAAGCGCTCGGCGTGCATGGAATGGTCAGCGAGCTTGTCGACTTTGACAGGTTGGAATGTGCCCGCCCCCACATGCAGGGTCACATGCGCGCGCTGCACACCCAGGGCGTCAATTTGCGCCAGCAGGGCTTCATCGAAGTGCAGCGCCGCAGTGGGGGCCGCCACGGCCCCCGGATTTTTTGCAAAAACGCTCTGGTAGCGAAGCGCGTCCAGCGCCGTATCGGTGTGGGTGATGTAGGGTGGCAGGGGCACGTGACCGTGACGCTCCATCAGCGTGTAGGGGTCGTCACCGGCATCGTTGGACAGGACAAATCGGAAAAGCGGGCTGTCGGCCTCGGGCCAGCGGCCCAGCAGGGTTGCGCTCAGACCGTCCTCGTGGCCGCTGGCGCATAGCAGTTTGATTGTTGCGCCCACCTCGGGCTTTTTGCTGACCCGCATGTGGGCCGCAACTTGATTGCCGGTGAGGACCCGCTCCACCAGCAACTCAACTTTGCCGCCCGTTGACTTTTCGCCATACAGGCGGGCGTTGATTACCCTGGTGTCGTTGAAGACCAGCAGATCGCCCGCACGCAGCAACGTGGCCAGCTCGCGAAAGATGCGGTCCGCGGGTGGGTGACTGGTGGCATCGAGCAGGCGCGAACCGCTGCGTTCGGGTGCCGGGTGCTGGGCAATCAGGCTTTCTGGCAAATCGAAGTCGAAGTCGCTCAGGGTGTGGTGGGTGGTGACGGTGTTGATGACCGTGTCGATAGGGGAACTTGGGTAATTGGCGGACATAAGCTTGAGGGTCGAACAAACCCGTACCAAGGTTGAAAGAACGGGCAGAATTGTCCCATGCCAATTCGCAAGCCTTTAGCCACCGCCAGCAATGCCAGCGCCAGTGCCCCAAAGAGCGCCACGCAGCTGGCATTGGAGAAGATGGGGCTTAAGCGCGATATCGACCTGGCTCTGCATTTGCCGCTTCGTTACGAGGATGAAACCCGCATCACAAAACTGCGCGATGCGCGCGAAGGCGACGCAGTGCAAATTGAAGCCCGTGTGACTGATTGTGAGGTGACTTTTCGGCCACGACGCCAACTGGTGGTAACCGTGGACGACGGGAGCGATACCTGCACCCTGCGTTTTTTTACTTTCTATCCGAGCCAGCAAAAGGCGCTGGCCGTGGGCAACCGCATTCGGGCCCGCGGTGAGCTCAAGGGCGGCTTCCTGGGCTGGACCATGCTGCATCCGAGCTTTCGCAGTGCCACAGGGGACTTGCCGACGGCACTCACGCCGGTTTACCCGACGGTGGCCGGTCTGGCGCAAAACGTATTGCGAAAAGAAGTCCTGGCGGGCTTGGCGCGCGCCGAGCTGTCGGATACCTTTCCCCCGGGAGATCTCGGTCAATTCAATACCCAGGCCTTGTGGACACTGCGCCAAGCGCTATCTTTTTTGCATCATCCGACGCCTGAT
>CAIQBN010000347.1 GCA_903870065.1 uncultured beta proteobacterium | reverse complement strand
GACCTGTACTTTCAATACACCCGTTCAGAAGGATGGAGTCTGGAAGAAGGCATTGTCAAGACCGGCTCCTTCAGTATCGACCAAGGCGTTGGCGTGCGGGCGGTGAGCGGGGAAAAGACGGCGTTCGCCTATTCCGACGATATCTCCGAGGCCAGTCTGCTCGACGCCGCGCGCACCGTGCGGACCATTTCACATGCTGCCCAAAAAGGGCGCGTCAAGGTTGCCAGCCCAAAAATTGCCCGCTCACGTTCCTTGTACCAGGGAGTTGATCCGATTGCCACACTCGACAGTGCATCCAAGGTGGCCTTGCTCGGTCGGGTGGAAAAGTTGGCACGCGCCAAAGACCCGCGGGTGGCACAGGTCATGGCCGGATTGGCCAGTGAATACGATGTGGTGATGGTGGCGCGCGCCGACGGCACTCTGGCGGCTGATGTGCGGCCACTGGTGCGGCTTTCGGTCACGGTGATTGCCGAGCAAAAGGGCCGCCGCGAGGTGGGCTCTGCCGGCGGCGGCGGGCGTTTTGGGCTGGCATATTTTGATGATGCCCAAATTGAAAAGTATGTCGATGAGGCCGTCCATGCCGCGCTGACCAATTTGGATGCACGGGCGGCGCCCGCAGGTGAAATGACCGTGGTGCTGGGCCCAGGCTGGCCCGGCATTTTGTTGCACGAAGCGATTGGCCATGGTTTGGAAGGTGATTTCAACCGCAAAGGCTCCAGTGCATTCAGTGGGCGCGTTGGTCAACGGGTGGCGGCCAAGGGTGTGACGGTGCTCGATGACGGCACCATTGCCGACCGGCGAGGCTCATTGAATGTGGATGACGAAGGCAATGCCAGTCAACGCACGGTACTGATTGAAGACGGAATTCTCAAGGGTTACATCCAGGATGCCATGAATGCGCGATTAATGGGAGTGGCAGCAACCGGCAACGGGAGGCGCGAGAGTTATGCGCACATTCCAATGCCCCGCATGACCAACACCTATATGCCCGGTGGCGACAAGGATCCAAAGGAAATCGTCGCCAGCATCAAGAAAGGCCTATACGCCACGAATTTTGGTGGCGGACAAGTGGACATTACTTCTGGAAAGTTTGTGTTCTCGGCCAGCGAGGCCTATTGGGTTGAAAACGGCAAGATTTTGTATCCGGTCAAAGGCGCAACCCTGGTCGGCAGCGGTCCGGAGTGCCTTAAACGCGTCAGCATGATCGGCAACGACATGAAGCTTGACAGCGGTGTCGGCACCTGCGGCAAGGAGGGGCAAAGTGTCCCGGTCGGGGTAGGGCAGCCCACGCTGCGCATCGATGGCTTGACGGTGGGCGGAACCGCCTGACGCCGCACACGCGCCAAACGCCGGGATAGGCGCACCTTCCTATGCACAGCGAGTCGCCTTCTACCAAGCCGACCCGGCCGCAGTCGGCCCAGTCCGGCTCCAGCGGCGACAGTGCGCAGAGCCTGTCCGGGTCGAGCGCCCAATCGCAAAACAGTGCCCAGTCCCACAGTTTCCAGTCCTTTGGCGACTACAGCGAGTTTTTGCGCTCGGCCGTGGCCGACGAAGAGTCCCTGCAAGTGGGCGAAACCCTGCAGGCGCTCGCAGTCCAAATTGAAGCCGTGGTGGCGATGCTTCAGGAGCGCAGTGGTGAACTGCCGGAGCAGTCCTTGGCATTGGCGCTCATCAATCTGGTTGGCGACTTGCGTGCGCACCGCGCCCAATTGCTCGGGCTCGGTGCAGACTGGCACCGTTTTTACGAGTTTGACGCCCATTTTGTCGCGTTGAACCATTTTCGGATTCTCGTAACCCAGTGGGCGATGGAAGCAGCCCCACCGCGCTGCATGGTTCCGATTCAGGCTGATTTCGATCTTGCGGCTTGGCGGGTTTTGGGCGCAGGCTCCCTGTTACTGGACGTCTACGAGCAGTCCCGCAAAAGTGTTGTCCAGCCCGCCACTGAGCAAAAGGCGCAGTCGGTCTGGGGTCGCTGGAGTGCCTGGTGGAGTCGCCGACAAGCGCGAAGTAGCAGCCAGCGCCAGCAGGGTCGCCGCGGACGGCGCAAGACCGACTAGCCCGGCACCCCGCCAATGAACCGGTGGTGCACGGGTGCGGGAAACAACTGTGCTACAGTATTCCCCATGCATTTCGGACCTTTTTACTTTAGCTACTTTTGGTTCTCAAGCGCCTTCGGCGGTAGAGAGATCTGAACGTACCTGACCCACAGACGTCCCGAATCCTCCCTGAACCGCCGGCACCACCGGCGGTTTTTTTTTGCCACGATCAACCGTTTTATCGTTTCAGGAGCCCACCATGACTGCCAAGACCGCTACCACCACCGACGCCTGGTATCCCCATGTTTCGCAGCAAACCGATCGAACCAGCCAGACTGATGATGAGCGCATCAAGGACATCACGGTGCTGCCGCCACCCGAGCATCTCATCCGGTTTTTCCCCATACAGGGCACGGCGGTTGAGAAGTTGATCACCCGCACCCGCCACGCAATCCACAGCATCATGGCCGGCAAGGACGATCGGTTGCTGGTGGTCATCGGACCCTGCTCCATTCATGATCCGGCCGCCGCGCTGGACTATGCCCGCCGCTTGAAGGCGATTCGCACCCAATACGCCGATACGTTGGAAATTGTGATGCGGGTTTATTTTGAAAAGCCCCGGACCACGGTGGGGTGGAAAGGCCTGATCAACGACCCCTACCTGGATGAGAGTTTCCGAATCGATGAAGGCCTGCGGATTGCGCGCCAACTGCTGATTGAAATCAATCGACTTGGATTGCCGGCAGGAAGCGAATTTCTGGACGTAATTTCACCTCAATACCTGGGGGACTTGATCTCTTGGGGCGCAATTGGCGCGCGCACAACCGAAAGCCAGGTGCATCGCGAGCTGGCCTCCGGACTGTCGGCACCAATCGGGTTTAAAAACGGCACCGATGGCAACATCAAGATCGCGACTGATGCAATTCAAGCCGCTGCAGGAGCGCACCATTTCCTGTCGGTTCACAAGAACGGACAAGTAGCCATCGTGCAGACCAAGGGCAACCGGGATTGCCATGTCATCCTGCGCGGTGGCAAGGCACCCAACTATGACGCGGCCAGCGTCGCAGCAGCATGCAAGGACCTCGAAAAGGCCAAGCTGCCTGCGACCTTGATGGTGGACTGCAGCCATGCCAACAGCAGCAAGCAGCATGAAAAGCAGGTGGAGGTGGCGGGTGAAATCTCCAAGCAGATCGCCGCCGGTTCGCGCAGAGTGTTTGGTGTGATGGTGGAAAGCCATCTGAGCGCAGGCGCGCAAAAATTCACGCCGGGCAAGGATGATTCAGCTGCCCTGGAATATGGCAAAAGCATCACCGATGCCTGTCTGGGCTGGGATGATTCGCTCAAGGCGCTGCAGTTGCTGTCGACGGCGGTCGCCCAGCGGCGCGCAGGTTAACGCGCGCAGCGCACCGGCCGGGGACGGTCAAAGCGGCGTTGGTTGCTGTGAAATCATGGAGCGAACCCAGAGTTGGGCGGGTTCCATGGTTTCGAAGATGCGAAACGGTCGCCCGATCAGCGTGTAGATCTTGGCGAAGTGCGGTGCCATGATCTTGCAACCCTCCACTTGCGATGCGACCACAAAAGCCGTCGCGACGGGCTCGAATGCAGTGGGTTTGGCGCGCTGCATCAGTTCGGTATACCGTGCGATACCTTCGGGCGACGCCATTGCGCTGATTCGCAGGGTGCAGATGCTGGCCCACCGAGGCGCTAGGGTCAGTGACTTCAGAAAATCCGCTTGAGCCACGGCCAGGGCGTCAAAAACTTCAGCGTTGAAGGGTCCCGTGGCTTCGTACTGAAGTACGTCATTCTCCATCATCATGTCGACACGACCGTGTGGCCTGAACCGGGCCCCAGAAACCAGGGTCGTGCTACCGAACGGGATCTTGTCTGTCGCCACTTTCTGAGCCGCGCAAAATACTATTGCGAAATGATACTTGTACCGCCCTGACCCAAGGCCACATATTTAGCAAATCCGTTGATGATGGCGTGCAGCTTGGCGCTGGTGCCGCTGTTGCGTGCCGTCCAGGTGGTTCCATCCGCGCTGGTCAGTACGGCGCCGCCCGATCCGATGGCCAAAAACTGGCTCGTCGTGGGGCTTATTGCCATCAGGTCGGATGTGGTCCCCGAGTTTTGGGACGTCCAGGTGGCTCCATTATCGGTACTGCGTACGACAGCGCCGCCATCGCCGGCTGCCACATAGGTGTAGGTGGTCAGTGTCTGGACCGCAATGGCGTTCAGGTTGGCTGTGGTTGCTGATGCGACTGCGGTCCATGTGGTTCCGGTAGTGCTGGTCAGCAGGGTGCCGCCCGCGCCAACTGCCAGCCAGGTTCCGCTGCCGGAGTAAGCGATGGCATTGAGGTGCTGGCTGGTTGGCACTGCAACCGCAGTCCAGGTGACGCCATCGGTTGATGAACGGACGGTGCCGTTATTTCCGACAGCAATTGCCAAGGCGCCGTTGCTGGCAATGGCGTTCAGTGTTTCGTTTGTATTGGATACAGCGGTGGTCCAAGTTGAAAGATCGGTCCCATAGGTAATTCTGCCCGAAGCGCCGACCGCAATAAATTTGCCGAGCGCGTAGGTGGCTGCGTTCAGGTTCACATTGGCCGCTGCAGGTTGGGCTGTCCAGCTCAGTGCATCGGTGCTGCGGTAAGTGCTGCCCGCATCACCCACTGCCAGGAAGTACCCGACCAGGTCGGCTCCCGTTCCATAGGTAATGCTGCGAACGGTATTGGTTCCGAGGTTGGCACCGGCTGTCCAGGTCTCTCCCGCCGGACGGGGCACGATGGAGACGACTGGAGCGCCTGCTCCGCCGGGGCCATCGCCGTTGCGGGCATTGAGTGTGAAGGAATAGGTATAGCCGTTGGCCAAACCCGACACCACATAGGGCGATGTCACATCAAGAATTGCCCTGCTGCCCGGAATATTGATCCAGTCGCTGCTGGAAATCGTGTTTGACGGCGCGTAAAACAGCCAGTATTTAACCCCGGGGGTGCTGGTCCATGTCACAGTGGCACTTGCATCGCCTGCTTTCACCGTGATGCCACCCGCAGGCGGTGGCGCTGAGCTGCCACTGCCCCCGCAGGCTGAAACCAGCACTGCAACAAGAATGGCGGCGAGTGCCTGGCTAAGGGAGGGAATGCGCATGAAAACCACCTAGTAGAAGTAGAGCCGGGATTTTACAAGTGTTGGCGCGGGGTGTACCTGCAAAGGATGGCGACAAGTATGGATGTCGTGTTCTGCTAAATTCACGGTGGTCTGTCAAGGAGCCGGACTGGCTGGCTCCATGGACCTTAGAAACACTGTCCCATGAATTTCAAAAATGCATTTTCAATCCTTAGCGCGGCGCTTGTATTCACCGCGCCCGTCCATGCAGAACTTATTCCCGGAACGACCTTGTCGCTGGACATGCAGTCCGCGCAAATTCAGGCAAACGGGCGCAATGTGAATGTTTATCGCCTTCCGGTCACCGACACGGCCACGGGCGCCGTCACTTTTTTTGATGCTGTGTTTCAATTTGGAGTTTTGTCAGACGGCAGCGTCGGGTTCACCCGCACCAGCTCTGCGGCTGTGTCTGCCGCCCAGTTGCGTGCCGCAGACAATTTCGTCGCCGGTACCTATCGGGATGCTGCCGGTAACTTGTATGAAGTGACGGGGCCTGCCGCTATGCCTGGCGGCCGCTTGAGTTATGCAATTGCTGCAAGCACAGCGGGGAAAACTTTCTCGGCTTCATGGATTACGGGGACTGCAAGCGCTAATCCGCAGTTTGGCAGTTCCAGTACGAAGCCGGCAGAAGGTTCTGCCGCGGCCTTTGGCGTGTTGGGGGATAAGACCTTTAATCCGAGCAGCAGCACAGCGTGGGGTACCGGCTACGCCATTGGTGCAACCCAGCTCAGCTCAACCAACCTGGTCATCTACAGCTACTTTGGCAATGCGCAACCGGTTACCTCGTTTTCACTGACTAAAAATTAAGTCGGGCAAGGATCGCCGGTTTTTTTACTGAAAAGCTTGCATGTCACAGGCAGCCTGACTGGGCGAACCACTCTTTGCGTGATCCAATATCTTTCAGACCCAGCGCGTCCAGGAAAACTACCCGGCCGCCATCGCCGGTAATGGCCAGGTAGGTGTTGAACGGCGGGTAGTGCCGGTATTCATACACATCCAGCATATGGGATTGAGACCCGCTCGGAAACAGAACGGGTGCAGAGCGCTCAGCCCAACTAAAAAAGCAAGTTGACGGGTTGATGCGACCAATGGCGGCTTGCGCATTGAGCATGCCCGCGCCGCATTGGGTGATGGTGCAATTACATTGGCCGACGTTGTTGTCGCCGTCTGCCAGGGTGGGGCAGGTCGGTATGTCGGGGTCCGTTGGAAACGGGTTGGCTGAATGCTTTAACGCATCTTTGACCTGGGTCGGCGTTAGGAGCGGGTTGACAGCCAGCATCAGTGCGGCCACCCCGGATACCAGAGGGGCCGCAAAGCTAGTGCCAACGTTGCTTTTTAGTTGCGTGGTGTAGGTGTTCTCTGCAGGCGTCGTCAAGCCGGCATTGGTTGCGGTGTCAATGGAATACAGGCATGGTTGCTGGGCGCCAACATTGATGCAGTTGCCAGCCGGTGCGCTGATTGACACCTCGGCGCCCAAACTGCTAAATCCTACTTTGGTGCCCGAGTGGCGTAGTCCGCCCACCGCAATGACGCCCCTGCAATTTCCTGGCGCCTCGACTGCGCCTTGGCCATTGCCGGCGGACGCCACCACGATCACGCCCTTGGCCAAGACCTCGTCAATCGCAGCCTGCTCGGAAACGGTGCAGGAGCCGGTGTGGCCCAAGCTTAAATTGATGATCTTGGCGGGGTTGGGGTTGTCCGGGACATCGGTCAGATGCAAGCCTGCGGCCCACCGAATGCCGGCAATGATGTCGGATGTATGGCCACCGCAGCGGCCCAAAACCCGCACGGGCAGCAGCCGCGCCCGCCAATCCACTGCCGCAATGCCCCGTTCGTTCTGACTCCATGCACCAATGAGTGCAGCGGTTCGGGTGCCGTGCCATGAACTCTTGGTTGCGCTGCACCCCGACAGCGCGTCCGGGTGATCCGCCAACAGACCATCGTCAACCCAGTCGCCTGGATCCGAGGCATCGGCATCCCAACCATCACCGTCGTTGGCGTGGGCGAACCGACCATCCGAGTCTGCGGAGACAAAGTCGTAGCCCGGCAGCAAACGCCCGCCAGATGCTGCAGGCAGCAAGTCAGGGTGGTCAAACCGCACGCCGGTGTCAAGCACTGCCACCACCACCGCATGGTCTCCCTGACTGTAGGGCCACGCCCCCTGTGCGTTGATCGCGGAACGGACATCGGCATCGTTGCCCTTGAGGTACCACTGTCCGACGGGTTGGACGCTGTCGTATTGCGTGGCTGAAAAACCAGGATCGTTTGGCGTAACGCTGTGGTGCTGCACACGGTAATCCGGCTCAACCGCAGCAACGTCCGGGTCTGCCCGCAACTGATTGATGGCCGCTGTAATTTGCTCCTGCGTGAGCGTGTGGTCCAACAAAACGCTATGTCCGGTTGAGGAGAGCTGCCGAGCCGGCGCCAGGCCCAATTGGGTGCGCAAAGCCAGCGCCGCGATACGGTTGCGGGGCTCACTGGCTGCGGTTGCGCCAGCGCTTCGGGTCGGGTTGGCCGCCTTGAGAGAGATCAGCCATCGCAACCCGCTTTGCGGTTTTGCAGGTGCTGTCAGGGATGCTTTGGGGGCAACTGCTGGATGGCCAGGTTCCGCGGCGGGCGCTGCAACCCAACCAGCAAACAGCGCAGCGGCAAGCAAATGATGACCGAGTGAACTCAACGGATTTTTCTCCAGGGCGTGTTTGCACCGGCTGCAAACCAATTGCAAACTAATATGCCCGATTAAACCCGACTGAAGCACCAAATGTTGACGCTCGTCATTGTGTTCCCGCGCGCGTCACTTTGGCAGATGCCCATGGCAGCGCAAACGCAGGTGCTCTGGCCTGTGATCCAGTGCAAAAAATTGTGGTTGCCGGGTGCGCGCGCTGGTGGTGCCGCAACATCGTGGATCTCGAGGCCTACAATTTGCCCTTTTGCCGAGCTGAAGGCGATACCGTGAAATCGTCGTGCTTGGTGTGTTGCCTACCCCAGGAGGGCATTCAGATGAGCGGGCCGGCCACTGCAGCATTTTCTTTTGCACCCTTGGGAGCGCTTCGTCTGGCCTTGGTCGTGGCGCGCGAAGCCCATCGTGTGCACGGCGAGTACCAGGAGGTGTTTGAGGACTTGAATGCACGTGCCAGCGCATTGCAGTCGGCCCAGCACGATGCCAAGATGGCACGCCAGGCGCACCTCACGGCAACCCGTCTGCAGGCCGAACGCTTGCTGGCCCAATGCCAAAGGCTGCGTAATTTCGCCCAGGATTGCGGACATTTGGATGAGGATCTCGCCATGGGCGCTGGTCCGGGTGCGACTGCACTGCCCACCTCGGTCGACGCGGCCGCGTGGGAAACCAGCGTTCTGGCTTTGCAGCAGGAGTCCCAACGCTTGTACGCATTGGTGGAACAGGCGGTCGCTGCGAACAAGCGCAACGAAGCCAGCCAAAGTAGCGCCGACGAGCCTGTGGCCCTCGATGATGTGTTGCAGATCTATATGGCACAGCGCGCGTTGCGCCAGGAGCTGCAACCCGCACAGGCGGCTGCCTGCCAGCAACTGGTGAGCCGCATTCTCGGCCGGCTCGATCTGGACCATGGTGAAGCAGTCCCGCGTGAACTAGAGGAGCTGGGTCTGGCGGTGGCACTGGCACCCTCGATGGAGCGGGCCGAGGCGTTGGCAGTGGACTTGCGTCGGCGGGTGCAGCAACAGCGCGAGCGCCGCCGCCAAAGCCGTGCCGATGTGCAGCAGGCGCAAAACCTGCTCGAGGCCATGGGCGACGATGCGCCTGCCAACGTGCGGGCGCTGCTGGAGCAGGTGATTTGTCTGGGCCTGCCCTTGCTTGCCGAGACATTGGCCATTGCACAGCAGGCGCAGGCAGGCATTGAGCGCTTGCATCAGCAGGCGCAGGATGCTGTAGCGGCTGAAGTACTTGAGCAGTCGCTGCGCGATCTCGGTTATGACGTACAAGGGGTTGAAAACACCCTCTTTGTCGACGGTGGCACGACGCATTTCCAACGCCAAGGCTGGGACGATTATTTTGTCCGGCTGCGTGTCAATCGCCAGGACAAGACCTTGAACTTCAACGTCGTACGCCGTCGCGGCGCACAGGAATCGGCCGAGCGCAAGCGCCTGGATACCCTGGCAGAGGACCGATGGTGCGCTGAATTCCCACGGCTTCAGGAAACTCTGTCCGCACGCGGAATCCGGCTTCAAGTGCAGCGCCTTCTGGGGGCCGGTGAGCTGCCGGTGCAGGTGGTTGATCCGGACAGCGTGCCCTACCTGCGACGCACGCAGGAGCAACGGTTTGACCAAATATCCAGCACAAACGCAAGGTCAGCCTGATGGACACCACGCCCCGCTGGATCGCCGACATTGAGCGCCTCTTGCCGATTCGGTCGCAGTTTGTGGTGTCGGGCAATATCCGCGACAGCTTTCTGACTCCCGTGGCCGGGGGCAACGACCTGACGCTGGCACCATTGCTGCGTTGTCTGTGGACATCCTTGCAGCGCCTTGGGTTCCAGTGCATGCTGGTGTTTGATCCGATCGACGGCATACGCCCCTATCCCGCACAAGCGGCGCAAGTCGAGCTGGCCACCAGGCTGTTTCAACTGAAACTGCAATCGGGCGTCATGCCCACAAGTCTGGAGTCGTTGACCGATTTGCTCAAAGCGGTTGCGGGGCAACGCGAAGTCCGCTGTGCCCTGGTGATCGATTTTGCCTCGCAATTGGCCCGCCACGCGCAGCATCTGGATGCCACCGAGCACCGGTTCTTTCTGGCCGCGCAACGCCAGTCGCTGCAGGCCAGTCCGATTCTGATCCGCGAGGAAGGCGTCCCCCCTGATTCGGCCAAAGCGTTGTTCAACCCGATTGTCTGGCTGGTAAACCGTGCCCAGGACTTGCCGTCGTGGCTGACATTGGACAGTGAGCGCATCGCCAGCCTGGTGATCGGCCAACCAGACCACGGCGTGCGCCAAGCTGCAGCGCGATTGCTGGCCGGACAGTTTCCCGGCTTTGAACAGGCCAACGAAGCGTCCCGAGCCCGCTATGCCCGCAGCTTTGCCGACCAGACCGATGGGCTGGCCTTGTCAGCTCTGAGTGACATAGCGCAGTTGGCCAAGCGCCAGGGAATTGGTCTGGAACAGGTGGACGATGCAGTGCAGTGCTTCAAGGTCGGTGTCACCGAAAACCCCTGGAAGAAGAGTTACCTGCGCGAGCGGATTGCTGGTGCCCAGGCATTCATCGAGCAGCGGGTTCGCGGCCAGCATCGGGCCATTACCAAGACCATGGACATCCTGATGCGATCGGTGATGGGGTTGACAGGCGCACAGGCGCGCGGTCGCGGAACGCGCCCGCGCGGCGTGCTTTTTTTTGCCGGGCCCACGGGTGTGGGCAAGACTGAACTGGCCAAGACCCTGACCGAACTGGTGTTTGGTGACGAGCAGGCGTACATCCGATTTGACATGAGCGAGTT
>CAIQBN010000346.1 GCA_903870065.1 uncultured beta proteobacterium | reverse complement strand
TCGTGAGCGATTCGCCAGCCATCATCAAGCGATACAAAGAAGCGTTCTCGCCCGGATCGCGGTACTACATCTGGGGAAAAGGAGGCGACAAAAGATGGGCCCGAGCCCAAGAAAAAAAGGTCCCCGACTGGGCCGCACAGAAGGTGATATGGAAACTCTTATCAAACTAATTTTGGTGGGACTTCTGGTCCTTGGTCTGGTCGGCTGCCAGAGCACCGAGCAGCTGGAGGCCAGGATCAGCAACCTTCAGCATGAGGTATACAACCTGCAAGCAGAGCTGAAAAAGACCAAGGAAGGCCAGGACTACTACGAGGCGCAAGCCGGGGTCTATCGTGGTTGCCAGTGGCTGGTCAACATCTGCCCAGAATCGCTGCTGCTCAACGCTGAGGAAGGCTTTAAGAAAGGCTATGGCGGCGGAGCATCCTGGTGGTACTGGATCATCATCGGGATCAAATTCGCTGCCCTTCTGTTGGCGGCGGCGGTGGCCTACCTCGTGATCGTGAAGTGGAGCCTGCCGGACCTGGAGGAAGGAAAGCGGGTGCAGGACATGCTTCACCACGCGGACCAAGAACTCAAAAGCGCCGAATATCGAAAATCTTCATTAACCCAAGAAATCGAAGAACTCGAAACCCGGAGAAACGAACGGCTTGCACAGATAGAGGCCGAGATCAAAGCCGAGCAAGCCAAGCTGACCAGGCTGAAAAGCAGTCAGGCCGACGAGTTGGCGGGCCTGGAAGCCGCAAAAAAGGCGCTGGATCTGTTCGGGCCGGGGTGAACAAGGCTTCGCCCTCGACACAAGGTCTCACCCAACAGCCCTGTCTACCAGGCAGAAGGCCAAAAACAGTCACCATGGGCTTCACCCATACCCAATACAGTCATTACCCGGTAATATTGTTGATGGCTACTGTCATGGCCAATCCTGAGAACTGTGCAGCAGGCGCATTGGCCTATGGGTATTGTTGCCGAGCATGCAACACGCGCAGCACGGCCAGCGTGTCGCCTTCAACCCGGTAGACCATCACATAGTTTGGCCGCACAACGATTTCCCGCGTGTCCTTGACTCGTCCTGGCTTGTAAAGGGTTGGTGTTTGCCGTGCCTGCTCCGCTTTGGCCTGAAAGTCTTCGTCCAGCGCAATGGCTTCGCCGGGGTTGTCCTGGGCTATGTGGTCAAAGATGATTTCCCGGTCGGCCTCGGCCATGGGCCGCCAAACCACCTTCATGCAATGCCCATCTGCTTGCGCAAAGCGTCACGCTTGGCGGCAAACTTCGCCTCGACCAGATCGCTCGCAATGCTGGGGCGCGGATCGTCAATGCTGGCTTGTACTTGCTCGCGAAACCAAGTGTCATAGGCCACGGCCTCATGGGCACGCTTTAATGCCTCTGCCCGGTCTGGCCTGCGGCTGGTGGTCGCCACGGTCGTGTCGTAGTTGGCCGCATCCACATCAAAACGGGCAATGCCTATGCCCTTGAGATACGACACCAGGGTTTCAAACTTGCGAAACAGACGAACTTGCCTGCTACGCTGCGCAGCCAATGGCCGCTCATGCATGCCGTACTTGATCAAGACGGCCCAGCCGCCGATTTGTCCCACGATGTGGGCACCACGAACCGCACCAGCCTCGACAAGCCGGGAAAGGGTGCTGTGGTCGATTGTTTCTGCCATATAGACGGTGCCTCCCGCAAAATAGACCGGTCCGCACTGCGGACAACTGTTTGCATCATACGCAAACAATAGTTATTCGCAAGTTGCCCGTGTGTTGATTTGCGCTCCAGCTCAACATAAGACCCGATAGATCAAGTGACAGACAGACAGTCGAGCGCCCCTCGCGCCACACCCAGCGAAATTTTTAAAACTGCATAGATGGGGTGGCGGAAATTTCTTGGGTTTGCTTCCCTGCACCACCAGACAACCCACTACTATTTGGCAAGACCATCCAATTCAAGCATGACATGCCAGTTGAAGAACACTACAAACACTTTGCTCGGGTTTTGGCTTTCTTCAAAACTTGGGGATTCATCTGCGTGCTGCTGTCCAATATGGCCAGCGCGGGTGTAATCCAAGAGGTAGAGATTCAGGGGCACCCTTTTGATTCAGTACCGCGATAACTTGCATAGAACCTTTATTTACTCAAAAATTCAAAAACGCATTTGAGTAAATATGTATTAATTCAAAGCTACCAACTAATTTCAATTCCCGGTAATGCCTATTTGCTTGCCATCGTAGAAGGCGTTCTGCTGGTCACTATCCAAGGTATCCAGCAAAGCGCTTTGCTTGTCCCCGATCAGTGTCTGGAGCACCACTCTTTGGCTTACCCGGTAATGTGCAGCCAATCGCTTTAAGGCCAGCTTTGCAGACGAGTCGATAAGCACGTCGAGCCGTTCGCTGGTCCCGTTTTCATCTTTGAGGTGCCGCGCCTTGTATGCAGCCTGGTTTTCTGCGTTTGTTCTTGCCATGATGAGCCCAAAATAAATTACCGGGTAATTTTAGTAGATTACCCGGTAATTTTTTGGAGGTGTGAAGAACGCGGTCAGGACGCTTTTAGAGCTATCCCTGCCAAACGCATAGCCAGAACAAAAGAGCGCCTCTGACGCCCGTTTGAACCCCTTGATAGACATGGATGTTGGGTGAGACCTTGTGTCGAGGGCGAAGCCCTTTATTTATACAAGGCCTTAAAACGACGCGTAGCGCGTTTTTGAGGGGCGCTTGCCGCCCCTGGGGGTCTGGTTTGTCCCCCGTGGGGGACTATTGAAGGCTGTTTGGATGTGCCAGGGTGGGCCCCCCTTGGGGGCGACCTCGGCAGGGGGTCGTGTTGTTCTCGCGCTCGCGCGAAGAGGTTAAAGAAAGGGTTAAAGAGGGTTAGCAGTGTTTGGGATCAGTCTGCAGACCGCATGGATATTGGGTTTCATGGTTTATCACCATGTGTCAAAAATCACTAGTTTGTGTGTCAAAGATCAGTAGTCCATGTGTCAAAAATCAGCAGTGTGGATAACTAGCTTAATCGGCACACAATCGCTCTGAAAGCCTTGCCCAGCTTCACTTTTTGCAAAAATTGGCGTGTGTCAAAAATCAGCAGTGTGGATAACTAGCTTAATCGGCACACAATCGCTCTGAAAGCCTTGCCCAGCTTCACTTTTTGCAAAAATTGGCATGTGTCAAAAATTAACGGTGCGGATAACCAAAAATCCTAGCTTTTTGAATAGCTAAATGAGGTTTGTGTGGCCATGAAGTGCTCAAATTTCTGCTTTAAGTACGAGCTGAGCGCAATGCGACATGTAGAAAAGTATAAAAAGCATGTGTCAAAGATCAATGGTCAAACCTAAGAGTTGTCGTTGCGAGGCCTTATAAAAGAGATCTCTGCCTGTTCATCCTTTAGACCTTGTGTTCAGCGCGTTTCACTGCAACCACGTCATTACTGATTTCAAAGTCGATCAGAAATCCACATTCCACCAAGTTTGCAAGTGCTTTTTTTATTAGTCTTCTAAGCTCAGATTTGGTAGTTTCTTGTTTCAGGCCCGCCCCTTTAGCGATGGTTTCAATCTTGATAGGGTAAGGCACCCTATGTGTTGCCAAATAGCCATGGAGCCACGTTGCTAGTCCGACAGATAGCTGTAGTCTTTGAGCCCACTCGATTCGGGTGAAATAGTTATTCCCAAATAGTTCTACTAACTCTGGAGCAATTCTTATCCTCCAGCGTGGCAAAGACTTTTCTGTTTCAGCGTCTTTATATTCAAACACAGGGATCATGGAAAGACTAACGCCCCGCCCTAGTCTCTTGCTATAGACATCGAGACCGGACGCTTGCATGCGTTTAAAACACTCTTTCAGGCGCTCGTAGCTCTGTTTGTTGATGGGCCAATTAATGCTCTTGCAAAATGAGTAGGCAGTGAATTCAACCAGCTGACCAACAAGATGTTGCCGCGCCAAGTGCACGAGCTGCAGAAATACAGTCTCATCATCCTGTCTTAATTCTTCTCCCTGGTAACTGATACGACCGTCTCCAATCACAGCGATCGGTTCGCTTTTCATGTTTACCCGTGGTTGATTTTTATTTCTTGCGTTGAAGAGTGCAGATCGCAAAAGCTCATTGGGGAGTGACCGCATGACATCCGGCCACAGCGGTAGCTGACTTATTTCAACGGCTACCGCCGTCGATTCAGCCTTCTTTGGCGATATTGGTAATGCAGTGCTTGCATTCGAGATTGGCAATGATTGATCTGTAAAGAAATCGCCTGGTGCGGCAGGGTTAGTATTTGCGCTCACGTTGGCCATGGAAGACTTCGCTGCACGCGTTCTTGATGGTTTTTCTACTTTGATAGCTGCCATTTTTTCGACGAGATCACGGGCATCTGTTTCCGGCATCCCGTTTTTCACAGCACGCTTTATCCAAGCGTCCTGAGCACGCTTCGTCAACGGCACTTGTCCCGTATCTATGCTTTGCTTGTTCATGTCACACAATTAATGAATTTATTAAATCACGAATTCATTAATTCACTATCTAGCCGCACCCCCCGGCGTTCGCAGTAGTCTGCGAGGGCGGTGAGAACCAAAGTATTCATAGGTATCCGATCGCGAAGCGCAAGCTGCCGCACCTTCTGATGGTTGTCTCCAGAGAGTCGAATCGTGGTTGTCTGTGGTGCCTCGGCGCGCACACGCGGTCTCCCCCGGCCGCGTGGTGGCACTGGTTCTGTTGCGACCGTCACGACCGGCGCTGCGGGGATCTGCTCGGGCACGACCGCTGCAGGCGCGGCCGACACACCCAATATATTTGCAAACGCGTTGCTTTCCCTTCTCTTGCTCATGCCAAAACCTCCGCCAGCAATTGATTAATCTGCTTCGCGCTCTCTCCCTCGGGCTCGAATTCGATGACGCTTTCGCCATACTGGAGAGCCCGATCCATGGCTCTGCGCGTTTCAATTTCAGCCACGGCGACCGGAACGCCAGCAGCTTCAAAGGCCGCGCGTGTCTTTGCAATCTCTGGCGCGCGCGGCGGGCACGCGCTCAAAACGACTAAAAACGGCTTTTTGGCCATTCCGGCTATGTCAATCGTCCGCTTGACTGCGCTCACATCAAACACGCCGGGTCGACACGGGATCAAGATCAAATCGGCTGGTGCCGCGATGTCGACAGCATCAGGGCCAGCATTCGGCGGGCTATCAATGATCACAAGCCCAATCCCGTCGTGCCGTGCTTTTTCAACTGCAGCGAGCAGCTTGGTTGGCTCGCAGTGCAAAACTTCGGGCGTCTTAGCTTCGCGCATCGAAGCCCAGAGAACCGCGGATTTCTGCGCGTCTGAATCAAGTATTCGGACTGACAGGCCGCGCGCCACAGCGGCGGTGGCCAGGTGAACGGTGATGGTGGACTTGCCCGCCCCGCCCTTTTGACTCTGAACTGAGACGATCTTCATACTAAGCCTTTATGAATTGATGATTTAATGATAGCATCAATTCATAATATCAATTATATGAGAACCCCCCGCGTGCATCTAATCATTCAGCTACTTTGCATCGAGTTCTTCACTCTTTTGGGGTGCGGATTTGTCCTGGTGATGCAGTTGACTGTCGGGGTGCTCTACGGCATCGTGAAACGAGAAATTGGGCGCAGATACAAAAAACGTTCGCAGCAAGTGACAGCGAATACGATCAAAATCACAAAATGAAATTCAGCAATCTTGAATTATTCCTAATGCTCGCCGTGGTGACCCTGTGTTACTGCACTTACAGATTGCTAGTTCGTGAGTTAGTCTTAAGACACATCTTCATTCAGTCATCCGACTGGTGCGCATACAAGATTGACAAACTTGTTGAAAGAGCTGATTACACAATCATTGAAGAAGTTCGACATCGGTATCCTGAATATACGGATGAGCGCGCACGAATGCACGTTCCAACAGAAATTACCAACGCGAAGGCGGACTGGGAAAAGCAGTGCGACGAGTTTCAAAAAAAACTTGCTGCAAATGGAATGGCGCCGCTCAGCAAAGATGATTGGGTTTTCGGTTTAAGCAACCTCGTGCGTTAATGCGTGCCGCTATGCCGAATTGAATTAATGATTTAATGCCATCATCAAATCATTAATTCAATAAACTATTCTTGCAAAGCTTTCCCGGCACACACCACCAGCTCTGCTGCACACACTCAGTGCGCCCCTTGAGTCCTGCGCCACGCTGGGTGTTATTCAGAACAACACCCAGTGCGCCTACTCCTTCAGGGGTGCACCTCATACAAGTACTTCTGAAACCCCACAAACACGTTGCGGATCTGGTCAGCACTACCAAGATCAGCTAAAGCATCCGCAATGGCGTTGTTGTACCGAAGACGTAGCAGGGGCGTCAACTTTTCAGCATCCAGTTCCTCGACGCCTTCCTTGACATACTGTGCCAGCACAAAATCCACAAACGCTTGCTGCCTATCGGTGAACTGCTGGTGCACTTCCGTTTTGGCCATGGCCGCCCGTGCGGCACGGGTCTGTGGTGCCAAGGCAAAGGCCACATAAGCCAGGACGTCAAACAGATCGCTGCTTTGGGCTTCGATCACTTTCTGCATCTCTGCCAAAGGCTCTTTTCCAAAACCCTTCTCGGCCAGGCCTTCCAGCAATTTGCGGCGGGTATCCGGTGCACTCCACAGTTCTCGCAGCTCGTCTTCATCTTTAAAGAACTCCGGCAACGTGCCAAACAGGCTTTCCAAGAACTGCGCTGCAGACATGGGTTTGCCGTCAGCACTCCAGAACGTAGTAGCCGTCATGCTTTGAATTGATCTGGCTTTGCCATCCGCCAATTTGATCTTGATCTTGACCACTGGCGGTTGTGGCTCGGGCATCGGACCTGGTGGCTTGGGCTCACCATTGCCACCCCCACCGCCACCACCACCACCACCACCAGGTGGATCCGGCTCGATCGGATCACCATCCCACTCCGGATCATTGAAGTGGTGGTGCGCGCGTACAAAGTCGTAGATGGTGAAGTAGTCCTTGCCGTCATACAGGCGCGTCCCGCGCCCGATGATCTGCTTGAACTCAATCATGGAGTTGACGGGGCGCATCAGCACAATATTGCGCACGTTGCGTGCATCCACCCCGGTGGACAGCTTCTGGGAGGTCGTCAGAACCGTAGGGATGGTTTTTTCGTTGTCCTGGAAGTCACGCAGGTGCTGTTCTCCCAGCTTGCCATCATTGGCCGTCACGCGTGCGCAATACAGAGTGTCTTTGCTGGTGGCCGCCTGGTTGATCAGATCCCGAGTCGCCATGGCATGGGTTTGATTGGCGCAGAAAACAATGGCTTTTTCGCGCTGGTCGACCATCTCCATCAGCAACTTGACCCGGTAGGCCTCGCGCTCCTTGATCTCAATGATCTTGTTGAAGTCCTTTTCTTCGTAGCGCTTACCGGCCTCCACGTCGCCCTCGATCACCGCGTCATCGGGTGTGAAGACGTATTCATCCAGTGTGGTGGCAATTTGCTTGACCTTGAAGGGGGTCAGAAAGCCATCGTTGATGCCGTCCTTGAGCGAATACACATACACCGGGTCGCCAAAGTAGGCATAAGTGTCGGCATTGCCCGTGCGTTTGGGCGTGGCAGTCAGGCCCAACTGCACGGCCGGTGCAAAGTAATCCAAGATGCCCCGCCAGCTTCCCTCGTCATTTGCGCCACCCCGGTGACACTCATCAATGATGATGATGTCAAAGAAGTCAGCCGGGTAGTCGCCAAAGTAGGGCGCACCGCCTGGCCCGCTCATGAAGGTCTGGAATATTGTAAAAAAGATGCTGCCATTTTTCGGGACGCGCCCTTTTTTCTTGATGTCTGCCGGATCAATCCGCACCAGCGCATCGTCCGGGAATGCCGAAAACGCGTTGTAGGCCTGGTCGGCCAGGATGTTGCGGTCAGCCAGGAACAGCACCCGTGGCCGCCGAATGGGTTCGCCACTCAGATTCCAACGGCTCTGGAACAGCTTCCAGGCCAACTGGAACGCAATGAAAGTTTTCCCGGTGCCGGTGGCCAGCGTCAAAAGAATCCGATCGCGCCCGGAGGCAATCGCTTCCAGCACCCGCGTGATCGCCACGTCCTGGTAGTACCGCCCCTGCCAAGTGCCGCCCTTGTCCTCAAACGGGATGGCTGCAAAACGGTCGCGCCAGGCATTGGCCTCGGCAAAGGTCTGCGCCCACAGTTCGTCTGGGGTAGGGAAGGCCGCAATATCGCCTTCCGTGCCGGTAGCCATGTCGATGCCGTAAATCTGCTGGCCGTTTGTCGAATAGGTGAACCGCACCGCCAGCTTGGCTGCATAACTTTTGGCCTGGCCCACACCCTCGGTGTAATGCTTGTCCCACGCCTTGGCTTCCACCACACCAATCTTGGTGTTGCGGTAAACCAGCACGTAGTCCGCAATGTCCCCTTTGGCCCTTTTGCCGCCACCCTGCAAGCGTCCCAGCGTAATGCAGTGCTCCCGCAGGATGCGCGAGCCTTCCACCACGCCCCAGCCAGCGGCCTTTAGCGCGGGGTCAATGTGTTCGGCACGAGTTTCGGCTTCGTTCATGGCGCATGTTCTCTCACAAGTCGCCGTTGAAGGCGCGGTGCAGCAGGGACTTTTTCAGGTCGTCGAGGGCGGTGAGCTTTTGTTGGTAGATGACTTCGAGGTTTTTCGTTTCCAACGCTAAAGCATCGATTGTTTCGACTATCACCTTTTGATTTACCTCTGAAGGAACGGGAATCTGCACCTTCATAAGTTCACCGGAATCAATTTTCAAAGTCCCGTGCGCCGCATTGCTCATAACCGAGTCGCTTGAATTTATGCGCTCTTTAAGCGCAAAGAGAAGGTATCGGGGAACTATTCCGGGTGCAGGGTGGATACCTTTAATATCTTGATTGAAGGCGCATGGAACCATCAACTCCCCAATTTGCGCACCATGTGCGAGCCCCATCCCTCGCACCAAAATTAATAGTGTTCCAGGTGGTGCGAGTCGGGTAGCGGATGAGTCAACCGCATTTTGAGAAATATGTAAGACGGAGTCATGAAGCCTAGTTGACTTCATATCCCGTCCAGAGATCCATGGGATATCACCGGTCCAATAATCGTCATTACTTTTCGTAGGAGTCCCTCCGCTGCTGAAATTTGCAATTTGGTCCAATCGCTTCTCAGGAACCTCAGCGCCACCCATCGTAAACACTGACTGGAGATGACTCTCAAAAATGCCCCGCGCATTCTGCAGGTTCTTCTCAGCATTGGCCTTGGCGGTGGCGATACCGTCAAAGGCTTCGTCGAGGAGGGTGACGATGCGTTGCTGTTCGGGGAGTGGGGGGACGGGGATGGACACTTCAGCCAGCTTGCTCCGGCTGATACGTTTTCTCGTGGTGCCCGTCGTTTCTCCATCAACCGTGCTGAGATAGTCGCGAGATTGCGTGTAATAGTTGAAGAACCCCGGAAGTGCTTGCTTTGCGTTGAACCGAACAATCGTGCAGTCAACAGCTGTGATCATCCGCTCCCCCGTATCAGGAAGAATGCAGCTTCGCCCAGCTGGATCGGGCAGCCGCGAAATGAGGCAATCTCCCTCAAATATCTCGGTGCAGCGCAAGCGTTTGAAAGTTTCCTCCGATATGTAGCGAGCCTTCTCACCGCGATCTTTGAATACACCTTCGCCGACGTTCCCGGTTTGAATCAATCGGACGCCATTTGCTGACTGGTCTTTGCTCTCGATCCAATCACCGTCACCAAAAACCTCGCAAAGTTCGGCGAGCGGCTTTATTTGCCATCCCGCCTTCATGCCAAAGTCCCCAACACCGCTGCCGGTTGTCTATGGAGAAAACTCAAGAAAAATCGGCCTCTAGCCCCTGCAGAACATGCGCAAGCAGCTATGAATTCAATATCTCTCACAGCAGCTCCCGAATCGATGCCAACACCTCGGCGGCCTCAGCGTCCAGTGCTGCAATCTCGTCCATGATGTCCTGCGGGCTGCGGTGGGCCACCACTTCGCCACCGTTCGGGTTCTTGACCGACAGGTCAAACGTGCTGGCGTTTACTGCCGTCACATCCACCGACCAGCTCTGCGCGGTGTCGGCGAAGGTCTTTTGCGCTTCTATGAACGGCACCAGGTCGGTATCGTTGAGCGGGTTGGTCTTGCCCATGTTGCGGCCCACGTCCAACTGGTAGAACCAGACCTTGCGCGTGGGCGCGCCCTTCTCAAAGAACAGCACCACGGTTTTGACACCCGCACCTTGGAAGGTACCGCCGGGGCAGTCCAGCACGGTGTGCAGGTTGCAGCTCTCCAACAGCAGCTTGCGCAAAGAGACACTGGCGTTGTCGGTGTTGCTCAGAAACGTGTTCTTGATAACGATGGCGGCGCGGCCACCAGCCTTGAGTGACTTCACGAAGTGCTGCAGGAACAGAAACGCGGTCTCGCCGGTTTTGACGGGGAAGTTCTGCTGCACCTCTTTGCGCTC
>CAIQBN010000345.1 GCA_903870065.1 uncultured beta proteobacterium | reverse complement strand
TTTGCACAGTCTAGCCACTCCGTGTGCCGCCCATGGGGAAACAGCACAATTGGCATGCCGCCTTTGAGGTTAAGCAAAATGTCCTGATCCAAAGTGCGCGGCGTAGCCCCTTTGATACTGGCGCGCGGCTTGATGACGCCGGCTTGAATGGCGGTGACCCAGCGAACCATGTTTCCGGCGGTATCCGGTGGCAAGGCGGAAAGCGCCGCAGCGGGTTCCTGCAGGTCCTTGAGGGCCGGGTTTTTGGGATCGTGCAAGCCATCCTTTCGCAAGGGTTCCCATTGACCCTGCGCAAAAACGAGACCCGCTAGACAGCAGATCAGCAGGCTGACTGCAAATCTGCTGATCACGTGAATCCGGCCGTCAACCGGGTATGTAGATGCCCGCACCACGGATCGCACGCACCAATTCGGCAGTGGACTCCTCGAGAAGTCGGATTCCGTTCACAAAATCTTTACGCTGACCTGCGGTGTCTGCTTCTGTGCGCAATACTTTGGCAGCGGCAATGAATTTTTGAACCATGCTGTCTGAACGCTTTTCTGAAGCCAGGACCTCAATCAGCATCTGGTGCGTGTTGTTGCGGTCTACCTCATAGACGTATTCTTCTTCTTTGGTGGCGAAGTTCAGTGAACGCACCAAGGTGTCGCCACTGCGCAAACTGCTGATGCCGGCTTTGGCAATAAGGTATACCCGGTCCAACTCAACGCGGCCTTCCTTGAATTTGGAGGCTTGTGCTAATTTGGCCGCTGCCGCAACACCCACATCAATTTGCGCAACGGTTTCTGGAACGCCCTTGGCTGCACCAGACTTCTCAGTTGCAACACGTTTGTATGCCGCCAACAGTGCGTTAACGCTCTCCAGCCGTGCTTTGTAATCACTTTCCAACTTACTGGCCGACACTTCCTCGGGTGCCGCCAGTCGAACGGCACCAAAAAAAGTATTTCTGGCTTCTGAGAGCAACTGGGATGCGCGCGGCAGGTCGTCGGCGGCCAGCGCTGCCTTGGCCTTGGCATAGATGTCGCGGGCCTTGACTTGTTGCTCAAGTGCTATCGCGGTTTTGCTGGATTCAATTTGGCGCGCCGCCGAGGAGGATTCAAGCAACTTGCCAACCGACTCCATGTTGGAAATCAGTGACTCGCGATCCACCTTGCCACCTTGCAAGCGGGTGGCTGCGCTCTCGGCGGGCGCCTGGGTCTGTGCTTGCGCGGGGAAATATAGCGGGCCCAGCGCGGCGAGCCATGTGGCCGCTATCAACAGGTGTTTGTGTCGCATTACAAATTCTCCCGGTTATTTGGGGGCAGCGGTTTGGGCAACGGCTGGACGGACGATGTCTTTTTTCTTCGAGTGGCACAGCCTGCATTCCGACACTGGAAAAGCAACTTTGCCGTGACAGACGCCGCACTTTTCACCCATCAGAATCGCGGCCATGCTGATCGCATTGGCTCCCTTTTGGGGAATAAAAATGGCAGGGTGACAGTTGGAGCAATCTAGCCATTCGGTGTGCTGCTTGTG
>CAIQBN010000344.1 GCA_903870065.1 uncultured beta proteobacterium | reverse complement strand
CTTTTGTCCAAGTTTAAATACCCTTGATACCTCTCACATTTTCATAGGGTATCAGCAAAGACCTCCGCCAATATTGGCTTGCACCTTAGATACCTTTGATACCTTTGATACCTTGAAATGAACATGTCGCCAGCCAATTTTCTTTTCCCCATACTCGTTGTGCATCTACTTACGCCGCCTTGAACTGGATCACGTCCGCGCCCTTCACCAGCTTGTCCAGGTGGTCCGCATACCATTGCAGCGCCTCTGTGACGGCCTTGGTGTAGGTCGCATGGTTGTAGCTGCCCCGCGTTGTATTGCGCTCCTTGTGCGCCAATATCGCTTCCACCACGTCCGGTGCGATTCCATGCTCATTCATCATGGTGGATGCTGTGCTGCGCAATCCATGCGGTTTAAAGACTTCAGTGATATCACCCGTGGCCCGCAGCCTTGCAAATAAGTGATTTATCGCAACATCCGCCATTGGCAACGTTGATTTATGGACAGACGAAAAAACCCATTCAGAGGCACCTGACAATTGCCGCGCTCGTTCCAACAGTTCCAGCGCTTGCCGTGACAGGTAAACGGTGTGGGGCTGGGGCATCTTCATAAACCCATTGCCACCCACGGTGCGTCCAGGTATGGTCCAGGTCTTAGCCGCAAAGTCAAAGTGCTCCCACCTTGCCTTGCAAACATTGTCCTTTCTGACTGCCGTCAACATCAGAAACTCAACCGCCAGTCGGGTGCCAAGGTGTGCACCACAAGTACGAACCGCTTCAAGAAAACCTCGGACTTCAGCCGGTGCCAGTGGCATGTAATGGTTTGCCGGTGGTTTGTCGATTAGCCCCTGCATGGGTGTCGCTGGGTTGTAGGTGACCAGTAATTTTTGCGCGGCATACTGGTACACCCGCTCAATGATTGCCCGGATGTTGTTTGCCTTGGTTGGTGTGTTGCGCATTGACTCCAACAGCTTCAGCACGTCGCTGGCATGCACGTCGCCAAGACGAATCGCACCAATCGCGGGAAACACATCGTTGACCATCCAAGCAAGATTTTGCTTTTTCGTGCGGGCCGTAGCGTGCGCCAGCTTTTCAGCAAACCAAACACGGGCGAAGGTTTCAAATGTTGAATCTTGCGCGGCTTGCTTTTCCCGTTCATCCTTTGCAATCTGTTTTTTCCTGGCCGGGTCAGACCCGTTCGCCAATTCCGACATAAATGCCTCATGGGCATCCCGTGCCGCCTTGATGCCAATTGCCGGGTAAGTACCTATAGTGACCTTTCCCCGTTTGCCTTCGACCATGTAGGCGTAACGCCATACTTTTGACCCGCTGACCAATACTTCAAGGAATAGCCCACCACCATCCGTCATGGGGTACGGCTTGTTCTTTGGCTTTGCTGCTTTGATCTTTTTGTCGTCAAGCTTGTAGTTCACTGTTCGGGGGGAATACACCATGATTTACACCATAAGTTCCTGCTTGGAAGCCTAAATTAGAACATATGGTGTAACGTATGGTGTAAATATATTTGGCAGTCCTTAGCGTTCCTTGTGGCTAGAAAAGAAAAACCCTAAGTGAATCAACGACTTAGGGTTCTTGGTTGTAGGCCCTTAGCGGCCTTTATATGCTATTACATATTGTCAATCATGACTTGACCAAATCCTGAGCAACTCACTTGCGTCGCACCGTCCATTAGGCGTGCAAAATCATAAGTTACTTTCTTGCTGTTAATCGACTTCTTCATGGAACTAATGATCAAATCTGCAGCCTCCAACCACCCCATGTGCCGCAACATCATCTCAGCAGAGAGAATTTCGGAGCCGGGATTCACATAGTCCTTGCCTGCGTACTTGGGAGCCGTTCCATGGGTCGCTTCAAAGCAGGCAACCGAATCCGACAGGTTGGCACCGGGCGCAATTCCAATACCTCCAACCTGTGCCGCCAATGCATCAGAAATGTAATCGCCGTTCAAATTGAGGGTTGCAATAACACTGTATTCAACTGGGCGCAACAGAATTTGCTGCAAGAACGCATCAGCAATACTGTCCTTAACCACGATATCTTTGCCCGATTTGGGGTTCTTGAACTTGCACCATGGGCCACCATCAATCAGTTCAGCGCCGAATTCCTTTTGTGCGAGACCGTAGGCCCAGTCACGGAATCCACCTTCGGTGTACTTCATGATGTTGCCTTTGTGCACAATGGTCACATTGGGCTTGTCGTTGTCAATCGCGTATTGAATCGCCTTGCGAACCAAACGCTCGGTACCTTCGCGAGAAACAGGCTTGATGCCGATTCCCGACGTCTTTGGAAAACGAATTTTCGTAACACCCATCTCATCTTGCAGGAACTTGATCAATTTCTTGGCTTTTTCACTCTCTGCCTCGAATTCAATGCCCGCATAGATATCTTCAGAATTTTCACGGAAGATCACCATATTGGTCTTATGCGGCTCTTTGACGGGACTTGGAACACCATCAAAATATTGAATCGGCCGCAGGCAGACATACAGGTCCAACTCCTGCCGCAACGCGACATTCAGGGACCGGATGCCGCCACCGACTGGTGTCGTCAAAGGGCCTTTGACGGAAACCACATACTCGCGTAGAGCTTGCAGGGTTTCTTCAGGCAACCAGACGTCAGGACCGTACACATTAGTCGACTTCTCGCCAGCAAATACTTCCATCCAGTGAATCTTGCGTTTGCCCGCATAAGCCTTGGCAACAGCAGCATCCACCACTTTCAACATCACAGGAGTAATGTCGAAGCCCGTTCCGTCCCCTTCGATATAAGGGATGATCGGCTGGTCGGGCACGTTCAAGGACATATCCGCATTGACGGTTATTTTTTGGCCTTCGGCTGGAACTTTGATGTGCTGGTACATGGAAAAATGGTCTCCTTTGAATAGTGGGATCGCAATTACCTGAGAAGTTGTGCTTCTAAAAGTGCATAAATTCTATTCCTAAAAAGTTACTGAATTCTGTCTATGCTCGAGCGCCAGTTCGCGCGCTTAAGTCCGCTCGGCGATGCCGCATAATCTTCGCTTCAATATTTCTCAATTTTTCGGAATATTCACAATGAAAAGACTTTTTCCACTCATCCTGACCTTCTTCTTGTCAACCGCTGCCGTCGCGCAAACCGCAGTCCCAGCAATCCAACCGACTCTAGCGCCGCAAACTGCGCCAGCAGTGGCTCCAGCGCCTGTCAAGGAAGTTGCAAAGTCAAAGACGCCCGCCAAAAAGGTTACCAAAGCAAAGCGCAAAGCCAGGAAGGCCGCAAAGAAGTGACATTCGCCTCGACCTGAACACTCGCGGGTGCGCGCATTTTTTGTCATTTGGCCATACATGAAGATCATGAGAACCACTTTCACTGCGACGCTAGCGTTTTTGTTCGTGGGGTACACAGCTTGCGAAGCACAGGAAACGGCACAGACCCAATTGCCGCGAACGACTCTGTCGGTAGGTATCCACCAGATTGACACCCAATTGGCCGTTTCCCCGCAGCAAAAGGAAGTCGGACTCATGTTCCGAAAAGAAATGCCGCAACATGAAGGCATGCTCTTCGTCTTCGAGAGCCCGAGTCGTCAATGTTTCTGGATGAAAAACACGTTGTTGCCACTAACCGCCGCCTTCGTTTCTGACGACGGAACAATCGTCAATCTGGAAGACATGAAACCGCAAACAACCGATTCACATTGCTCGGCAAAACCAGTCCGCTTTGTGTTGGAAATGAATCAGGGTTGGTTTGCGAAAAAGGGCGTTAAAGCTGGTGCAAAAATCACTGGTCGACCTTTTACCCAATAAAAAAGCCGACCCTTGGTCGGCCAGGCATCATTGCGAATCGCTTATGCGTAATTGGCTTCGGCAAAGCCCCAATTTGCCAACTTCTCCAGAAACGTCTCAACGAATTTCTGGCGCAAATTGCGGTAGTCAATGTAATAGGCATGCTCCCAAACGTCGACCGTAAACAACGCCTTGTCCGCAGTAGTCAGCGGCGTTCCCGCTGCTCCCATATTGACAATATCCACAGATCCATCTGGCTTTTTGACCAGCCATGTCCACCCAGATCCAAAGTTACCAACTGCAGACTTCACGAACGCCTCCTTGAATGCGGCGTAGCTCCCCCATTTGGCAAGTATGGCTGTAGCAAGCGCACCGACGGGCTCACCACCACCATTGGGCTTCATGCAGTTCCAGAAAAAAGTATGGTTCCATATCTGCGCTGAATTGTTATAAATGCCACCACTCGACTTTTTGACGATTTCCTCGAGCGACATTGACTCAAACTCTGTACCTTTTTGCAAGTTATTCAAGTTAACCACGTACGCGTTGTGATGTTTGCCATGGTGAAACTCCAAAGTCTCTTTGGAATAGGCAGGTGCCAGCGCATCGATCGCGTAAGGCAAAGCAGGCAGGGTATGTTCCATGGAATCCTCTCAGTTGATTAACAGAAATACCAATTGTAGAAATTAAATTGCATTGCCGTTTGTGATGGTCAAGTCGACCGTACCGTCTGTAAGGCTTGCGCGCACCTTCGCACCGGGAACGGCCTGGGCCGTACTGGTCAAAGTACGACCGTCCTCAAAGGTCAGCCATGCGTAACCGCGCCGCAACACCAAGGCTGGGTCGAGCAAGCCAAGTCGTAGCGCTGCCCGCTGTATGCGATTGCGCTGGCGCTCAATGGCGTGCTCCAACGCGGGCAATACCTTGCCATCCGATCGGATCACATCAGACTGCTTACCAAGTAACGCCAAGTTCACGCCATGCCGCAGCCGTTGTGCGGCGGACCCAAGCACCAATCGCTGGCGCTGTGCCAATGCAGACGGTCGCCCTAGCCGAGATGACGCCAGGTCAAGACGCTGACTTTCCCGATCGTCGTAATTGACCAGGTTACGTCGCATGCGGTAACCCAGTTCATCCACCTTCTCTAAACATGTAGAGTTGGGAATCGAGACAAGTTCCGCTGCAGCTGTCGGTGTCGGCGCACGCAAATCGGCCACAAAATCGGCGATCGTGAAGTCCGTTTCATGTCCAACGCCGCAAATAATCGGAACGGGGCTACGCGCAATCATACGTGCCAGCGTCTCGTCATTAAACGCCCACAAATCTTCAATCGATCCACCACCACGTACGAGCAAAATAACATCCACTGCTGCCGTCTTCGCACCTGCAGACTCACCTGTCAGCTGATAAAGGGCGCAAAGTGCCTCAGACAATTCCTGTGGTGCGCCTTCACCCTGAACTGACGCAGGTGCCAGCACGACGGGAATGTGAGGTACACGGCGTTGCAATGTCGTCACAACATCGTGCAATGCAGCGGCGCCCAATGAAGTTACCACCCCAACGCCACGCGGCGATGCAGGCAATGGCCGCTTGCGCGAACTGTCAAAAAGGCCTTCTTTTTCCAGCTTGGCTTTGCGAAGCAAAAATTGTTCAAACAGCGTACCCTGTCCTGATACACGCAAACTTTCCACGATCAATTGGAGTTCACCGCGTGCCTCGTAGACCCCTAGTCGACCGCGAATCTCGACCCGATCACCATCACGCGGACCAAATTTCAGCAACGAAGCAACCCGACGAAACATCGCGCAGCGCAACTGGCCACTTCCATCCTTTAGCGTGAAGTAACAGTGCCCGCTAGAGGCCTGTGCAAAACCACTGATCTCGCCATCTACCGTTACCGGATTGAAACGCACATCAATTGCATCGGCGATGGCGTGACACAAGGCGCCAACCTGCCACACATGGTCTGTCGGACCAATATGTCGAGCATCAAGCATGGCAGGCGCCAACCAATACAGCCGCGGACAAACGGCCGATAAATTCGGCGCTTTGATTGCGCGCCCCGGTAAAGCGACAGCTCCGCCGAACAATCCAACACTTGCTGTAAGTCATCGACTCCATTAAATTTCCGATACTGGAATTGCCGTCCATTAACCAATTAGAGGTCAATCGAATGCAAGGTCCGAATAAGTGCCAATTGTGCACAGTGCGGGTCCGCACGCGACATGAACGAATGCCTAAATTGCGCTGCGCCATAATAACCAAGCATTGCATCCGCTCGGAGAGTCCATTTGTTTTCAATCATACAAGCCGCTGGTTGGCCGATTTGGCCCTTGATTGCCAGCTCCATTTTGGCCCTGGCCATTGTTATTGACCGGTTTCTTAGTCTCAAGGACGCCAAGGTGGCTCCGCCACGATTGCTGGAAGAAGTGTTGAGCGTTACACGCACCGCCATTCCCGGCCCGGATGTGGTGTCCCAACTGGAAAAGAACTCCGCATTGGGTGAAGTTCTTGCAAGCGGTTTGCGCGCCATCAACTCTGATGCCCGCTGCACCGAGGATGACTTACGGGCGACCATGGAGAGTACGGGCCGGATTGTTGCGCACCGCCTTGAGCAACGGTTGAGTGCATTGGGCACTATCGCCTCGGCGGCTCCTTTGATGGGATTGTTTGGCACCGTTGTGGGCATGATCGAAATTTTCGGTTCTCAGGCTCCTGGCGGATCCACGGGCGGCAACCCTGCCCAACTCGCCCACGGCATATCGATTGCTCTTTACAACACGGCTTTCGGATTGATCGTCGCCATTCCGTCGCTGATTTTTTGGCGGTACTTTCGCGCTCGCGTTGATGCCTACCTGTTGACACTTGAGTTGTCAGCTGAGCATTTAGCGCGCCATCTCAAGGTATTTCGGAAGTAATTGCCATGAATTTCCGATCACGCAAACAGGATGAGCCCGAGATCAACCTGATTCCATTTATAGATGTATTGCTGGTGGTCCTGATCTTTCTTATGCTGTCCACCACCTACAGCAAATTCACCGAAATGCAGCTAAAACTGCCGGTTGCTGACACCGATGCGCAACGGGATTATGCAAAGGAAGTCATTGTCGCCGTCACCGCCGATGGCTCCTACAGCATCAACCGCGTGCCTGTTGCCGGTCGCAGTGTGGAAAGCGTCGCCATCGCGCTGGTGGAAGGCGCCAAGGCAGGAAAAGACACGGTCGTCATCATCAGCGCAGATGCCAGCGCAAAACACCAGTCAGTCATTACGGTCATGGAGGCGGCTCGGCGATCGGGGTTAAATCAGATCACTTTTGCCACCCAATCATCGGCACAAGCGGGTGCTCGATAGCAACATGGAGCGCTTCAGATGGCACAGACTACAAAAAGCCGTCACAGCTGCATGGTCAAATAAAGGGCCTCTCGCCAGAGTGTTGTACCCTTTTTCTTTGCTGTTTCGCGGGATCGTCTTGGTACGTCGCCGGCTGTATTCTCATGGTATTCTGAAGACTGAACGGTTAAAGGTGCCTGTGATTGTGGTCGGAAATGCAGTTGCAGGCGGAGCTGGAAAGACGCCAACAGTGATTGCGGTCGTTCAATATTTGCGAACGCATGGCTTCAAGGTCGGTGTTGTTTCCCGTGGCTACGGACGTATCGGAACCACTTGCCAAGAGGTTTTGCCTGACTCGTTGCCGCGGGACGTAGGTGACGAGCCGGTACTCATACAGCGGCTGACCCAGGCCTGCGTTTTTGTTGCGAGCACACGTTATGCGGCGGCTGCGGCCTTGCTTGCCAAATATCCACTCACCGATATTCTGGTCTGCGACGATGGGCTGCAACACTATGCCCTTTACCGGGATTTGGAAATTTGTGTGTTTGATGACCGGGGTTGTGGCAACGGCTGGTTGTTGCCCGCTGGGCCACTGCGCGAACCCTGGCCTCGGCGTGCATTACGATGTGCAGGGCAAGGCGATGAAAGCTTGCTTGTGTTGCACACCGGAGTGCGCCCGGCCATTTCAGGCTTCCGTGCGCGTCGCAGCCTTTCCCCCGTTGCTCGCAGGCAAGACGGCACCACCGTTGCTTTGTCGGCCCTGTCTGAGACAACTGTAAAACCCCTGATGGCGATCGCCGGAATCGCGACGCCAGAGTCATTCTTTGGCATGTTGCGTGCCAATGGATTGCATTTGTCACAAACACTTGGGTTACCGGATCATTACTATTTTGATAGCAATATATCCAGTATCAGCGAGGGCTACAGCCTCATTTGCACAGATAAAGATGCAGTAAAGCTATGGGCAATTGTCCCAAGCGCATGGAGCGTTTCGCTTGTTTTTGAACCAGAGTCTGCTTTTTTTAGCGCACTTCAGGACCACCTCTCAACGATCTATCCAGCCCAGCTATCATTAACAGATGGACACTAGATTGCTTGAACTCATTGTTTGCCCCGTAACGAAGGGTCACCTGGAATTCGACCGAGAAAGACAGGAGCTAATTTCGCGCAGTGCACGACTGGCTTACCCGGTACGCGATGGCATTCCTGTCTTACTTGAAAACGAGGCTCGCCCACTAAGCGACGAAGAACTCGAGTCGACCAAAAACGCCTGATGCACTACACCGTGCTAATTCCGGCGCGCCTTGCGTCAAGCCGCCTTCCAAATAAACCTCTGGCTGATATCGCGGGCATCCCCATGGTGGTGCGGGTTGCGCAGCGGGTGCAGGCTGGCGTATCACGCGAGGTTCGCGTTGTGGTGGCAGGCGACAGTCAGTCAATCATCGATGCCTGCGATCACTATGGAGTTGAAGCGATACTCACCCGCCAGGACCACCTGTCAGGCAGTGATCGTCTGGCTGAGGCGGTTCAATTGTTATGTTTGGGCGACGATGCGATTGTGGTCAATGTGCAGGGGGATGAGCCACTCATTGACCCCACGCTGGTACAAGCGGTAGCAGCACTTTTGCTCAGCCGTCCAGAAGCGACCATGAGCACCGCTGCACACGATATCGAGACAACATCGGACTTTATCAACCCCAATGTGGTCAAGATGGTACTGGATGCGACTGGCATGGCAATGTATTTTAGTCGCGCTCCCATACCCTGGTGGCGAGACGAATTTGCGCAAGGCATTCATCACCTTCCGTCACCATGCCCATTGCGCCATATCGGAATTTATGCGTATCGTGCTGGCTTCCTACGCCAGTTTCCCCGCCTTGCCCAAGCACCCGTTGAACTGACAGAATCACTGGAACAATTGCGCGCCCTTTGGCACGGATACCGAATTGCTGTGCATATCAGCACCCGGGCACCAGGGTCAGGGGTAGATACTCCCGAAGACTTGGACAGAGTCCGCGCGCTCTTTCGAACCGCTTAGCGCGACACTGTAAGCTAACCTGAAACCGGTCCATGCTATTCTTGGGGCAGTAGGCGTGCGACTGGGCTATGCCATAGTAGGTCAGCGCCATGCGTTCGGTTTTTTTGTTTTATCCGAGGGTATTCATGAGACTCATCCTGTTGGGCGCGCCAGGCGCGGGCAAGGGCACTCAAGCCACATTCATTTGTCAAAAATATGGCATCCCGCAAATTTCCACCGGGGACATGCTGCGCGCCGCCGTCAAGGCCGGTAGTGCGCTGGGTCTGGAAGCGAAGGCTGTCATGGCGGCGGGCGGATTGGTCAGTGACGATCTGATCATCAATTTGGTGAAGGAACGTTTGACTCAGTCAGACTGCGCAAATGGCTTTCTGTTCGATGGATTCCCACGCACCATTCCACAGGCCGATGCCATGAAGGCTGCCGGTGTGATGCTGGACTATGTCGTGGAAATCGATGTCCCCTTTGAAGCCATCATTGAGCGAATGAGTGGGCGACGCTCACATCCGGCATCCGGACGTACCTATCATGTCAAGTTCAACCCACCCAAAGTTGAGGGCGCTGACGATGTGACCGGTGAGCCATTGATACAAAGGGACGATGACAAGGAGGCGACTGTCAAGAACCGACTGGACGTCTACAGTGCCCAAACGCGTCCATTGGTCGACTACTACTCCGATTGGGCTGCA
This sequence comes from uncultured beta proteobacterium, assembly GCA_903870065.1. Taxonomy (GTDB): domain Bacteria; phylum Pseudomonadota; class Gammaproteobacteria; order Burkholderiales; family Burkholderiaceae_C; genus Allorhodoferax. The sequence continues at coordinate 20,606 of CAIQBN010000344.1, read as the reverse complement.
AAAGATGCCACTCATGCTCCAAAATACAGAGCAGTTAGTGGCATGGGTGATGTCGATGTCATCAAAACCCGCGTGTTTGAGGCACTGGAGAGCTAGAGAACCTCGAGCTGCATGATGCGGGCCACCTTGTGACCCGCATTTACAGCATCAAACTCAACATCAGGGCGATGCGAGCCTTGACAGGTGAAAGGCCGTTGGCGCTTTCAAACTCCGAAATAGTGGGTCCCGCAACCACGCAACCTTGCGAGCAACGCGTAGACAACATGATTCTGATGTTTTGTGTCTGCGCTTGGCGCAACGCGTCGAGCAGATCTGCATGAACGGTGCCGTTGCCGGTTCCGGCAACTACAAGGCCGCGCAAAGGGTCTGCCTCAAAAACACCGCACATTGCGCGCACAATCGCGCCGGTAGTGCCCGCATGACTCATCACAATTTCAACACGCGGCCAGGTTGATTCGGTTAACTGAATCAAAGGAAAACCTTGTAATTCCAGTGAATCGTTGACACGACGATGTACCCAGCGCACTCGTCCTTCCTCGACGAAACCCAAGGGGCCAGTGTCACCAGAATCAAAGGCGTCAATTCGATACGGATGAACCTTTTGTACATCCCGTGCCGAGTGAATCTTTCCGGCACAAACTGTGCAAACACCACTGGAATCATGGGATAGCGCAACAGCAACTGCATCCAACAAGTTTTGCGGACCGTCTGGAGCCAGTGATGAGGCTGGCCGCATGGCAGAAGTCAATACGACAGCCTTCGTAGCCAAGAGGCTAGCAGGCAAAACACACGATAAAAAAAACGCTGTCTCTTCCAACGTATCCGTTCCATGCGTCACAACCAAACCACCAACATCGGGTTGAGCCAAATGATGATAGGCGCGTGAAGCAAGTTGATGCCATTGGGTGTGCCCCATATCCTTACTGTCGCACTGCGCAACCTGCTCCGACTCAAAGCCCTGTCCCGCAAGTAGAGAGCCGAGGGAAGGGATGGCAGCGAGCAATTGCGCCAGCCCAATTTGACCTGCTTTGTAACCAACATTGTCATATGCGGACTCTGACCGACCGGCAATCGTGCCACCCATGCCCAAAAAAACCACTTTTTTATTCATATCTGTCACTTCCACTTGCAAATTATTAAAACCTGGTCAAAAATACAGTAGCTGGATACGATAACAGTGTGTACAGATATCCAGCCTCAACGACCCAACACCAGGAGTCAACATGCTTGAAAGTCCAAAACTTACCGCGCGGCAACAGCAAATACTAGATTTGATCCAAAGCGCCATTGCGCGCACAGGAGCTCCACCAACCCGCGCGGAAATTGCAAATGAACTCGGATTTAAATCAGCAAACGCAGCGGAAGAACACCTCCAAGCCCTGGCCCGAAAAGGCGTCATCGAACTGGTTAGCGGTACCTCGCGCGGCATCCGCCTCAAGAGTGACGCGCTTCGCTCTATCAATGAGTCACGATTCAAGCAATTCTCGTTGCCGCTTCCCGGGTTGGCTCAACTGGCTCTGCCACTGATTGGCAGAGTCGCCGCAGGGTCACCTATTCTCGCCCAGGAACACGTCGATCAAACCTATTATGTTGAAAACAGCTTGTTTCAACGCCAACCTGACTACCTGTTGAAGGTGCGCGGGATGTCAATGCGAGATGCGGGGATCATGGACGGCGACTTACTGGCGGTTCAGGCAACCAAGGAAGCAAAAAACGGGCAAATCATCGTCGCTAGACTGGGTGATGAAGTCACGGTAAAGCGATTCCGACGTAACAAACATTTAATTGAATTGCATCCGGAAAACCCAGACTACCAAACCATTGTCGTTGAGCCCGGTGAGCCGTTCGAAATTGAGGGACTTGCAGTCGGATTGATCCGCAACACCATGCTCATGTGAGTTAACAGGTCTATTTCAAAATGAATATTGGTCTATTTTTACAGTCGCGATTTTTCGAATCATTGCAGAACCTGTTTCGCAATAGTGGTCGTGGTGACCCGTCCACTCAACGACAGTCCTCATCTACTCCACCTGGTGCTCGGCAAATTGATCCTGAACCGATACCAGGCAACCTGGGGTCGACCAGCGGCAGGGCAAGCGAGGTCACCACAACTAAACCCCTGCGTGTGGTTCACGTGGTCGAGGCAGGTCAGGGGCGGACCTGTGTCGGGCGCATGGTTATTTCAGGTCGTATGGCTGACGTATGTGCGGAGTTGGATCGTTTGGCTGCATGTGAAGTAGTTCAACGCTGATAGCGAACGAATAGTCAACCGCCGCACTTCCCTCAATAGCATTCGACGCGACGCGCCGACAAGGCACAATGGCGTCCATGAATATCGTGATATTGGATGATTATCAAGATGCCGTTCGTAAACTCGAGTGCGCTGCAAAGCTGGACAGCTACCAAGCCAAGGTATACACCAATACTGTAAAGGGAATTGGTCAACTATCGGTCAGGCTAAAAGATGCAGATGTCATCATCTTGATTCGTGAGAGAACGTATATCAACCGACAGTTGATCGAAAAGCTCCCGAAATTGAAGATGATTTCCCAGACCGGACGGTTGGGAACACACCTAGATGTGCTGGCCTGTACCGAAAAGGGCATTGCGGTCGCCGAAGGGGTAGGGTCTGGTGTTGCACCGGCAGAATTGACGTGGGCGCTGATTCTTGCGGCCATGCGCAGGTTACCCCAATACATTGGCAACTTGAAACATGGTGCATGGCAACAGTCAGGACTCAAGGCCGGTTCAATGCCGGCCAATTTTGGCATTGGCAGCGAGTTGCATGGGAAAGTTCTAGGTATATGGGGATTCGGGAAAATTGGTCAGTTGGTGGCAAACTATGGACGTGCATTTGGCATGCAGGTGATCGTTTGGGGCAGCGACAGTTCAAGGGAACAGGCTGTATTAGCCGGTTACGCTTCTGCGCCTAGCCGTGCCGTATTCTTCGAAAGTTGCGACGTACTGTCGATCCACTTGAGACTCAGCGAGACCACCAAAAATTCGATTGATCATTCGGACCTGGCTCGCATGAAACCCACGTCGCTATTAGTCAACACCTCCCGCGCTGAGATCATTGAAACCAACACCTTGATCAGTGCACTAAACAGAGGAAGACCCGGAATGGCGGCCGTGGACGTTTTCGAGAACGAACCGATCCTTCAGGGACACCCACTACTCAGGTTGGAGAACTGCATTTGCACACCGCATATTGGCTACGTTGAGTTGAACAACTATGAGAAATTATTCAACGCCGCTTTTGACAATGTCATCAACTTTATTAAAGGCACACCTACTAACATCGTAAACCCCGGCTCCCTGCAGGTCAGGCGCTGACTAATTCTTTATCCGTTGCGCGGGTTGATGCGCTGGCGCTAATAAGTCAGCGGGATCAAACTCCATCAGATTGCCCGCAGGCTCGGACAAGTCCAAATCAATTGACAGCAAATCATTGCCGTCTGAGCCGAGGTTGAGTGACTGATCGAATCCCACCGCATCCGCGGTGCCCTCTAGCGCATCGTCGGCAAAAACGGGGGCAATATCGTCTGGCGCGGTTCTGGCGGCACTGAATGGCAACAGTCCCGAATCGGAAGCAGCAGTGATATGTTTCATTACTCCGTGAAGCATCAACAAATCCCGAAAAGCTTCCAAATCGAATACCAGAGCCGGTGACTCCGTCGACCGGACCAGACATTGCTCAATGAAGTCGATGACCTCTTCAGACGGCCACATCGCACAAATGGTGTCACAAATATTCTCATACTCCACTAAATCGCGCCCGGTGGAGTTGAATTCCTCATAGACTGGAATGTGACCAGAAAACGTGGCATTGAACTCAGATCGGTATTGATCAAAATCTGACTTTCTGCCCAGCGTGTGAAGCACGCGAAGCAAGTCCAAATACATCAACGGGTTGGCCTCGACACTGCTATCAATGCTCCCCCTGAGCAACCGAACCGCCTCATCATGCTGTCCCAGCGTCATGAAAAAATCGGCTTGTTGTCGGACATCAAGCATCTCCTGGGTATTGACCGCTCGCAGGGAGCCTGTAATGCTGTTGCTGAAATCGATATGTCCCGACGCCCGCGGGGTCAATGGAGCCGCTCGATTGCCGTTACCAGTTCTGGTGCGTTCTGTTGCCTTGGGCACAAGCGGTGGCACCTCCTCGTCCAATTGCAGATCGATATCAACTTCGCCAATGGAGGGTGCGTTCAAATCGCTAACCACCACTGACTGTTCACCTAACTGCTTCCCGACTTTGCTGGCGCCTTCCCCTTGCACTTCGCCTACATTGGAAAAGTGTTCTTCCAATTGAGCTGCATCGGTATGAACGCTGCCGCGCCCCAAACCACCATCGCCCCACCACGGCGAGGCGACTAGTCCACCTTGTCGCAGTCGGCTCAGAACGAATGCCAATGCCAAACCACATGCTAAGAGGGTCACTATCAAGGCGTAAACGAGGGGATTGGAATACCGTTGTACCTCTGCGCTTTCCAGCCGACCCGCCAATTCCCTTAAAGTGACCAGGTTTTTTGCGGTGGCAATTTGAAGACCTTTCAAATCCTCCTCAACAGCCTGGCGACGACTTTCAGCGCTGAGGAGTTCCTGGCCAGTGACATTGAGTGACTTCCACAATGCAACCGCTTCCGCACGCTTTTGCAGGTTTTCACTTTCCCCGACCATCAATTCATTACTGAGCTTTAGTTGTGGGTCGCGTTCAGCGGACAGATCAAGTGGGACAACCTTTAATCTATGACCAGTCACCGCACTCGACTTTGGCTTGGGTGTTGGCTTAGGTGTTGGCTTAGGTGTTGGTTCGGTCTTTGACTTCTCTGCAGCAGGGCGTTTGGTGCTAGCCAATGTTGTCGATTCAAAAGTGCTAGTTGCTTTTTTGACTCCTGACTGAGCAACGGGCTCCTCAGGAACTCGCACCTTCACGTCAACTGCAGCAACACGTTCTTGCTGAACGCCTATGGGTGCCGTTAGCCCAGCAGTTTCCGTCGCCAAATCGGCCAACAGCACGTAGCGACGGGTCGTTTTACTCTGGCAACCCGCTCGAAAATAAACCGTCACAACCGGCTCATCGACATTAGCAGCCACTGTCACCGTCACAGTCGCCGTGAGTGCCGGAGGCAAGTGATCATTGCGCACCGTAACTCGACTGGGATCCTGACGCGAATCACCATAAAACACGTCAGCATCAAAACATAAGGCGGACGAACTCTCATCCGCCTCCAGTTGTATCGGCACAGCCAATTTGAGAGCCTGACCCAATAGCGCAGCGCCGCGCACCCGACCCAGTGTCATGGCCGAACTGCTGACAGCGACGCACAATATTGCAACTCCCAAAATTGCAAATCGATTTTTTCTATGTAGATTCATGTGTTTGAAATCGATTTTCGCATAAGCAAACCAAACAAGGCAGCCTTTTACCTCGCAAAAGTGACGCAACTGCCTTCAAACGGGTCAGTCGAGCACAGACACGCAGGCGACAATGATTTGACCCTAAAGGCTCAACCGCAGGTGACAATCCCGAATCAGAGGCTGATACATACAGTCACCCAAAAGACACGCTATGGACGAACCCATCCTTACTATTGACGAACGTACAGCGATCAATTCAGGACGCTGGTTTTCTTCGCTTTCGCCGTCTCTCAAGCATGACATCCTCCGATGTGCCTACGTCAAACGCCACAAAGACGGCGATCTAATTGCCGCAAGGGGCGAACCTCCAGAGGACTGGATCGCATGCGCAAAGGGAGCCGTACGGGTCAGCTCAACGTCCATCTCGGGCAAGCAAATCACATTGACCTATGTAGAACCTGGTATTTGGTTTGGGGATGTATCCATCTTCGATGGCGACCGCCGCACGCACGATGCCTATGCACATGGAGAGACAACGATATTGTGCGTTGCCAAGGCGGATTTCAAAAAAATTCTAGCACTGCATGTGGAACTGTACGAAGCCCTTCTTCGGTTGCATGCCCGACGCATCCGCCAACTTTACGGCTTGGTGGAAGACCTCAACACGCTTCCCTTGCGCGCCCGCTTGGCAAAGCAACTTTTGCACTTGGTTCGGAGCTATGGCGTTCCATCCCTCAGCGATGCTTCAGAGGCTCGTATTGGACTCCAGTTGGCACAGGAAGAGTTGGCGCAGTTACTTGGCGCATCCCGCCAAAGGGTCAATCAAGAATTGAAATCGATGGAACGGGATGGTGCCATACGGATCGAGCAGGCGGGACTGGTAATACGTGACCGGCAAGCGCTGATGCAAATTGTAGATGCCGACAACTAAATCACCCCTCCGATAGATTGAACCGATACTGCCATGAGCGAATTTGATCATTTTTTAGGTACCAGACCCGTTTCGGGCCAACATGCGTTTGACGCGACTGCATTGACCGAGTGGCTGAGCCACAATTTGCCTGGCTTTTCTGGTCCGCTGAGCGTAGAAATGTTCAAGGGGGGGCAGTCCAACCCGACCTACAAGCTCAACACCCCTCAAGCATCCTACGTGATGCGGGCAAAGCCTGGACCGGTCGCAAAACTACTACCTTCAGCGCACGCGGTTGAGCGCGAATTTGCGGTAATGCGGGGCCTGCGAGACACCGACGTTCCTGTACCCCGGATGTATTGTCTCTGTGAAGACGAGGCAATTATCGGACGCGCTTTTTATGTCATGGAATGTATGCACGGACGCATTCTTTGGGACCAGGCACTACCTGGAATGGAGCGTGCACAGCGTGGAGCAATTTACGACGAAATGAATCGTGTCATTGCGGCTTTGCACAAGGTTGACTTTAAATCCCGAGGCTTGGGAAATTATGGCAAACCAGGCAACTACTTCGAGAGACAAATTGGACGGTGGAGCAAGCAATACAGCGCGTCCATTACGCAAGCAATTCCGGAGATGAACCACCTTATGAAGTGGTTGCCAGAGAACATTCCGGCGATGGCGCGCAACGAAAACATGGTGAGCATTGTCCATGGCGACTATCGTTTAGACAATCTCATGTTCGATGCCAAAACTGCGCGGATTGTCGCTGTGCTGGACTGGGAACTGTCGACTTTAGGTCATCCTTTGGCCGACTTCAGCTACCACTGCATGGCCTGGCACATTCCACCAGGGTCTTTTAGAGGAATCGCCGGCCTTGACTTCGCTGATCTAGGGATCCCCAGCGAAGACGAATATATCAGGCGTTACTGCGAACGTACCGGTCTGGCCACGCCAGAACAACTGAAACAAGACTGGAATTTTTATATGGCATACAACCTGTTTCGAATTGCAGCCATCCTGCAAGGCATTGCCATGCGGGTGGAGGCTGGAACTGCGTCCAGTGCGCAGGCGGTCAGCTCGGCCGCCGGCGCAAGGCCTCTGGCCCAGCTTGCCTGGAAATTTGCCTGCACTGCCTGATCAATTCGATCCGTATTTTTCGCACCAAGCAACTGGAGAACCCATGGATTTTGACTACTCACCCAAAACCAAAGACCTGCAAGCGCGCCTTCAGCGCTTTATGGACGAACACATCTATCCAGCGGAGGGCGCCTATCACGCTGAAATTGCCGCGAACACCCAGGCCGGTAAACGCTGGACGCCGCTGCAAACCATTGAAAATTTAAAGCCCAAGGCGCAAGCAGACGGACTGTGGAACTTGTTTCTACCAGTTGATAGTGCGCAAGCGTCCGGATACGACGGTGCCGGACTGACCAATCAGGAGTACGCACCGCTGGCCGAGATCATGGGCCGTGTCATGTGGTCCAGCGAAGTATTTAATTGTTCGGCCCCCGACACGGGCAACATGGAAACCATTGCCCGATATGGCTCAGAGGAGAACAAGGCACGGTGGCTTAAGCCCTTGCTTGAAGGCAAGATTCGATCTGCTTTTGCCATGACCGAGCCCCAAGTTGCCTCAAGCGATGCGACCAATATCGAGACCCGCATCGAACGCCAAGGTGATGAGTATGTCATTAACGGCCGCAAGTGGTGGACTTCGGGCGCAGGAGATCCGCGCTGCTCCGTTTACATCACCATGGGTAAAACAGACCCTGAGGCTGCCCGCCATTCGCAACAAAGTATGGTGCTGGTCCCGGCAAACACGCCGGGCCTCCAGGTGGTACGTGCTCTAAATGTATTTGGCTACGATGATGCTCCCCATGGACACATGGAAGTGCTGTTCGACAATGTTCGGGTTCCTGTCAGCAATATCCTTCTCGGCGAAGGGCGCGGATTTGAAATAGCGCAAGGTCGTCTTGGACCGGGGCGCATCCACCATTGCATGCGACTGATTGGCCTTGCCGAACGCGCGCTGGAATTGATGTGCAGGCGTGCCTCGTCACGCGTGGCGTTTGGCAAGCCCATCGCGGCGCAAACGGTCACGCAGGAACGTATCGCCGAGGCGCGGTGCAAGATCGACATGGCCCGCTTGCTAACCTTGAAAGCTGCGTGGATGATGGATGTCGCCGGCAACAAATTTGCCAAGAACGAAATTGCGATGATCAAGGTCGTGGCACCGAGCATGGCGTGTGAGGTGATCGACTGGGCGATGCAAGTACATGGGGGAGCCGGAATGTGCGATGATTTTCCGCTGGCCTACAGCTATACCAACGCAAGAACGCTTCGCTTTGCCGACGGCCCTGATGAGGTGCACCGCAACGCAATCGCCAAGGCAGAGTTGGGCAAATACAACCCGCGCCCAAAAGCCAGCTGATGTGCCATAGAACGCGGCGGCTGCTAAATGCGCCGTGTTCGTGCTACCAAGGCGCCTTGTTCAGCCCCGACCACAGCTCATTCAGATCCGTAAAACGCCACTTGGCCGGATCTTCCCGGTTGATGATCTTTTCATTGCTTCCGGGGTGTGAAAGGTCAATGATTTCCGGCACGATGCGCAAATTGGATTTGGTAGAAAAAAAGACCTTGACCATCGGAGTCGTCAGCGACTTTCCTGTTTGCTCTACGACAACACCAAGACGCCCTGAGGTCAGTTTGACCAACGAGCCAATGGGATAGATACCCAGGCTCTTGACGAAGGCCTGAAAGATTTTTCCGTCAAAGTGCCCATTCGACCACTCCGCCATTTTTCGTAGCGACTCGGCAGGATCCCATCCCGACTTATAGGGTCGATTCGATGTGATGGCGTCGTATACGTCACACACTGCGCCCATCTTGGCAAAAAGGCTGATCGCGTCAGACTTAAGGCCTTTGGGATATCCCGAACCGTCCGTCTTTTCGTGGTGATGCAAACAAACATCCAACACCAGAGGATTTACGTCGCGACCCGTCAACAGCATGCGGTGACCCTCCACTGGGTGGGTCTTGATAATCGCAAACTCTGCTTCAGTCAACTTACCGGGTTTATTCAGCACGTCCATCGGCATCAACGCCTTGCCCAAGTCATGCATCAATCCAGCCATTCCTGCGATGCGTGTCTGTGCTTCATCGAGTCCGAGTTGCTTGGCCAACCCCACCATCATGGCGCATACGGCAACGGAGTGCATATAGGTGTAGTCGTCAACGGTCTTCAACCGCGCCAAACTGATCAGTGCGCCCGGATTTCTGGCAACCGAGTCGGATATTTCTTCGACAAGTTGGCGTGCTCCGCCCGTGTCGACAGATTTCCCCATACGGGCTTCCTCAAACATGGAAATAACTGCCTGTTTGGACTGAAGGCAGATTCTGGCCGCACGCTCGACCTCAGCGCCAATCGACACTGGAGCGATTTCGCGTTTTTCTTCAACCGCTTGCTGAAGTTGTTCTTCAACCTGCGCCTCTGACTCGGCTTCTGATACCGCCATTTGACCAACTGGCACATCGAGTCCCTTGCTGGCGTCGATCCAGACTTCCTTTATGCTGCTGCCCAGTATCGTTGTGATGTCTTTTTGATCATCGATCACAAAACCGGTGCGCCAAAATGGATGCTCCATCCAGGAGCCACAGAACTCCTTGAGGTGCATTCCAACCGATAGTTGTTCAACTTTAATTTTCTTTAACATGCTTGATCGAACTATCGTGCGTCAATTGGGAATCAATGGTCAGCTTAATGCAGCGGTCCTATCAATGCAAGTGACGTGGCTTACGACCTCCACCGTGGCCCCCACCGTGATTTCCGCCGGAGCCATTGGGTGGCTTGCCCAATGCAAGGGAACTCACCAGCGCGTCAAACCTCTGCGCGAACAATTTGTCAACCTCACTGACGACACCACTCAACTCCGCACCGTCAAAGTGTCGCTCCATAAGGCTCACAACATCCTGCACCAGCAAATCGCGCTGAACCTGCATGATCGCTGCCGGATTCGGACCGACAAAAAGCATGACAAAGTCATCGCGCGCTTCACCTTCTGACGGACCTTCTTCTTCATCAAAGTCGGTATCGTAAAAAGTCACTTCGATGGCAGCACCCGTTTCTGCGACCTCGTTCAAATTCATGCAAAGGTCGTCCAACGACTGGCGAAAATCAAAGTCGCCCGCGACGGTCCAGCAAATCTGCAGAATATGTTCCTTGAAATCGAACTTGATGCCTGGCTCGTCCTCGTATGAACTGTGCGCACCATCGGCAAAGGTTCGCGCACCCGAATACTTCCAAAGTGGTTTGAGTGCGTCCTCAAGTTGATCCGACCGGACCTCCTTGCGCAAGGAAATCTGCCCATGGACATGAATTTGAAACGGAGCGTTATAGCTTGACATATCGAGAGAAAAACTGAAAAACGGACCAATAATTTGCCCGGAAACCCATTTTCCCGGGATCTATCTGAAAAAGCACTTCGAATAAATCCGTCATTTCTTGGGGTCCAGGCTCGTCAGCTTTTTCTGACACTACTAAGCTTGGGTCATTGTACGCACCACTTCGCCAGTGCAATAGTGCCCCAGGTGGTGCTACGATGATTTCCCGGCTCCGACTTTCCAATAGGAGTCTATCAAAGGACACTCGATGGCAAACGGAAAAATTCTAGTGGCTCAAGGTGGCGGCCCCACCGCAGTGATCAATCAATCTCTGGTCGGCGTCGCATTGGAGGCGCGCAGGTTTCGGGACATTGAGCATGTCTATGGTGCGCGTCATGGAGTCAGAGGCATCATCAACGAAGACTTTGTGCAACTCACCCAGGAGACCAGCCACAACCTGGAAATGGTCGCCAACACCCCGTCCAGCGCACTCGGGTCGACGCGCGACAAGCCTGACGTACCCTATTGCCAGGAAATTTTCAAGGTACTGCAAGCGCACCAGATCGGACACTTCTTCTATATCGGTGGCAACGACTCATCCGACACGGTGCGCATCGTGAGTGAAGAAGCACGCAAGGCCAACTATCCCTTGCGCAGCATTCATATTCCCAAGACGATCGATAACGACCTCGTGGGCAACGACCACACACCGGGTTTCCCTTCTGCGGCACGCTTTGTCGCGCAGGCGTTTGCCGGTGCCAACTTGGACAATGCGGCGCTTCCAGGTGTCTACTTGGCAGTTGTCATGGGCCGCCACGCCGGCTTTCTGACCGCAGCATCTGCCCTCGGCAAAAAATTTGCGGACGACGGCCCGCACTTGATCTATTTGCCCGAGCGCACGTTTAACCTGGAACGTTTTTTGGCTGATGTCAAAACTACTTATGAGCGTCTGGGACGATGCGTGATTGCGGTGTCCGAGGGCATCCACGATGCCTCAGGAGCGCCGATTGCCGCCCAACTGGCCAAAGACCTGGAACGCGATGCCCACGGCAACCTGCAACTCTCTGGCAGCGGCGCGCTGGCCGATTTGCTGTGCGAAGAGATTAAAAGCAAGCTGGGTATCAAACGGGTGCGCGGCGACACGCTGGGCTATTTGCAGCGATCGTTTATTGGCTGCGTCTCTGATGTCGATCAGCGCGAGGCCCGTGAGGTGGGTGAAAAGGCGGTGCAATTTGCAATGTGGGGACATCGCGACGGCTCAGTAGCCATCAAACGGACCGGGTTTTATTCAGTCGACTACGAGTTGCTACCACTGGAGAGTGTCGCCGGAAAAACCCGCACGATGGAAGACCATTTCATTACCGCCAATGGAACGGATGTGACCGACGCGTTTCGCCTCTATCTGCGCCCCTTGCTCGGGTCAGGCATGCCAGACGCGTTCAGGCTTCGTACCAACCCGGTTGCCAAGGTGCTCAATCGCACCGAGGGTTGATCACTCTGTCATGCATAGCGCAGTTGCTGTTCAGGCAAGTAACCGAGACGACTTAGGAACATGCGCCATCAGGAACTCCATCTGATCGAGCAGGATCCGTCGATTGCGCAAAATAAAGTCCTCCCACAAGCTCGGCACGTAGGGAGCGTATAACAGCGGCATGTGTGCCTGCTCCGGTGTCCGGTGGCTCTTGCGATGATTGCAAGGTCTGCAAGCTGTGACGACGTTCATCCAATTGTCCAGGCCATTTTGTGCAAACGGAACGATATGTTCTCTGGTCAGGTCGTCGTCTTGAAAATGACCTCCGCAGTAGGCACACACGTTGCGGTCACGGGAAAAGAGTTTTCCATTGGTCAGTCCTGGACGCAGGCTGAAAGGATTGATGCCAGGAACACCACGCGTGCCAATGATGCTATTGACCCGAACAATCGATTGATTTCCAGTGAATGCGTTGTGGCCGCCCCGGAACACCGCAACCTCACCACCCGTTTCCCATCGAACCTCCCCGGCCGCGTAATGCGTCACCGCCTGCTCAAGAGAAATCCATGATTGGGGCAGCCCTTGGGCTGACAACTTCAAGACCTTCAAAACAGCCTCCTGTACCGGTCAAAAAAACCCGCGCCAGCAATGCAATTGTCCGGTTGAGCGTGCCATTTGGATGCCGGCACCTTGCTGAGTCACAATATACCCTGTTTCCGTGACAAATTGAGTTCAGGCCCTGATCCATTGTGCGCGGCATGCTATCAAAAAGATAACAAATTCATGAAGGTATTTCGCGGTTTTCATCACCCTGGCATTGCACAAGCATGTGCACTGACCATTGGCAATTTTGATGGTGTGCACCGGGGCCACCAGGCCATGCTGGCCTTGCTGCGTGGCGAGGCGCAACAACGTGGCGTCCCAAGTTGCGTACTCACGTTTGAACCACACCCGCGCGACTTTTTTGCAAAAACATTCAAAAAACCTGAGCTGGCACCGGCGCGAGTAGGAACACTTCGCGACAAACTCGACGACCTAGCGAACTGCGGCGTTGACCAAGCGGTTGTATTGTCGTTTGACGGCAAGCTGGCTGCCCAGACGCCGCTGGCTTTTGTCACCGACGTCCTGGTAAAGGGTCTGGGCGCGCGCTACGTTCTGGTGGGCGACGATTTCCGGTTTGGCGCACAGCGAGCGGGCGACTACACTTTTCTGGATGCAGCGGGAGACACCATGGGTTTTGATGTCGCTCGCATGAACAGCTACGAAGTGCATGGTCTGCGCGTTTCGAGCTCTGCAGTGCGCGATGCTCTGGGGCAGGGTCGGATGCAAGACGCCGCGCGACTGCTGGGCCGGGCCTACTTTATTTCGGGCCACGTGGTGCATGGACGCAAGCTGGGGCGCACCCTGGGCTTTAAAACGCTGAATTTACGTTTTGCGCACTGGAAGCCTGCCGCCAGCGGAATCTTTGCGGTGATGGTGCATGGACTGGGGAGCAAACCGCTGCAAGGTGTGGCCAACTTGGGCGTGCGGCCCTCGCTCGATCCGAACGACGTGAATGGCGGGCGGGTGTTGCTGGAGACCCATTGCCTGGATTGGCCGGCTGAGCTTGGCCCCGAGGGTGCCTACGGTAAAATCATCCGCGTGGAACTGCTGCATAAACTACACGACGAGCTGAAATACGATGGTCTGGATGCCCTGACACGGGGCATACGCCAGGACTGCGACGATGCCCGGGCCTGGTTCGCGGCCCGAATTTGACCGGGCCGACAGCAATGTCAGCGACGCACCTAGCCCCGCGTCACCTCTGCCCCGACAGATAACCGCCCCGACGTCCGGCCAACATCCTTGAGCCGGTCAGGCCCCACACAATTTTCTGGATTGAGATTTGCCATGACTGACAAAGTTGATTACCGCAGCACCCTGAACCTGCCAGATACCCTGTTCCCCATGCGCGGTGACCTGCCCAAGCGCGAGCCCAACTGGGTCAAGGATTGGAACGAAAAAGGCTTGTACAAGAAACTGCGCGAGCACCGCAAAGGCGCGCCACTGTTCGTGCTCCACGACGGACCGCCTTATGCCAACGGAAAATTGCACATCGGCCATGCGCTGAACAAGGTCCTCAAGGACATGATCGTCAAGAGCAAGCAACTGGCCGGGTTTGATGCGCAATACATTCCTGGCTGGGACTGCCATGGGCTACCCATCGAAAACGCCATCGAGAAGTTGCATGGCCGCAACCTCAGCCGCGATGACATGCAGGCCAAGAGTCGCGCCTTTGCGTCCGAACAAATCCTTCAGCAGCGTGAAGACTTCAAACGCCTGGGCGTGCTGGGCGATTGGGAGCGCCCCTACCGCACCATGGATCCCGCCAATGAGGGCGGCCAGATCCGCGCCTTCAAACGCGTCATTGAGCGCGGTTTTGTCTACCGCGGTTTGAAGCCGGTCTATTGGTGCTTTGACTGCGGATCCAGCCTGGCCGAATTCGAGATTGAATACGCGGACAAGAAGAGCGACACGCTCGATGTGGCCTTTGAAGCAGCCGACAAAGGCGCGCTGCTGCAGGCCTTTTTTCCTAACGACCCGGCGCAGCACCCGTCTGCGGCTCTGGTTGCGTCCCGACTGGAAAACAAGTCGGCGTTCATCGTTATCTGGACCACCACCGCCTGGACCATCCCTGCCAACCAGGCCCTCAACGCCCACCCCGAACTGGTTTACGCCCTCGTGGACACACCGCGCGGTGTGCTGGTGCTGGCCGAAAGTCTGGTCGAGAAATGCCTGGAGCGTTATGGCATCGCGGGCACGGTGATCGCCTCCACGACCGGCAAACAACTCGCTGGTCTGCGCTTTAAACACCCGCTGTACGACATGCATAAAGGTTACCGCCGTTTGGCGCCGGTCTACCTGGCCGACTACGTCAGCGCGGTTGACGGCACGGGCATCGTCCACTCGGCCCCTGCCTATGGCGTGGACGACTTCAACAGCTGCGTCGCCCACGGCCTGAAATACGACGACATCCTCAACCCGGTGCAGGGCAATGGCAGTTATGCGGAAGACCTGCCCTTGTTTGGTGGCATGAATATCTGGAAGGCTTGCCCACGCATCCTCGAAGTGCTGGGCCAAAGTGACCGCCTGATGGCGACCCAGGCCATCGTTCACAGCTACCCGCATTGCTGGCGCCACAAGACGCCGGTGATCTACCGCGCCGCAGCGCAGTGGTTTATCCGCATGGATGCTGGTGAGGGTGTGTTCACCCAAGACAAGGCAGCCAAAACCCTGCGCCAGTTGGCACTGGATGCCATCGAGCAGACGCAGTTCTACCCCGAGAACGGCAAAACCCGTTTGCGGGACATGATTGCCGGTCGGCCCGACTGGTGTATCAGCCGTCAGCGCAGCTGGGGGGTGCCGGTGCCCTTCTTCTTGCACAAGGACTCGGGCGAGTTGCACCCCAACACCATGGCCATCCTGGACCAGGCGGCCGACATTGTCGAAAACGGCGGCATCGAGGTCTGGAGTCGCGTGACCGCTGCCGACATCCTGGGCGCAGCCGACGCCGAACACTACACCAAGAGCACCGACATTCTGGAAGTCTGGTTTGACTCCGGCTCTACCTTCCAGCATGTGCTGCGCGGCAGCCACAAGGACGCGTATGCACGCCCACCTTTCCATGCAGACGGGCCTGAGGCAGATCTGTACCTCGAAGGCCACGACCAGCACCGCGGTTGGTTCCACAGTTCGCTGCTATTGGGCTGCGCCCTGTATGACCGCGCGCCCTACCGCGGCCTGCTGACCCATGGTTTTGCCACCGACGGCCAGGGTCGCAAGATGAGCAAGAGCATGGGCAACACGGTGGACCCGCAAACCGTCACCAGCAAAATGGGCGCTGAAATCGTGCGCCTGTGGGTTGCGGCCACCGACTACTCTGGCGACCTGAACATTGACGACAAGATCCTGGCGCGGGTGGTGGACACCTACCGGCGTGTGCGCAAAACACTGAAGTTCTTGCTGGCCAATGTGAGCGACTTTGACCCTGCCAAAGATATAGTTCCAGCGGACCAGTTGCTGGAGATTGACCGCTACGCCCTGAGCCGTGCAGCCCAGCTGCAAGCCGACATCCTGGCACATTTCAAGGTGTACGAGTTCCACCCCGTGGTCTCCAAATTGCAAATTTATTGCAGCGAAGACCTGGGCGCCTTCTACCTCGACATCCTGAAAGACCGCCTGTACACCACCGCAGCCAACAGCCTGGCACGTCGCTCGGCCCAAACTGCACTATGGCAAATTACACAGGCCATGCTGCGCTGGATGGCACCGTTCCTGAGCTTCACCGCCGAAGAGGCTTGGTCCGTGCTGGGCGCGGAGGGCAAAACCCCGCCTGGCAAAAAAGAGTCCATCTTCATGGACACCTACGTCGGCTTCGATGCACCCGATGCAGCATTGCTTGCCAAATGGAGTCGCATACGCGAGCTTCGCGAAGCGGTAAACAAAGACATCGAGACCCTGCGCGCAGCAGGGCAGGTTGGCTCATCCCTGCAGGCCAATGTGACGCTGACAGTGCCCGCCGCAGACCACGCTATCCTGACAGGCCTGGGCGACGATTTGAAATTCGTCTTCATTACGTCCGCTATTACTTTGGTAGCTGGTGACGCAGTATCCGCGAGGGTCAGCACCTCAAATTCCGTGAAATGCGAACGTTGCTGGCACTACCGGGAGGACGTGGGCAGCGACACCGCCCATCCCACCCTGTGCGGGCGCTGCACCAGCAACTTGTATGGCGCGGGTGAAAACCGCCTCATCGCATAATGGCACGCAATGGCAAGGGAGCCGGCGCAGGCGGCATGCTGCAATGGCTTGGACTGGCTTTCATCATTTTGCTGGTGGACCAGTTCACGAAAGTGTTGATCGTGGGTTATTACCACCTGGGTGACAGTACCTACGTCACCAATTTCTTCAACGTGGTGCGGGTGCACAACAGCGGCGCAGCATTTTCGTTTTTGGCTGGCGCGTCAGGTTGGCAGCGTTGGTTTTTTACAGTCTTAGGATTTGTTGCGGCAGCGGTCATCATTTGGATGCTGCGATCCCACCCCGGACAAAAGCTCTTCAGTTTTGCCATGGCGTGCATACTAGGCGGTGCCATAGGCAATGTGGTCGATCGCCTGGTTCATGGCTACGTGATCGACTTTCTGGATTTCCACTGGGCGGGTATGCACTTTCCTGCCTTTAATGTGGCAGATAGCGCTATCACTGTCGGTGCTGCCTGCCTCATTCTTGATGAACTGCTGCGGGTCCGGCGGGCGACCTGACCCGCTGGTGGTCAGAATCAGAAGCGCCAACCGGCGGCGATCAGCCACTCGTTATAAGTGAAGGACTGTGATGCCTTGTCATCCTTGGAACTGGTGCGAACATCGGGCAAATTGACATAACCCGCTTTGTACGCCGTGCGAAAGAAAAAGTCCTTGCAGAAGTCCACTTCCAAACCGCCACCCACCCCAGCGCTGTACCCTGCGAGGTGAAACTCATCATTGCGGGTGCGACCCAAAACACCCATGGTGACATTGCTTTTCGGGACAACAAGACCTACGCCAGCCAATGCAAACAACCGCGACGGCACTTTCGGACCAAACAGATCCACCGGATATTGCTTCTCCAGTTCGATGCTGATGATGTTCAGGCCATCGGTGTGTTCGTAGGTCAAGAACTGCTCGGTCAACACCTGTTGCCCGGATTGATTGACACCCTTGATTTGACCGGAAATCGGCACCGATTGATTTTGCCCCATCACATACTTCATGTGATCCAAATTGAGCGCAACAGCAATGTCTTTGGAGTATTGGTAAGCCAGACGCATATTGGTCTGTGGAATCGTGATCTCACTGGGGCGCAGGTAAATTGCGAAGACATTGGCCCAGGTTGCATCGGTCTGCATGTCAGCGCCGGCGACGTCCCGGATAGTGAAGTCGTGGTCAGCACCGCTGAAATGGATATCGCTGTTGGAATACGTGGAGCGATTCCAGCCCCAATAGATAGACCACTTCCTGGCGCTGGACGCATCCTTCTCAGCGGCTGTGAGGGCCGCCCCAGCCGAAGGCGTCGGGCTGCTCGCTGTTTGGGCCAAACTGGCAGAAGCAAGAAAAAGGCTGGCGCTACACAACGCAACAGCCCGAAGGGACAAGGTTAAAGTGGTCTTCATAAGCGGGTAATTTTACCCGCCACCACCCGCCTACAGTGTCAGGATCGTACAGCCGGTTGTTTGACGTGCCTCAAGGTCGCGATGCGCTTGCTGCACGTTTTCCAGTGTATAGCGCTGTGCAATATGGATCTTGACCTTGCCGCTTCCAACAACGTCAAACAATTCATCTGCCATGGCCTGAGTACTCTCTCGTGTAGAAATATGCGTAAACAGGGTCTGTCGCGTCAGATAGAGCGACCCCTTTGGTCCCAAAATACCGGGTGCCACAGGAGCGACCGGGCCGGACGCATTGCCAAAACTGGCCATCAGGCCAAACGGCGCCAGGCAGTCCAGCGACTTATCAAAAGTGTCTTTGCCCACCGAATCATAAACAACCTTGACTCCCCTGCCGGCGGTTATTTCCTTGACCCGTGCGGCAAAGTCTTCTGTTACATAATTTATAGCAAACTCTGCCCCATTGGCGAGGGCTAGAGCACATTTCTCCTTTGAACCTGCGGTGCCGATGAGTCGCAAACCCAAGGCACGTGCCCACTGGCACGCTATGAGCCCCACGCCACCGGCTGCTGCATGAAAAAGCACAAAATCCGCGGGTTGCAGGCCACCCTGGGGCAGGGTCCTTTTGAGTAGATACTGTGCCGTCAGACCCTTGAGCATCATGGCCGCGCCAGTGTCAAAGTCAATGGTGTCGGGCAACTTGCAAACGCATTTGGCGGGCATGACGCGCAGATCACAGTAGCTGCCAGGTGGCTGGCTGGCATAGGCCGCACGATCGCCCACCTGCAAATGGGTCACCCCCTCGCCCACGGCCTCTACAACACCCGCGGCCTCCATACCCAACTGCACAGGAAGCGTCATCGGGTACAGACCGCTGCGCTGGTAAACATCAATGAAATTCAGACCAACTGCCTTATGACGGATGCGAATTTCACCTGGACCGGGGTCTCCCACGGTAACTTGGACCAGCTTAAGCTGCTCCGGGCCGCCATGTTGGTCAATACGAATGGCTCTGGACTGGTTCTGACTCACGATTTCTCCTGTGGAACGTTGAACGCACCCACGGTGCGGCGAAGCCGCCATCCTGCCACGAATTGGCCACCGGCGTCTGCTCAATTTTGGTGGCCCTGATACATTGCAGCCATGACCTACCGCCTGACACCGACCGCTGCCCTGTTACTCATCATTCCCCCGGTTCTGTGGGCTGGCAATGCAGTGGTCGGCCGTGCGGTGAGCCCGCTGATATCTCCAATGACACTGGCCCTGCTGCGCTGGACCCTGGCATTCCTGATGTTGATGCCACTGGCCGGCCGCGTGCTGCGCCGCGACAGTCCGCTGTGGCCCCAGTGGCGACGTTTTACATTGCTCGCGCTATTGAGCACCAGTGCCTACAACGCATTGCTCTATCTGGCCCTCAACACCTCAACCCCGATCAACGTGACACTGGTTGGCGCGAGCATGCCGGTGTGGATGGTCCTCATCGGGCGCATATTCTTTGGAACTTCAGTTTCTTTGCGGCAGGTCCTGGGCGCTGTGTTATCGATTGGCGGCGTGGTGCTGGTACTGTGCCGTGGGCAATGGGAGCTGCTTTTGGGTCTGCAATGGGTGGTCGGTGATCTGTATATCTTGCTGGCCAGCATGGGCTGGGCGTTTTACAGTTGGATGCTGGCCCACCCGACGCCAGAATCCGCGCCCCTGCGCGCCAATTGGGCTCTATTCTTGCAAGGTCAGATCGTGTTCGGTCTGGGCTGGTCGCTGGTGTTTGCCGCCGCTGAATGGAGTTTGACCGAGGTTCGGCTGCAGTGGGGCTGGCCGCTGGCAGGTGCATTGCTATTCATCGCCTTGGGGCCAGCGGTCCTGGCGTACCGAGCCTGGGGGGCAGGCATCGAGCGCGCCGGCCCCGCAGTGGCGGGGTTTTTCATGAACCTCACGCCCTTGTTCACCGCCCTGCTCTCGCTCGCTTTTCTGGGTGAAGCGCCGCAGGTTTTCCATGCATTGGCATTTGTACTGATTGTTTCAGGCATTGTCTTGTCGTCACGCAGGTCTTGAGGGCGGGCCAACGCCAAAGAACGGCGAAAAATCAAAAGGTGCCAGGATAGGCACCGCCATCGGCCAGAACATTCTGACCATTGATGTAGCCGGCATGCACGCTGCACAGAAATGCGCAAATAGCGCCAAACTCCTGCGGCGTGCCAAATCGGCGCGCCGGAATCGTCTTGCGCCGGGCGTCGGCCAGCGCATCGACGGTTTGCCCCGTCTTTTGGGCATTGGTATGCAACATGGACTTGATGCGATCG
>CAIQBN010000343.1 GCA_903870065.1 uncultured beta proteobacterium | reverse complement strand
GCTCAATGCGGGGGTGTTTGATCAAATTGGCAATGCGGCAGGCACCCATTGGGCTGCTTTGTTCACGGGTGTCAGCGTGATGTCTGCAGCGTACGGGCTGCAAAGAGGGGGACGGCAGAACCGCATAGCGGGCCTGTGCTACTTGATAGGCTCGGCCATGGCCTACACCGGCCTGTTCGATCTGGTGCAGAAGACGCAGTTTGAGCTGCTCTATTTCGGGGTCAGCGCATCCATGCTCTATGCATGCGTGCGCCTGCAAAGCCGCGCACTCTTGTTGACTACCGTGATCGCCATGCTCGGCTTTATCGGCTACTACACGGCGCAACACTTCGTTGATTCTTTAGGCTGGCCCATTTCGCTGGTTCTGATGGGTGTTGGCTTTATGGGCGTCGGCGCTCTGGCCATGCGCGCGAAGAGGCAGATGTAAACATGACTGCTGCCAGATTAAAGAAGCCTCCCCGGCGCGCGCTGCACCGCTGTGCGCCAAGGATCACGCACAAGTCAGGGATTGAGCAGCACCGCCATTGCCGCAAAGGGCACGACCGAACCATCTGCAATTGACAAGTAGAGCACCTGCGTATCGATGCTTCCCGTGGGCGTGAGGAAATGGAAATCGTCGATGTACCCTTCGGCGGTGTCCCCAAACCCTGGTGGTGAATCTGCCAGGTGGGGCGGTGAAACGAGTGTTTCGGGCGGATTGAGTGCGCCTTCGTGGTGCGATACTTGGCCCCATGTGGTTGGACACCTATCCGTCGGGAAACGCAAAGTAGCTGTCATCACGGCTGTCAGCGGAGCGCTGGAAAAATTCGTCATTGACCCAAGCAAGCACAAGAAGCTCAGCTCTTGGGTGTGATCAACAAAACTATGGGACTCACAAACTCCCACACAAAACGGCATAGAGTCGCCAAGAATCAGAGCCCTTTATCACTGTTATCGACTTTCTTTGGCGTTTTTACCCCGCAAACAAATTCTGCAAGAGATGTTGCGACAGTGTCACCTCCAAAAACGAAATCAGTTTCATAGTCAAACTCGCCTGTGATTTTCAATGTGACGACTTTTCCTTTTTTGTTTTTGCAGTCATCCGCCGTTACGTACCACTTCTGCAAACTGACTTCTTGCTTTGACGTGTTACTTTTCCGTCCAACAACGACAATGATGGGTACACCAGCTTTCGTTTTGGAATACTCCAAAGAACTCGGTTTCCCCTCCCACACAGTTCCGCTGGATTTACTGCTTGAAACTTTTACCCAATCCGTCTGGGCAAATGCAGTTTGACTTGCGAATGCCGTGACCACGAGGAGAGTAAAACTAAACTTCCACATACAGATCCTTCGTTCAGGTAAATTTGAAGAATCAACTTTAACCCAAAAGAAGAAGCATCACTTACCCATGGCCTTGACCCCGGTCACCAACGCCACCGTCTTAGTCTTCTTGCAGTTCTCGTCTCCCCCGCACTCATCCGACACGACCGTCCCCAGCGCATAACTTAAAGTCACACGCTTGCCGATCAAGCTAGCTTGTTCTATGCAGATCGAAAAATTGCCCATTTCATCGAACGGCTTGCCATCGTCGCCCTTGAGACTGAGGTAGCAGGCGGTGTCGCCATTCTCCAGTTTATTGAGTACACCGCTGGTCTGCTTGATGAATTTACCGACCTTCACGGTGGTAGCAGCGGTTGCTACGGCCGGCTGCGGCACGGGGAGAGGAACTGGAGTTGACACACCGCAAACGAATTCTGCGAGAGATGTTGCAACGGTGTCACCTCCAAAAGCAAAATCATTTTCAAACTCAAACTCACCGGTAACCTTCAGCGTGACCACTTTGCCCTTCTTGCTCCTACAGTCGTCCACCGTGACATACCATTTGTGCAAGCTGACTGCTTGTGTCGTTGTGTCACTCTTTCTACCAACGACAACGATGATGGGTACACCAGCTTTCGTCTTGGAATAGTCCAGAGAGCTCGATTTGCCCTCCCAAACGCCTCCGCTGGATTTGCTGCTCGCAACCTTGACCCAGTCTGTCTGAGCCAATGCGGTTTGACTTGCGAATGTTGTGGCCAAAAGTAGTGTTAAACAAAGTTTTTGCATTCAAACTCTTTTCAGAAATATGACTGAACGACATTAAAACAAAAAATCGCCGATCGACTGTTGTCCAGTTCATGCGCGCAGCCAAATTCGGCATTGGCCAACTTGGCTTGACTGTCGCGGGAATCAAGCAAGGGCGAGACTGTCGTTTAGCAGGGCCCTGCCAAAATCCGGAGAAGGGTATGTCAGGTACGATGGATTAGTCAAAGGCCTGACCGAGTTGTATCTACGTAAGGCTCGTCTATGCGTCGAAGGTTCTAAATGAAAGCGATACTTGGCCTCATGTGCTTGAACTTCCTATGCGTCCGAGTTTGTGCGCAACTTTGGCTTTGCCTGGAGCATGGGCGGCTGGCTGCTGTTTCCCTTCTTGCAGCGCATTGGCGAGCCGGCCGCGCAGGTGCTGCGCCAACGCGTGGTGGCAGAGCTGAAGACCACCTTTGCCTGCAGCTGCTCCAAAGAAATTTCGCTGGCCGAGGCGCTGCACCTGGACGCCATCGCCGTGTACGGCCAGCGGGCCGCGGGGACCAAATACCTGATCAACCCAAATAAGGCGATCAGCCCATGAGATAGCGACGTCTGTTCAATGAATCCATGACCGCCGCCAGAAAGACTCACCACAAGTACCAAGGTAGGGACGTCACCCACTTGGTCATGTTTTCGAGTTCGCTTCTTTCGACGGAAGCCACAACGTTTTTCCATCCACGGGTGTATTGGGTGGCAAAAATGGATTCTCTAGCTCAATGATGGTTCGAGTTCCAATATTTGCTTTGCGCAGTGGCTCGCTGTAGTACTGGAAGAACAGTTTGTCAAATGATCCATCCTTGATTGCAGTCTCCAAACCCTGCTGAACCAGTTTTGCTAATTCGGGCTTGTTGCGGGTTACAAAAAAATAAAATGGATTCATGTAGTGAATCGCAATATGGGGATCCACCACAATATCCATTTCGGGGCGCAACTCCCTTTCCTCCCAAATTTCCTGCACGCCGCGAGGAAAGTAATCAAACCGGTCCGCGACCAGCATTTTGGAAAGCAGATCAACAGTCGAGGAGGATTCCACTTTCAGATCGGCAAAACGCAGGATTTTGGTATCTTGCCAGTGGGTGCCCTGGCCCGCGGTGAACTGTTGCAAGTCACCCAAGGTTTTAGCATTTCGAAACAGATTTCGATTTTTTTTTGCTACCAGGGGAATCCGCCATCCCATCAAACCCTTCATTAAACAGATTCTGACGGGGATTGAATCGCGTTCGAGTTCAATCGATGTGGTGCCCCAGTAAATGTCAAATGTGTTGCCAGTCTTCAATTCATTCTGACTGCGCTTTTTGGTTAAGTCAGTACTTGCGGGTTGCAGGTCTACTTGATTACCCG
>CAIQBN010000342.1 GCA_903870065.1 uncultured beta proteobacterium | reverse complement strand
GATGGCCGCGGCGGTAGGCTCGTTGAGCAGGCGCAGCACCGTCAGGCCGGCCAAGCGCGCCGCGTCCTTGGTGGCCTGGCGCTGCGCATCGTCAAAATAGGCGGGCACAGTGATGACAACACCCGCCAGCGGACCGCCCAGCGAGGCTTCGGCGCGCTCGCGCAAGGCGGTCAGAATTTCTGCAGACACCTGAACCGGCGAACGCTCGCCGCACACGGTGGAGATGCCTACCATGCCGGGGCCATCGGTAAAGCGGTAGGGCAGTCCGGCGGCCTCTTTCACATCTGCCAGACTGCGCCCCATGAAGCGCTTGACCGACACGATGGTGTTCTGGGGGTCATCGGCCTGACACTGCTGCGCCTCGCGGCCCACCACAATGCCATTGCCCGGCAGGTAACGCACCACCGACGGCAGCAGCAGCGCGCCGTCCTCATCCGGTAAGGCGCGTGCCACGGCGCTTTGCACGGTGGCAATCAGCGAGTTGGTGGTGCCCAAGTCAATGCCCGCGGCCCGCAGGTGCTGGTGCGGCGCGGCGCTTTGACCGGGTTCGGAAATCTGAAGTAAGGCCATTGGGAGATCTCAAGTTGTTACCGACCCGAAGTGCCCCATACCAGGAATACCGCGGGACTGGCTTTGTCAGACCGCTGGTGTTGCCCCCTTGAGGGGGTATGCGGCTACACGCAGTGAGCAAGCAACGGGGGGGAGCATATTTCTAGACTGCAAAACTCTCACCACAGCCGCAGTTGGCTTTGGCGTTGGGGTTGTTGAATTTGAAGCCTTCGTTCAAGCCTTCACGCACAAAGTCCAATTCGGTGCCGGCCAGCATGCCCAGGCTGCGCGGATCCACAATGACCTTGACGCCATGGGTTTCGAAGCATGCGTCATCGGCGTTGGCGGAATCGACAAACTCCAGTGCGTAGGCAAAGCCGTTGCAGCCGCTGGTCTTGACGGCCAGCCGCAGCCCAATACCGCTACCGCGGTTGGCCAATGACTTTTTGACGTGCCGTGCAGCATTGGGGGTCAGGGAAACAGTCATGGTGCAGTCCTTCAAATCGAAAACGAACTGCCACAACCGCACGTAGTCTGTGCGTTGGGGTTGTGGATGACAAAGCGCGAACCCTCTAGCCCGTCTTCAAAGTCCACCCGTGCACCCAGCACATATTGCAGGCTCATGGCGTCCACCACCATTGCCACGCCCGCGGTGACGATCAGCGTGTCGTCCTCGGCCACCTGATCATCAAAGGCAAAACCGTATGAGAAGCCTGAGCAGCCGCCGCCGGTGACGTACAGGCGCAGCTTCAATTGCGGGTTGCCTTCTTCGATGATCAACTCGGCTACCTTGGCAGCGGCAGAAGACGTAAATTCCAGTTGGCTCGGCATGACGCCGGGCAGGTTCGCGCTCTCGAGTGCCTGTGCTGTTTGCATGGTGGCTCCTTGGGTTGTGATGTGCTGGTTGGGGAGGTCTGATTCAGCGGGTGGCGGACGCGCAGGCGATTTGCTCGGACACCAGGGTTGCGCCTCCCACGGGATGGCGTGAGCGAAAGTCGGCCACAGCCGCCTTGATCGCATCCTCGGCAAGAATCGAGCAATGAATCTTGACTGGCGGCAGCGCCAACTCTTCGGAAATATCCGAGTTCTTGATGGCCAGAGCCTCGTCCAAGGTGCGTCCACGCACCCATTCGGTAACCAGCGAGCTCGACGCGATGGCCGAGCCGCAGCCATAGGTCTTGAACTTGGCGTCCTCGATCACGCCTGCGGCATTGACGCGAATCTGCAGACGCATGACATCCCCGCAGGCGGGCGCGCCCACCATGCCGGTGCCCACGTTTTCGTCGCCCGCATCAAAGGCACCCACGTTACGTGGGTTCTCATAGTGGTCGACGACCTTTTCGCTGTAAGCCATAAATACTCTCCGTGTGACAGTTGGGGTTGGATCGGTCGGGGCTCTGAGACCTCAGTGCGCAGACCACTGGATGGAATTCAAATCGACGCCGGCCTGCACCATGTCCCACAGCGGGCTCATGGCGCGCAGCTTGGTCACCACCTGGGTGACCTGTGCAATGGTGAAGTCAATTTCTTCAACCGTCGTGAAGCGGCCAATGGAAAAGCGGATTGAGCTGTGGGCAAGTTCGTCGCTGCGCCCCATAGCGCGCAATACATAACTAGGCTCCAGACTAGCGGAAGTACATGCCGAGCCCGACGATACCGCCACACCCTTGATGCCCATTAACATCGACTCGCCCTCAACATAGTTAAAACTGACGTTGAGGTACTGAGCAGCACGGAGGTGTTCGTCGCCATTGAGTACCACGGCATCCATTTTTTGAAAGCCAGCCCAGAGCCGCTCACGCAGGCCGAGGATGCGTGCGTTGTCGGATTTCATGGCTTCGCGTGCCAGCCAAAATGCTTCGCCCATACCAACGATCTGGTGGGTTGGGAGGGTGCCCGAGCGCATGCCGCGCTCATGCCCGCCACCGTGCATCTGGGCCTCGATCCGCACACGGGGTTTACGGCGAACATACAACGCACCGATCCCTTTGGGGCCATAAATCTTGTGCGCCGAAAGCGACATCATGTCAACTGGTAGCCGATCAAGGTCAATAGCAACCTTGCCTGCTGCCTGGGCAGCATCAACGTGAAAAAGCACCCCTTTGGTACGGCACAGTGCACCAATAGCGGCCACGTCCTGAATGACTCCGGTTTCGTTATTGACCATCATCACCGACGCCAGCACGGTGTCGGGGCGCAGCGCGGCTTCAAAAACAGCCAGGTCCAGCAAACCACTTGGCAGCACGGGCAATACGGTTACTTCAAAGCCCTCACGCTCCAATTCACGCATGCTGTCCAGCACCGCTTTGTGCTCGGTTGCCACGGTAACCAGATGCTTGCCTTTGCCCTTGTAGAAGTGCGCAGCCCCTTTGATGGCTAGGTTGTTGGATTCGGTTGCGCCTGAGGTCCAGACCACCTCACGGGGGTCGGCCTTGATCAGCGCGCAAACCTGCTCGCGGGCCAGCTCCACTGCCTCATCGGCGGCCCAGCCAAAAGCGTGGGAACGGCTGGCGGGGTTGCCGTACAAGTCGGTCAAATAGGGAATCATCTTGCGCGCCACACGGTGGTCCACCGGTGTCGTGGCGGCATAGTCAAGGTACACAGGCCTGGCGGTAGCGGATATAGCGTTGTCGCGCTGGGGGTTCGACATGGCAGGCTCCTGGAAAGTGGGTGGACAAGCTCTGTTTTGCAATTTCGATGCCATGCAGAGTCAGTAAATGTTTTGCCGGTTTTGCGCTGAATTTGTTATTTTTGTTGTCTGTAATAGCGAGTCGGCAGATCGCGTTGTATTGTTTGTCGCTAAAAACAAGCGACAAGTTAACAAACGCAGATTTGGTGCAAATACTTGGTGCGATTCTTGCAAAGAACCTGTCGCGAAGGTTGCATTTCCAACTTTTCGCACCCACCGGAGGACAAAAT
>CAIQBN010000341.1 GCA_903870065.1 uncultured beta proteobacterium | reverse complement strand
GGGGAAGGTCACTTGCCCGTCATTGAAGAACTTCATGTGGCTGGGGTCGTCCCATGTTTTGCCCATGCCGTTCTGGTAGCGCCCCAGAATGCGCTGGTTGATGGCGTCCACGCTGGTGTTCACATAGCTCTTGTCGGCAATGGTTTCGGCCATCTTGTTCTTGTTGGACAGGCCACCGTCGATCCACTGGCCGGCCTCGAT
This sequence comes from uncultured beta proteobacterium, assembly GCA_903870065.1. GTDB lineage: Bacteria > Pseudomonadota > Gammaproteobacteria > Burkholderiales > Burkholderiaceae_C > Allorhodoferax. The sequence goes on along the minus strand of CAIQBN010000341.1, from coordinate 6,009 downwards.
GATGGCGGCAGTGACGGCGCGCGCCGTATTGGGGTATTTCTTCACGAACTCGGCCGTGGTGCCCAGCACTTTTTCCGGGTGGTCCTTCCAGATGTCCTGTGTGGTGGCGGCCGTCACGCCGATGCCGTCGATGATGGCACGGTGGTTCCATGGTTCGCCCACGCAGTAACCATCCATATTGCCAACGCGCATATTGGCCACCATTTGGGGTGGCGGCACCGTGATGACTTTGGCGCCAGTCATGGGGTTGATGCCATGGGCTGCTAGCCAGTAGTACAACCACATCGCATGGGTGCCGGTGGGGAAGGTCTGCGCAAAGGTGTACTCGCGCTTCTCGGCAGCCATCAGTTTGGCCAGGCCGGGGCCGTCCACCGCGCCCTTGTCGGCCAGTTTTTTCGACAGTGTGATGGCCTGGCCGTTGTGGTTCAAGGTCATCATGATGGCCATGTCCTTCTTCGGGCCACTGATACCCAAATGCACGCCATAGACTAGGCCGTACAGTGCGTGGGCAAAATCCAGCTCACCGTTGACAAGCTTGTCGCGAACACCGGCCCACGATGCTTCCTTGCTCGGGATGATCTTCACGCCATATTTTTTATCTATACCCAGCACGGATGCCATGACCACACTGGCGCAATCAGTCAGCGGAATAAAGCCGATCTTCACTTCGGCCTTTTCAGGTGCATCGGAGCCTGCGGCATAGACGGCTGCGCGCAAAGCTGGGGTAATGCCGACAGCGCCCACCGCAGCGGACTGCAGCACCGCGCGGCGGCTGAGCTTGTTGTTCAATAGGTTGGTCATGGCAATCGTCCTTTACGTGTGTCAGTCGAAAATGCAAAAGGCGTCCGCACAACGCATGAACCTCCTGGGAGGCTACATCCGTGTGGGGACGCCTTTGTCCGTCGTAACCGGTATCACCCGCCGTTGGATGATCTTGGTTACTCTGACCATCGCTGGTCTTGTTTGTGAATCAGCAAAGAACGTGCCAGTCAGTAAAAGGATTTTGGCGGTCACATGAAATGGATTTAGCTATATAAATAGTAGCTACATAGGCTTATTCCATGAGGGCTGATGGTTGAATTCGCAAGCGATCGGTAGCATTGAATATCTCTGGCACCAAGTTTGTGCAATGCACCAAATGCGCGATCTGGCTAAAGAAGGTGGGCGAAACGGCCGAAAAGTGGATTATGGACACGACGATTGAAACAACCAAGGCGCGCAACAACCGCAATGTGCCTCCCGAGCAGTGGCCGCAATCCCTGGAGATCCTGCGTTATTTGGTTCAGCAGTCCAAACCGGTGACGATCAAGGAGGTGTCACATGGCGTGAACGCACCGGAAATTTCCACCCGCAACCGGCTTGCACGGCTGGAATCTCTGGGTGCGGTAACGGCCTCACGTGCTGTTTCGCTGCTGGTGCCGGGCAAACAGATGATGTGCACGCACTATGTGATTGCGCAGTACGGTCGTGACTGCGCGGGTTCGCGCAATACCTCGCCCAGCGGCGCGGTGCGCCCGTGCGTCAATAGTGTGTTTGCGCTGGCTCAAGCGATGAACATCTGCGCGTGAAGCTTCTGAGCGATTTTTTCCATCTTTTCGGTAGCCTCAACCCAGCAAGTCGGACACGTCGAGCATGCGCTGCGCGATTTCGACCATTTTGAGGTTTTTGTCCATTGCCGTCTTGCGCAACTTTTCATAAGCCATTTGTTCACTTAATCCCTGGCGTTCCATGAGCAAGCCTTTGGCGCGGTCAATGATGCGGCGGTTCTTGAGCTCGGCTCCGAGGTCCAACAATTCAGATTTGGCATATGCGAGTTCAGCGCGTAACGCTTCTTCGTGCTCAAAACGCGCGACGGCCACATCCAGAATCGGGCGGATGCGCTCCGGCGACAAACCGGCAACAACATAGGCAGATACACCAGCGGCCACCGCGGCACGCGCATGGTTGGAATTGTTGTCATTTGTAAACATGACAATCGGCCGCCGTGCGTCGCGGGTGGCCACCACCACATGCTCCAGTGCGTCTCGGGCATCACTGTCTGCATCAACAATGATCAGGTCGACATGAAGTTGAGCCAGTCGTTCCGGCAAAAATGTGTCAGCGGGTAGCACAGCGACCAAATTGAACCCGTTTTCCAGCAGGCCAATTCGCAGACTGCGTGAGCGTTCCGCTTGCTGCAGGGCATGGGTATCGTCAGGGTCAAGAACGTTCAAATCAGGGGCTACAACGACAATTCGCAGGGCTTCAAGCATGCCTATCCACCATGCAAATTTCGCGCCAGAGCCGCTCAGACAGGGTGGTTTGGACCTGTTTTTTCACCCCTGACCAGTGATTTGATTCGCTGCTTAATTTTTGCCGGACAGGGTTTTTAAAAGGTACAGTGCTTCCAACGCTTCGCGTGGGCTCATCACGTCGGGGTTCATGGCTGCCAGTCGGACATCGAGTGCGCTGGCGGTCATTGTTTCAAAAACCTGGGGGGCGGCAAACAAGTCCACTTGGGCTTGCGCCTGGGTTGCCTGTGCTTCCAGTGCCTCCAGTGTATGCCGCGCCTGGTTGAGGACGCCGGCGGGCATTCCAGCCAGCCGCGCGACTTGAATTCCATAACTTTTGCTGGCCGGTCCGGCCTGGATTTCATGCAAAAACACAATGTCCCGGCCTGACTCTGCCGCGCTGACGTGCACGTTGACGGCGTGGTGACGGGTCGCTGGAAATTCGGTCAATTCAAAATAATGGGTTGCAAACAAGGTGAATGCCTGCGTCTTGTCGTGCAATTGGGTTGCAATCGCGCTGGCCAGGGCCAGGCCGTCGAAGGTCGATGTGCCCCGGCCGATCTCGTCCATCAGAACCAGCGAGTGTGGAGTCGCTGCGTGCAAAATTTGCGCGGCCTCGGTCATCTCCAGCATGAACGTTGATTGGGCGTTGGCCAAATCGTCGGCGGCCCCAATCCGGGTGTGGATGGCATCAATCGGTCCCAGGCGGCAGGCTTTTGCCGGCACATAGCTGCCAACAGATGCCAGTAGGACGATCAGAGCCACTTGGCGCATATAGGTGGACTTGCCGCCCATATTGGGCCCGGTAATGATTTGCAGCCTTTGTTTTGGCCCCAGGCGTGTGTCATTGGCGATGAAATTGCCGCTGCTGATTTCGGCCAGACGTGCCTGGACAACCGGATGGCGGCCCTGTTCGATCTCGATGCACGGCTCTACTGCGAATTGCGGCGCACACCAATCCAGGGTTAGTGCGCGTTCGGTCAAGGCGCACAGAGTGTCCAGTGCGGCCAATGCCCGCGCAGTGCGACTCAACCCCGAAATAAAGGCCTGGAGTTGGTCCAGTACCTGCTCGAACAGCCATTTTTCCCGGGCCAGCGCGCGCTCCTGCGCCGACAAAGCCTTGTCTTCAAAGGCCTTGAGTTCCGGGGTAATAAAACGTTCGGCGTTTTTCAGGGTCTGGCGGCGCCGGTAGTCATCGGGCACCTTGTCGGCTTGTCCCTGGGTGACTTCGATGTAGAAGCCGTGGACCCTGTTGAATTGAACACGCAGATTGCTGATGCCGGTGCGGGCCTTTTCCCGCGATTCCAGATCGAGCAAAAAGCTGTCGCAGTTGGTCTGGATTGCGCGCAGTTCGTCAAGCTCTGCGTCAAAACCCGCGGCAATCACACCACCATCGCGCACCATTGCGGCTGGCTCGGGGGTGATCGATTGCAGCAACAATGGGCCACAGGCGGCGGGTGGCATCAGGTCCTCAGCAATGGTGGCCAAATAGCCCTCTAGCCCTCGTAAAGATTGCGCAAGCTGCTCTGTTTTTTGTAGCGTTAGAAGCAGTGCCACCAGTTCTCGCGGTCGCACCTGTCGCAGCGCTATTCGGGCGGTGATACGCTCAACATCGGCGCTGCCTTTGAGTTGCAGACGCAGTCCCTGCCACAGTGCCAAAGTGGAGTTGTGCACGGTGCCGTTGCGTAAAGCGGTGACCGCGTCAAGTCGCTGCTGTGCTTGGGCGCGGTCGCGTCGCGGGGTCAGCAGCCAGCTCTTGAGCATGCGGCTTCCCATACCCGTCATGCAGGTGTCCAGCAATGAGAACAGGGTGGGTGAGTCCTCGCCGCGCAGGGTTTGCACCAGTTCCAGGTTGCGTCGCGTGGTTGGCGGCAGGTCAATGAGCTCGCCGTCGCGTTGGACCTGTACCGAGCTGATGTGGGTCAGCGCCCGGCCCTGGGTGTGTTCTGCATAACCCAGCAACGCGGCGCAGGCGGCGTGGGCCAGCGGCAGGTCTTGTGCATTCCAGCTCGCCAGGCTAGCGGCTTGAAGGGCGTCCAGCAGTTTGCGCTGACCCAACGCGGCATCAAACTGCCACTCGGGGCGCGCCGTGTTGTACAGGGCATTGGCGCCGCTGGTGCCCGTGCGCAAGCGCTTCAGCCGGTCTTCAAAGGCTTGCGTGGCACCCGTGCTGTAGGCCAGCTCACTCGGGCTGACCCGTGCCACCCACTCGGGAACCGCATCGGGCGCACATTCGGCCAGATGCACAACACCATGGGTCACGCTCAGCCAGGCCAGACCACACCGGTTGCGGGGCCCCTGGTGCACGGCCATCAGCACCGATTCGGTCTTGTCGCCCAATAATTCAGCGTCAATCAAAGTGCCAGGCGTTACGATGCGCACCACTTTGCGTTCGACCGGCCCTTTGCCCGCCCCGACTTCGCCCACTTGCTCGCAAATGGCGACCGACTCGCCCTGGCGAATCAGTTTGGCCAAATAGCCCTCCATGGCGTGAAATGGCACGCCCGCCATCACAACGGGTTGACCTGCGGACTGGCCTCGTTGGGTTAACGTGATGTCAAGCAGGCGTGCGGCTTTTTCAGCGTCTGCGTAAAACATCTCGTAGAAATCCCCCATGCGGTAGAAAAGCAGCGTGTCAGGATGGGCTGCTTTCAGGCCAAGATACTGGGCCATCATGGGGGTGTGGGGTGTAGCGCTGTCAGTCATCGCTTGAAGTCTAGCAAGTTCAGATGAAGCCAAGACTAAGCAAGCAGATTGCGGGTGCATTTAGCCCAGCGTGTTACTTCTGTGCGAATGCGTCAGACCACTTCTCCATTGAGATGACAACCGACGAAATGTCATAGGCGTTATTGACGACGCCAACCCATGCATCCGACTCCACCTGCACGCCGTAGTGAAACATCGGTCCGTCACGCTTGCGCTGCGCGACTCTTTCTGCCAGCTCAACATTGCTGACTGCCTGGCCCATGGAGGCCAGTATTTTCAGTTTTTCGGGCACCATTCCGGAGACCCGTATGAGCCGGATCAGGCGCGACTGCAGAGCGGGATTGTTATCCACGGCCTGCGTGCGCTGAAAAATCAACTCGTTCACCACCGTGGACGTCACAATGTCGTCGCTCTGCGTGCGGGACCTCCAGACGATGGTGCCTTCAAAGCGGGTAAGACCCCGTTTGAGTTGCAGCACGGACGCATCAATCGCAGTTGCGTGGTGAAAATTGAAACCCACAGCGTTCCAGCCCAGGGCTTGCAAGTGCACCCATTGGTTGTCGGCACGGTATTGGAGCCGGATACCGATGTGGTTGTGGCGCTCCCCGTGGCGCAGTTGTGATTGCGAAACCTCACCCACCGCTTGCTCTGTCATGCTACTTTTTAACCCAGGTTGCGACCCAGAAAACGCAAGGTCCGATCCCAGGCTTGTTGCGCCCACACTGGGTCATACTGGGTGGCCGCGATGCGTGCCGGTCCAAGCGCCGTCTCGTTGGCAAATGCATGGTGTGCCAGGTAACGGTGAAACTCAAAATTGACTTTGGCATCGCTCAGCTTGGTTTGCAGTGCATCGATCGTTTCGATGCCAAAAAACGCATCCTGGGTGGCCCAATGGCCCTGGATTGGAGCACTGATCTTGCTTGCGTCTATATAGTCCAGCGGAGGGCATCCGTACCAGACCACACCGGCATCAATCTCGGGTGATTGGGTTAGTGCCAGCAAGGTCAGCGCGCCGCCCATGCAAAAGCCTGTG
>CAIQBN010000340.1 GCA_903870065.1 uncultured beta proteobacterium | reverse complement strand
GTGGGTAACAAGTTCTTGTTCTCTGGCAACTGGTGGATTACGGTTTTCCCAGGGCTGATGCTGGTGTGTATTGCACTGAGCGTGAATTTGCTGGGCGACTGGTTGCGCGACGCGCTCAACCCGCGGCTGCGCTGATACCAGCGGGTACGCCATGAGTCTTTTACAAGTCAAAAACCTGATCGTCGAGTTTCCTGGCCGCCACGGGACCTTGCGGGCGCTCGATGATGTGTCCTTTGATATTGCGCCAGGCGAGATCCTGGGCATTGTCGGGGAATCGGGTGCCGGCAAGTCCTTGACCAGCGCTGCCATTATTGGCTTGCTGGAGCCACCTGGGCGCATTGCCGGTGGCGAGATCCTGCTCGAAGGCCGCCGCATTGACACGCTCACGCAGGCCGAATGGCGCCATGTCCGCGGGCGCCAGATTGGTGCCATTTTTCAGGACCCGCTGACTTCGCTCAATCCGCTCTACACCATTGGGCGCCAATTGACCGAAACCATTCGGACCCATTTGCCTGTGGGCGCTGTCGAAGCGCGCCAACGCGCCATTGCGCTGCTGCAGGAAACCGGCATTGCGGCTGCTGAACAACGGCTGGACCATTACCCGCACCAGTTTTCCGGCGGCATGCGCCAGCGGGTGGTGATTGCCCTGGCCCTGGCGGGCGAGCCCAAGCTGATCGTCGCCGATGAGCCCACGACCGCGCTGGATGTGTCCATTCAGGCCCAGATCATCACCTTGCTCAAAAATGTCTGCAAAAAGCACAAGGCCGCCGTGATGTTGATCACCCACGACATGGGCGTCATCGCTGAAACCTGCGACCGTGTGGCAGTGATGTATGCCGGGCGTGTGGCCGAAATAGGACCGGTGCACGACGTGATCAACCGGCCATCCCACCCCTATACCGAAGGTTTGATGGCAGCCATTCCTGACATTGACGTGGACCGTGAGCGCTTGAATCAAATTGATGGAGCGATGCCCAGGCTCAATGCCATTCCAGCGGGTTGTGCGTTTAATCCCCGCTGCCCCAAAGCCGTTGACCGCTGCCACCAGGTGCGCCCTGACCTGATGCCCTCCGGCACCACGCGCTGTGCCTGCTGGCTGCATGTCGGCGCACAGGAGGCCGCCCAATGAACGGCAAGCCGCAGGCCGCGCAAGCCCTGGTCGAGGCAACCGACCTTGCCAAAACCTTTGATGTGTCGGCGCCCTGGTTGAACCGGGTGATCGAGCGCAAGCCGCGCCTGCTTTTGCACGCGGTTGACGGAGTGAGCTTTTCCATTGAAAAAGGCAAAACGCTGGCGTTGGTGGGTGAGTCGGGTTGCGGTAAAAGCACGGTTGCCCGCTTGCTGGTGGGTTTGTACCAGCCCACCCGCGGGTCGCTGATTTTCGATGGGCACGATGTCCACGCCGCGCTGCAGACACCACAGGGAAACCCTTTGCGTCGGCGCATCCAGATGATTTTTCAGGATCCGTATGCCAGCCTGAATCCGCGCTGGACGGTGGAGGACATTGTGGGTGAACCGCTGCAGGAGCACGGACTGATTGCCGATGCAGCGCAGCGCCGGCAACGGGTCGCCGAGTTGCTGCTGTCGGTGGGTTTGAGTACCGTGGATATGGCCAAGTACCCACACCAGTTTTCAGGTGGGCAACGCCAACGCATCTCTATTGCACGCGCATTGGGAACCGAGCCCGACTTTCTGGTGTGTGATGAGCCGACTTCGGCGCTGGACGTCAGTGTGCAGGCGCAGGTTCTGAACATCATGAAAGACCTGCAGCGCCAGCGCGGTCTGACCTACCTGTTTATTTCGCACAACCTGGCCGTGGTGCGCCATGTGAGCGACCAGGTGGGCGTCATGTACCTGGGGCGCATGGTGGAGCTGGCCGGCAAACACACGTTGTTTGACAACCCGCGCCACCCCTATACCCGCATGCTGCTTGATGCCATACCCAAGATGCGGGATACGGGTCGGGCACGCACCCCAGTGTCGGGCGAGGTACCCAATCCGCTGGAGCCGCCTGCAGGCTGCGCCTTTCACCCACGCTGCCCGCACGCCAATTCGCGCTGCAGCGCCGAGCGCCCGCAGATGGTCAGCCAAGGCCTGGCACGTGTGGCGTGCCACGCCGTTGAAGAAGGAAGAATCTGAGCATGGACCTGAACACCGCATTTTCCAAACGCTACGCCGAGGCCCGCGTGCGTTTTCTGGAGGCAGTAGCCAGCGCAGGCATGGCACTGCGCAGCCATGCCCATCCGCTCAAGGGCCGCGACGGCGAGGACCTGGCCATGGACGTGGCGCTGGACGGCCCCAGTGACGCCGCGTGTCTGTTGATCGTCAGCAGTGCCTGTCATGGCGTTGAAGGGTTTTGCGGCTCGGGTGTGCAGGTGTATGCCGCGCGCGACGCCGAATGGCGGGCCAAATGCCGCGCAGCCGGTGTGGCAGTGCTGTATGTGCACGGGCTCAACCCTTACGGATTTTCTTTTTTGCGGCGCACCACCCACGAAAACGTGGACCTGAACCGCAACTTCCAGGATTTCAGCCAGCCCCTGAGCCACAACACGGCTTATGCCGAATTGCACCCTTTGCTGTTGCCGGCCGAGTGGCCGCCCACGCTGGAGAACCGCGCGGCGATTGCCGCCTATATGACTGAGCACGGTGTGGCACGTTTCCAGTCGGCCGTTTCACAAGGTCAATATGCCTTTGCCGACGGCATGTTCTTTGGCGGGACTGCGCCCACCTGGAGCAACCATACCCTGCGTGAGGTGCTGCAAACCTATGGCCGCAGCGCCCGCCGTATTGCCTGGATCGACGTTCACACCGGGCTTGGCCCCAGCGGAGTCGGTGAGCGCATCTTTGCCTGTCGCGATGAGCCCCAGGCGCTGGCGCGCGCCCGCGCCTGGTGGGGCAGCGGCGGTGCCACACCCATCACATCGTTTTATGACGGCACCTCCAACTCGGCGCGCCTGACCGGCCTGATGTGGGGCGCCATTCACGACGAATGCCCGCAGGCCGAATACACCGGCATCGCCATGGAGTACGGCACGCTGCCCATTTTGGAGATGATCGAGGCATTGCGCGCCGTCCACTGGCTGCAACTGAATCCCCAGGCGCCGCCGGCGCAGCGCGATGCCATTGACCGCCAGACCCAGGACGCGTTTTACGTCGACACCGATGTCTGGCGCGCCCAGGTCATCGTGCAGGCGCGCCAGGCCCTGTTTCAGGCAGTGGATGGCTTGACCGGCGATTGAACCGGGTCTAGGTGGGGGCGTCGCCTAGCGACCCAGCTCCGCTGACCGACTGTCCAATGGGGTGACAAAGGAATTTTGTTCCCAGCCGTTGCTCAGTTCGCTTTCTGCATGAACTGAAGCATTGCTGCGGGGTGCCACGTTGGCCAGGGCTGCGGATTTGTTTTGGCGTTGGCGGTCCACCGTGGCATGCAGGTTATCGCGGACATTGCGCAGGCGCGAAGCGAGTTGGCTGTCGGTTGTACCGCCCCGTGCGGCGTGCTCGCCCAAAAAGGCCGTGCGGATCTGGATCAGGTGGGGCAGGTTGGCCGGGTCTACCACCCAGTAGTGCAGGCTGCAGTGCGCCAGCAGTGTGTGTTTGAGGGTCTGGTTGCTGATGGACAGCCCGCCTGGTCCCGGGACATCAATACACCCTATAACCTGGCCCTCGCTGTTGCACAGGGTAAAGGTGCAGTACACACCGTTGAGCAACTGATACCAGGCGGCTGCATCGCTGTTGGCGTCGGGGGTGGTAAAGCGGGTGACCGGCAGTTTGACCAGAATCTGCTGGTCGAACATCACCTTGGAGAGCCAGAGCCAGACTTGTTTTTCGCGGTGGTTGACCAGGTTGCGCACATGCAATGGCCAATGCTTGGGTATGCGTCGGCGTTGGCGTTGCGTCCGACGCGAATACCAGGTCAGCAGGCTGGCACCCAGTGCGACTCCGGCGATGAAGGCAATGATGGTGTAGTTCACCCTGAATATTCCGCCCATCTGATGTGGTTTGTTTGGTTGTAGTCAGTCTACCGCGAATGCTGCGGGGCTGTGCTGTGCTGTGCTGGCCTGGGAGCCGCGCATCCGTGCATGCCGACCCGACTCCGTAACATCGTGGTGCCTGATCTGACACTTTTGCGTTTGTGCCAAGATTCGTGTTTTTTGATCCGAATTTTTGACGGACGGCCCATGCAACTCCAGGATATTCTTTACTCGCAAGGCTTTGGCACGCGCCGGGTTTGTGCCGGTTTGATTCAACAGGGCCTGGTCCAGGTCTATAAAGAAAATGATGATCTAGCCCCCGTCGTCATTACGAACTCTGCTATGGAACTTGAAGCAACCGGGCTGCGCTATCGGGTACAGGGGGTTGATTGGGAGTATTTTGAAAAAGCCTACCTGATGTTGCACAAACCCACCGGTACCGAATGCTCACAAAAGCCCTCAACCTATCCGAGCATTTACACCCTGTTGCCAGCGCCACTGCGCCAGCGGCCGCAGAAAAGCGCGGTGCAGGGCGTTCAGGCAGTCGGACGGCTCGACCAGGATACAACCGGCCTGCTGCTGCTCAGTGATGACGGGCAGTTTATTCACCAAATGAGCTCACCCAAAAAGCACAGTCCCAAGGTCTACGAAGTAACGGCCAAGCATCGACTTGATGCACAGCAGGTGCAACGCCTGCTCTCAGGGGTGGTGCTGGACGATGACCCCAAACCGGTTCGGGCTGCGGCTTGCGAGATCGTGGATGCCGACGCCGCAGCCCTGCATTTGCGTCTGACGCTAACAGAGGGTAAATACCACCAGGTCAAACGCATGCTGGCCGCGGTTGGCAACCGGGTGGAGGGCCTTCACCGTTCGCGCATCGGGGAACTAAGTTTGCCTGACGACTTGCAGCCCGGGCAGTGGCGCTGGTTGCGCGCCGAGGATTTGCAGAAGTTGCGGGCAAAAGCGATTTGAACGCCTGCGCGCCTGCAACAATTCCCGACCGATTGGGGTTTGTGGGCTGATACCAGGCGTAAAGGACGCACTTTGGACAGAAATCACCAACCTGGCAGCTAAACTTGGCGGCTACCTGAAAAGTGATCCACTGTGAAAACCATCTCCAACCCAAATTCCCCCGCTTTCGCCAAAGGTTTTCGCCAATTGGCGCATCAGATGCTTCGTTTTGCCCGGTTGGTATCACTGTGTGCCGGCTGCTTTGCCGGCTCATTTGCAGTGGCGCAGACCAACCCGATTTTTATGCTGAACTCACTGGATGCCACTATCAGTGTGATTGATCCGGTGAGCTGGAAAGAGGTCAAGCGCATGCCCACGGGCAAGGAACCCCACCATCTGTACATGACACCCGACCAGAAATCGCTGATCGTGGCCAATGCGCTGAGTGACAGCTTGCTGTTTGTGGACCCCAAGACGGCTGAGGTTCAACGTACCGTGCGCAACATTGTTGATCCGTACCAACTGCGTTTCTCGCCTGACATGAAGTGGTTTGTGACCGCCGCCAACCGTTTGAACCATGTCGATATTTACCGCTGGGACGGCAAGGATCTGGCTCTTGCCAAACGGGTTCCAACCGGCAAGACGCCGAGCCACCTCTGGATTGACACGGCCAGCACCACGGTCTACAGCACCATGCAGGACAGCGATGAACTGGTGGCCATTGACCTGCCCACGCAAACCCTCAAGTGGCGCAGCAAGACCGGCCCGATGCCAGCCGATGTGTTTGGCACGCCCAACGACAAATTTTTGCTGATTGGGCTAACCGGCTCTGATGGGGTTGAGGTGTACGACGTCTCCGGCGCCAGCCCCAAACTGGTGCAGACGATCAAGACCGCCAAGGGCGCGCATTCCTTTCGCGCAGTGGGCGACAAACGCCACGTGTTTGTCAGCAACCGGGTCGCCAACACGATCAGCAAGATCGACTACAACAGCATGACGGTCGTGGACACCTTGCCAGGCCCGAGTGGACCCGACGACATGGATGTGTCGCTCGATGGTCGTTTTATTTACCTGGCCTCGCGCTGGGCCGGTAAATTGTCCGTGATCGACACGACAACCCGGCAGGTGGTGCGCCAGATAAAGGTGGGCAAGTCACCCCACGGGGTCTGGACGCTGGACCACGCGCCACGGCAGTAATTGGGGCCTATGTCCTCAGCATGTTGGTGGAGCCCATGGACATCAAGGTCGCTATATTTTTAATAGCTATGTGTGCAGTCACGACGAGGGCTACAGCCGGAAATGACTGCATTAAACCGGTGTACCTCACGTTCGACACCGGGCACATGGAGATTGCCCCACTGGTGGCCGACATCTTGAACCGGCAGGCCGTCAAGGTGACATTTTTCGCGGCCCAGGAGCGCACACAGTCCGGTGACGGCTCACTGGGTGAACATTGGGCACCCTGGTGGAAGGCGCGGGCCAGCGAAGGGCATGGCTTTGCTTCGCACACTTATGACCATGCCTACTGGCGCGCCGATGTTGCGGGCACCGTGCCAAGATTTCGAATTCGACCGTCGGCTGGCCCGCAGGCAGGTCAGGAAATGATTATTGATGCGTCTGCATACTGTGCACAACTGGACCGGGCAAGTGCCCGCCTGCGTGACATGACGGGCGTCCAGCCAATGCCGCTTTTTCGGGCGCCCGGCGGCAAAACATCACATCAGTTATTGGCTGCCGCAAAAGCCTGTGGTTATCAGCACGTGGGTTGGGCAGCGGCCGGCTTCCTGGGTGACGAGTTGCCAAGTGAATCGTTCAGCAATGAAGCCCTATTGGGCAAAGCATTGCGCACCATCCGGGGCGGTGACATTTTGATGGCGCACTTGGGTATCTGGTCACGCAAGGACCCCTGGGCGCCGGCGGTGCTGGAGCCATTGATCGTCGGACTCAAGGCCAAAGGATTTTGTTTTCGGACCCTGCGGGACCACCCCGACTACCAACGCTGGATCGCCAACCGGGTCAGTAAACGCGATGCCAGTTGAAACGGATCAAATATGAACGCGCTGTTTGATGAATGGATTGCCCTGTTTTCGGGCGCGCAGCAATGGCTTTTTGAAACCGTGGTGCAACCAGCGATGTTCACCATGGGTCTGGCTAGTTTGCTTGAAGACGGATTTGACGCCACCGGATGGTTGCTGGTGGGCTGCCTGCAACTGGCGGTGCTGGTCGCGGTGATCGGGCCTATGCAACGCTTGCGACCGGTGGAGGTCGTCACCGACCATGCCACTGTCCGTACCGACGTGCTCTACACCTTGTTGCACCGACTGGGCGTATTCCGGCTCGTGCTGTTTTTTGCCCTGGCGCCCAGTTTCGACCAGCTTTTCGGCTCACTGCGCGTGGCGGGTTGGCAGACCTTTCACTTGGATGCCATCTGGCCCACAGTGACCGATCAACCGATTGCCAGTCTGTTGATTTACCTCGCCGCGGTTGACTTTTTTAACTACTGGGTACACCGCGGGCAACACCGGTTTGGTTGGTGGTGGAACCTGCATTCCCTGCACCATGCGCAGCGCCAGATGACGATGTGGAGCGACAACCGGAACCATTTGCTGGATGACTTGCTGCGGGATATCTTGCTGGTTGTTCTCGCCCAACTCATTGGCATAGCGCCTGGCCAGTTTGTGGCCATTGTGGCCATCACCCAACTCAGCGAGAATTTCCAACATGCCAATGTGAGGCTTTGGTTCGGACGGATTGGCGAGCGCTTATGGGTCAGTCCGCGATTTCACCGTTTGCACCATGCGGTGGGCATCGGGCATGAGTCGGCAGGTCGCAACACGCTCGGAGGCTCCAATTTTGGCGTGCTGCTGCCACTGTGGGACATCCTGTTTGGAACGGCAAACTTCGAGAAGCGTTTCGACCCGACCGGTGTTCGTGACCAGATTGAAAGCGGCCGCGATTACGGCAGTGGATTCTGGAGTCAGCAGTGGCAGGGGATCAAGCGACTGGCTGGGCGCGCCTAAGGCCGCTTATGTCTGCCTAAGCCGACTTCAAACAGTAGCTGCGTGCCGGTTTTTTGGGTTGATGCCTGCCATGTTGCAGGGGTTCCTGCCAAACGATTGATCTTCAAAAGGATGATTGATCATTCGCAAGTACCACGCGGTTGCGCGCGACACACTTCACCTTTGACAAAATCAGTGAGGTGCAACGATGAAATCACGCATACCAACCATAGCCCTGCTGTGCGTGTGGGTGCTTGTATTGTTCAGTACGTTGCTGATGGCTTCAGTCGCCAGAGGAGAACCCGCGCCAGGACACCAAGTGTCTACGCAGTGGGTCCATTGACTTCGGGTTGCAGATCCAGTTTTCGGCCAAATTCTTCAAATTCGCTGAGCGGAACCGGTCGACTGAAGAAGTAGCCCTGGTAGGACAAACAACCATTGGTTGCCAGAAAATTGCGTTGAGCCTCAGTTTCCACTCCCTCGGCAATCACCGCAAGACCCAGGCTTTGTCCTAGCGCCACGATGGTGCGGGCGATGGCCGCGTCATTGGAGTCTGTCAGCACATCGCGCACGAAGGACCGGTCAATTTTGAGCTGGTCCAGTGGCAAAAGCTTGAGGTAGGAAAGCGATGAGTAACCGGTGCCGAAATCATCCAGTGAAAAGCTGACGCCGCACTTCTTGAGCTCTGTCATTTTTTCGATGATGTCTTCCACATTTTCGACCAGCAGGCTTTCTGTGAGCTCGAGCTTGAGCCGGTGTGGGTTGGCACCAGCGTTCTCCAATGTTTCCAAAACTTGCTTGACAAAGTCTGGTTGCCGAAACTGACGTGCACTGACATTGACGGCCAACATCAGCTGGCGCGTTGCGGGTTGTGCAGACCAGGCGGCCAGTTGGTCACACGCGGCCTCCAGAACCCATTGACCCAGCGGCAAAATCAGACCGGTTTCTTCGGCCAGTGGCACAAATTCCACCGGCGACACAATGCCACGGTCAGGGTGTTGCCAGCGTAGCAGCACTTCGGCACCTGTCATCCGCCCCAATGAATCCATTTGTGCCTGGTAGTACAGGACAAACTGTTTTTGCGCCAGCGCGCGGCGCAAGTCAACTTCCATGGCTGCGCGGGCAGAAACCGCCGCCTGCATGTCGGGGTCGAAAAAGCGCAGGGTGTTTCGCCCGGCGGCCTTGGCTTGGTACATCGCGGTATCCGCGCGTTTCATCAGGTCATCGACGGTGACCGGTTGATCCCGAAACAAACAGACGCCCAGGCTGCAGGTGCAGTCGTGGCTGCGCTGGATCAGTTTGTCGTCGCTCAGCGTCAGGTTGAGCAAGTAGGGTTTGCACAATTCGCTCAATATTTTTCTGGCGATGCTCTCTGCCTGCATGGCAGCCAGGCCGGATTCGTCCAGATCTTCAAGAATAACAACGAATTCATCGCCACCGAGTCGGGCCACCGTATCCCCGGATCGGACACAGGCCTCCAGACGCGAGGCCACCCGGACCAATAGCTGGTCACCGACGTCGTGACCCATGGTGTCGTTAAGCGTCTTGAAGTTGTCCAGGTCAATCAACATCAGTGCGCCGTGGCGGTGGTGCCTCTTGCTGCTGGTCAGCGCCTGAGCCAGCCGGTCCATCATCAGGCGCCGATTGGGTAATTTGGTCAGTGGATCGTAAAACGCCAAATGCCTGATTTCGTCTTCTGCAACTTTTCTGAAGGTGATGTCGCTGAACACGCCAACATAGTGATCAACCTCACCCGCGGCATTGAGCACTGCAGTGATGGCAAGATGCTCGGGATAGATTTCGCCGTTCTTGCGCCGATTCCACAATTCGCCATGCCAGCGCCGCTGTACCGACAGGTCTTGCCACATCTTGGCGTAGAACGCCGGGTCCTGACGTCCCGAATTCAGCAAAGTCGGCGTATTGCCGATGACCTCTTGCTCGCTATAACCCGTGATGCGCTGGAAGCTGGTGTTAACCGCAATGATGTTGCGATTGCGGTCTGTTATGACCACGCCATCGGCCGTGTTCTCGAAAACGGTTGCAGACAATCGGAGTTGATCTGATGCCGCGCGCAGTTCGGTGATGTCATCGAAAACCCAAATGCTGCCGCCCTGGGGTAGGGCAGGGTCCAATGCGCAGCCCCGCATGCGTGCCCAGAATGGGCTCCCATCACTGCGTTTGAGGCGTAACTCCTGCTCGAAAATTCCCGCAGTGGTGGCGATTGCGGCGTAAGCCTGCTGGCCTATGCTGGTGAACTGCTCGTGCGTCAAATACAAGATGGTTGAGGATTGGCCCTGCATTTCGCCGACCGTGTAACCAAAGATCCTCTCAGCCTGCCGGTTGGCCAGGCGGATGATGCGTTCGCGTACAAAAATCACACCCGCCTGAACATTGCCAAGAATCGCCTGTTGTTCAGCAAACGAGTTTTTCAGACTGTTGCGCATTTGATCCAGTTGGCGCGCAAGCAAGCCAATTTCATCGGCCTGATGCCACTCGATCGGACGATCCAGATTGCCACTGGCGAGCTGATTTGAAAAGCTCGTGAGGCGTGCCAAAGGCGTTAAAACGCGCCGCCGTGCAGCCCACAGGATCAGACTCAGCGAAAGAATGAATTGACCCAAAAATACAAAGAAGTGGCCTTGGCGACTTCTTGCGAGTTCCTGCTGGTGCAGCCCATCGTCCAATTCAAGTTCGACTTGACCGATTTCCTCGCCACTGAGCAGGATCGGACGAGTCGCCACAATCGGCGCGCCAACGCGGCGCTCGAGTTGCTGCAAATTGAGCAACTCGCGGCTCTGGTTGTCGTAGATGGTGATGCGAACGACCTGTGGGTCGTTCAGCAGAGCTTGTGCAATGGTGGTGGCGGCCTTGCTGTCGACATTCCAAACTGGATCGGGCAGGCTGATTGCCAGCAAGTTGATTTTGTCTTCAAGGTGGTCGGAGATCTCTTTATCCATCTGCTCATGGCGCAGGTTGGTCAGTATCACGCCTCCAATGAGGGCAGGTATCAGCAGACCGGCCGACATGGCAAGCGCTATCCCCGTACTCAGGCTACTGAGTCGTCGGTAAAGGGCGCGGGTCAAGGGACGAGTCACAACGGATTAGGGCAATGGACTTAGGGTTATGGATGTTGAATCGTGGATCCATAACCGATAGACTTGTTCTCAAAATTAGAAAAGACTATATCTCACAGACCGTTGGAACAGGAAACAGGATGCTGACAAAGCTGCTAATCGGTTCGCTTGCACTGTGGTTGGTGATGGCCCCGCATAGAGCGGGTGCCGAGGGCCTGCTCATGGTTTTTCGGGACAAGCCTCCTTACTCGTACGTTGATAACGGCGTTGCCAAGGGTTTTTTGCTGGAGCGGACCAAACGCATTTTGGGTCGTGCGGGCATCGATGTGCAGTTTCGTGAATTGCCACCGAAGCGTATTTTTCTGGAAATAGAAAAGAACGAGCAGGCAATGTGTTCGTTTGGCTGGTACAAAATTGCCGAGCGCGAAAAGTACGCTAAATTCTCGGTGCCGATGCACCAGGACCGACCGCATGTGGTGCTGGCGGGTGCGCGTTCGGTCGATGCCGTGCGCAAACGCAGCACGCTGCGGGACCTCATGAAGGATCGGGCGCTGACCCTTGCTGCTGCTGATGGCGTGTCGTACGGAACGGAACTTGATGCATTGATTGCGGCGTTTCCCGGCAAGGCGGATCGCACATTGCAGTCGCCTCTGCAGGTTGCCAAAAAGCTGGCTGCGCAGCGGGCCGATTTCATGTTCATCGATCAGGATGATTTTGATTACCTGACCGCATCGAATGCAGACTTTCGTGGTGATGGTTTGGTCCGCATCGAGTACCCCGACATGCCGGTCGGTTTGAAACGCTACATCCTTTGCAGCCAACAGGTCGCAGAGGACACCATGCGACGACTCAACGCGGCCATTGTTGCGGAAAATCACCATTAGGTGCCATTGGGCGATGCGCCGGTTTGGGGTGCATGGCCGAGAACCGTGCCAGACGGCGTTATGCTGCGTCAATGAACCTGTTGTTTGATTCGTTTTGGCGCGCAGTGGCCTATTGCCTGCGGCCGCGTGTAATTCTGCTATCCGTGCTACCACTGATTTTGGTGATTGGCTTGACGGTCGGCCTGGGCTATCTTTTTTGGGATTCCGCCCTGGACCAGGTTCGTCGGGTGTTGGAGTCGTCCGCTTTTGTCAACAACGGTTGGGCTTGGCTGGACAGTGTCGGGTTGGGAAATATCAAGACCATGCTGGCGCCCCTGATCATCATTTTTTCAGTCACGCCAATCATCGTGATTGTCTCGTTGTTGGTTGTGGCACTGCTCATGACCCCGGTGCTGGTACGACTGGTTGCCTTACGCCGGTTTGCAGAGCTTGAGGAGCGCAACGGTGCTTCATTCTGGGCCAGCGCGGCGTGGTCACTGGGGTCGACCGTTTTGGCGCTGGTTGCACTGGTTCTCTCGATCCCCTTGTGGTTGGTGCCGCCCTTGGTGCTGGTGCTGCCCCCCTTGATTTGGGGTTGGCTTACCTACCGTGTCATGGCATTTGATGCGCTCGCCGTGCATGCCGATGCAGAGGAGCGGCGCATACTGTTTCAGCGTCACCGGCCACAGTTGCTGGTCATGGGCGTGATAGCGGGTTACCTGGGCGCTGCTCCAAGTTTGGTCTGGGCGTCCGGGGTTCTATTTGCTGCGGCTTTTTTTGTTTTTTTGGTGCCTTTGGCGATCTGGATTTATACCTTGGTGTTTGCGTTTTCATCACTATGGTTCACGCACTACTGCCTGGCCGCCTTGCATGAACTGCGATGCGAGCGCCGCCCTGTGCAGACAGCCATGGTCGAGGCAGTCGAGGTCAACGCCGCCCCGGCAATACCACCTGCATTACTGGAGTAGCCAATGAACTTCGGACTCATCATCATCGGCGATGAAATCCTGTCAGGCAAGCGATCGGACAAACATCTGACAAAGGCCATTGAATTGCTGTCGGCTCGGGGGTTGCAGTTGTCTTATGCCGACTATGTTGGTGATGCGCCCGATCGCATTACCGCTGCCCTGGTGCGCGCTTTTGCGTCCGGTGATGCGGTCTTTTCTTTTGGCGGTATCGGCGCCACGCCAGACGATCACACCCGCCAATGTGCAGGTCAGGCGCTGGGGTGCGATCTGGTATTGCATCCTCAGGCCGAGGCATTGATTCTTGAGCGCATGCAAGATGTGGCGCGTGAGCAAGGCACTGTGTACGATCCGCATCGCAGCGACAATGCGCATCGGCTCAACATGGGTGTGTTTCCCGCGGGTGCACAGATCATCCCGAATCCATTTAACAAAATCCCCGGTTTTTATTGCAGTTCTCCCGTAGACAAGCACGTGAGCACCCCTGGACCGTCGGCGGTCGCGAGGGGTATCTATTTTCTGCCCGGATTCCCCGTGATGGCGCATCCGATGATGGAGTGGATTCTTGACACGCACTACCCGCACTTGTTCGCCATCGGTGCATGGATCGAGAAATCGGTGATTATTTTTGGCGCCATGGAGGCAACACTGACACCACTCATGGAGCAAATCGAAACCGCCCACTCCGTCAAGGTCTTCAGTTTGCCGAGTGTGGATAATCCCCAGTTCGGCCGACACATTGAGCTCGGGGTCAAGGGAGCACCTTTGGTCGTGGAGAGGGCGTATGCAGACCTACTGCGGGGTTTGAACCAATTTCAGCTCAAATTGGGCCCTGAATTGGTGCGAACTTAAATAATGCATCAAATTGGTGCGAAACGTACTGTATTCATTTTGGTGCATAGTCCTTTGGGTCGGATTTAGACTGCCAGATTGGGTCGTGGCCAGAGGCAAGGAAAATCAAGCCCGTCTCAAGGCAAAATGGAGCCCTTTCCCCTACTGGTGTTATTTGCGATTGTTGGCATAGAAGCTGCATTGAGCAAAGAGCAATTTTTTATAACCGTGCGAATTTTTTGTAACAGGAGTATTTGATGGCCAAGACCGTCGCAGACGTGATGAAAATGGTGAAAGAGAATGAAGTCAAGTTTGTTGACTTCCGCTTCACCGATACCCGCGGCAAGCAGCAGCACACCACAGTGCCTGTGTCCCACTTTGACGAAGACAAGTTCACGTCGGGCCACGCCTTTGACGGTTCGTCCATCGCGGGCTGGAAGGGCATCGAAGCCTCCGACATGCTGCTGATGCCTGACCCGAACACGGCCAACATCGACCCATTTTTCGAAGAAACCACCATCATCATGAACTGTGATGTGGTTGAACCCAGCGACGGCAAGTCTTATGACCGCGACCCGCGCTCCATTGCCAAGCGCGCTGAAGCCTACCTCAAGGCTTCCGGCATTGGCGATGCGGCCTACTTCGGTCCCGAGCCTGAGTTTTTCATTTTTGATGGCGTGCGCTGGAGTACCGATCCCAACAACACGTTTTATGAGATCGACGAATACGAAGCGCCCTGGAACACCGGTTCCAAGCTTGAAGGCGGCAACCGCGGACACCGCCCAACGGTCAAGGGTGGGTACTTCCCAGTTCCTCCAGTCGACAGCACGCAGGACATGCGCGCTGAAATGTCCCTGATTCTTGAATCACTGGGCATTCCAGTTGAAGTGTTCCACCACGAAGTGGCGGGCGCTGGCCAAAACGAAATCGGTACCCGTTTCAGCACACTGGTCGAGCGCGCAGACTGGACCATGCTGCAGAAGTATGTGATCCACAATGTGGCCAATGCCTACGGCAAGACCGCTACGTTCATGCCCAAGCCCTACCACGGTGACAACGGTTCCGGTATGCACGTGCACCAGTCGGTGTGGAAAGACGGCAAGAACCTGTTTGCTGGCGACGGTTATGCAGGTTTGTCTGACTTCGCCCTGTACTACATCGGTGGCATCATCAAGCACGCCCGTGCACTTAACGCTATCACCAACCCCGGTACCAACAGTTACAAGCGCCTGGTGCCCCACTTCGAGGCGCCGGTCAAGCTGGCCTACTCGGCCAAGAACCGTTCCGCCTCAATCCGCATTCCGTTTGTGGCGAACCCCAAGGGCCGTCGCGTGGAAGCACGCTTCCCCGACCCACTGATGAACCCTTACCTGGGCTTTGCGGCCCTGTTGATGGCGGGTCTGGATGGCGTGGAAAACAAGATCCATCCCGGCGAAGCAGCCACCAAAGATCTCTACCATCTGCCTCCCGAGGAAGATGCAAAAGTGCCAACCGTGTGCCACAGCCTGGATCAGGCCCTGGAGCACCTGGACAAGGACCGCGCATTTCTGACCAAGGGTGGTGTGTTCACCGACTCGATGCTGGACGCGTACATTGAGCTCAAGATGAGCGAAGTGACCCGCTTCCGTATGGCAGTGCACCCCGTTGAGTACGACATGTATTACTCTCTTTAATGCAGGCAGCATGAAAAAAAGACGGCTTCAGCCGTCTTTTTTTTTGAAACCAAATGGTGTAATGCCGATCCAAAGTCGGCGCGGTGGGGGGTCTTATTTTGCGTTCGGCGTTTTTTTGACGCATACTGGCCGACCAGCCCTGCACTTGGTTGCGTGGATACAGTATGAAAATCGTAATTTTTATTCCCTTAGTGGCAATGACGGTCTGCACTGGTGCTTGGTCACAGGATCGCATTTACCGCTGCGGCAACGAGTACACCAACACCGTCTCCGAGGCGCAGGCGCGGGGGTGCAAGTTGATATCAGGCGGAAACGTGACCGTGGTGCAGGCCCATAAACCTGCGCCGACACGGATTGCCACCGCATCTCAGGCAGGGCAACGGGCTGATTCTGCTGACCAGCGTGCAAAAGATTCGGATGCCCGCCTCATTTTGCAGTCTGAATTGAAGCGATCCGAGGCGCGGCAGGTGGAGTTGCTTAAGGAATATAACAATGGCGCCCCGGAAAAGCTGGTGACTGAACAAGCCAATCAGCAAAAATATTTGGATCGCGTAGCGGAGATCAAGGCCAACCTGAGTCGCAATGAGAGTGACATCGATGGTATTCGGCGCGAGCTGAGCCGGGTTCCCGCGGCTCCTGGTTCGGCGGCGAAATAAGCGGCTTGAACGCACAAACTCGCTTCCAGGCACTGGACCTGCTCGCTACCCTGGTTGCGGTAGTGCGGCATGATGCGACGGTCACTTTTGCCAATTCCGGATTGGAAGACGCCATGGGCATTTCGCGGCGTTCGATTGTGGGCTCGTCGCTTGCCGAAGCATTTAGTGAACCTTTGCTTTTTCAGAATGCATTGACCGGCGCTCGGGACAATGCCTTTGCTGTTTTGCGTTATGACGCGTTCCTCAAACGGGTCGGGAGTGAACCGATGCCGGTGCACGTCATCATTACGTGGACTGAGCCGGTGGAGGAAATCGTCGTTGAAATGGTGCCTTTAGAACAGCAAACCCGCCAGGACCGTGAGGAGCGCCTGGCTCAGCAGGCGCAAACCAACAAGGAACTGATCCGAAACCTGGCGCATGAGATTAAAAATCCGCTGGGTGGCATTCGTGGTGCGGCACAGTTGCTTGAAATGGAGATCGAGTCCCCCGACTTGACCGAATATACGCAGGTCATCATTCACGAGGCAGATCGCCTGCAAAGCCTGGTGGACCGGTTATTGGCTCCGCACCGGCGGCCACACATGGTTACGGATGTCAATATTCACGAAGTGTGCGAGCGGGTGCGCTCGCTGATCCTTGCAGAATTTCCAAAGGGCTTGCGGGTGGTGCGCGACTACGACACGTCCATTCCAGAGTTCCGGGGCGATCATGAACAACTGATTCAAACCGTGCTGAACATTGCACATAACGCCTGCCAAGCCTTGGTTGAGCGGGTGGTCGCAGGCGATGCCTGCATCACCTTTCGTACCCGCGTATTGCGGCAAGTGACTTTCGGCAAGCAGCGCTATCGGTTGGCATTGGAATTGCATGTGATCGACAACGGACCTGGCGTGCCGGATTCGATCAAAGACCGCATTTTCTATCCGCTGGTTTCGGGCAGGGAAGGTGGCTCTGGCTTGGGGCTGACGTTGGCGCAAACCTTCGTACAACAGCACCACGGTCTGATCGAAGTCGACAGCATGCCAGGCCGTACGGATTTCAAAATATTGATTCCGTTGCCGTGAAATGGTGAGGACAGAACTCGCTTGCTGCCTATAGCAGCAGACTGTCCCTGCAAAGTTTTTGAATGGGACGACAAAGCAATGAAGCCGATTTGGATAGTAGATGACGACCAGTCCATACGCTTCGTATTGGAGAAGGCGCTGCTGCGCGAACATTTGCCAACCCGCAGTTTTTCAAATGCGCGCGATGTGTTGTCGGCCCTGAGCACCGCTACGGATGATGAGGGCCCCCAAATCCTGGTCAGCGATATCCGTATGCCAGGCGGTTCGGGGCTGGAGTTGCTGGAAAAGGTAAAAGCCCAGCATCCGGGGCTCCCGGTGATCATCATGACAGCCTTCTCGGATCTCGACAGTGCCGTCAGTGCCTTTCAGGGCGGCGCGTTTGAATATCTGCCAAAGCCATTTGACTTGCCCAAGGCGGTGGAACTGATTCGGCGCGCAGTGGAGGAAAGTCAGCGCGAAGAAGTCAGTGAAGAGCGCATGGGCGACACACCCGAAATGCTCGGTCAGGCGCCAGCCATGCAGGACGTGTTTCGGGCGATCGGGCGTCTGAGCCAGAGCAATGTGACAGTCATGATCACCGGGGAGTCCGGATCGGGCAAAGAACTGGTGGCCCGGGCATTGCACAAGCATTCGCCGCGCGCCAATGGCCCTTTCGTTGCCATCAATACGGCAGCCATTCCAAAAGATTTGTTGGAGAGTGAACTGTTTGGTCATGAGCGCGGAGCCTTCACCGGTGCGCAGACCATGCGTAGAGGCCGTTTTGAACAAGCTGACGGCGGTACGCTATTTCTCGATGAAATTGGCGACATGCCTTTTGAGTTGCAAACCCGCCTGTTGCGCGTATTGAGCGATGGTCACTTTTACCGCGTAGGTGGACATAGTGCGGTCAAAACAAACGTTCGTGTCATTGCTGCCACACATCAAAATCTGGAGCAGCGGGTTAAAGACGGTGTTTTCCGGGAAGATCTCTTTCACCGCCTCAATGTGATTCGGCTGCGCCTGCCGGCCTTGCGGGAACGCAAGGAAGACGTGGCCATGCTGACCCGTCATTTTTTGCAGCAAAGCGCGCAGCAATTGGGGGTCGAGCCCAAACGTATTTCCGACTCGGCGCTGGCCTGGCTTGAAGGTTTCGGTTTCCCGGGCAATGTGCGGCAATTGGAAAATATTTGCCACTGGCTGACCGTTATGGCGCCTGCTCAGGTTGTTGAGCCGAAGGACTTGCCGCCGGAGGTCGAGGTAGCGTTGGCCCAAACGCCTGCATCACATGCGATCGATCTGCTGACAAGCTCTGCTATCGCAGCATCGATTGCCCATGCTGCGGAGTCAGACACGGCACGCGTCACTTCACAGAACCATCTGGTGCCCGATGCCATGGTCAGCAGCGCGGGCGCAGCCTGGGAGAGCGGCCTGGAATCGGAGGCCACATCGCTACTCGCAACGGGTCGCACGGATGTGTGGGATGCGCTGACCCAGCGTTTTGAGTCGCGACTTATTCTTGCTGCCCTGGCCAGCACCAAGGGTCGGCGTATTGAAGCGGCTCAAAAGCTGGGCATTGGTCGCAACACCATTACGCGCAAAATACAAGAATTGGGTTTGGATAAAATTTAACTCTAGCCCTCTCCGACATTGCGTTAACAGCTATCTTTATGATAGCTATTGGTGCAGTTTTGTATTTTTTGATAATTAGCATTCGTAATGCTGGTGTTGTTTGATTCATGAAGCTTCTTTTTGCGAGATTTTTGCGCACAATGGCGACTCATTCAAACAACCACTGGAGATCGTCATGCTCATCGGAGTCCCTAAAGAAATCAAGAACAACGAATTTCGCGTCGGCCTGACGCCAGCCAGCGTGCGCGAACTGATCGCCAACGGCCACCAGGTGCTGGTGCAAAACAATGCCGGAACCGCCATTGGCCTGGACGATGCCCAATACCAGGCCGCAGGTGCTGAAATGGTGGCTGGCGCCGCAGACATCTTTTCCCGCGCAGAGATGATCGTCAAGGTCAAGGAACCCCAGCCAGCGGAATGTGCCATGCTGCGCCCTGGTCAGATTCTCTATACCTACCTGCATCTGGCGCCAGATCCTGAGCAGACAGCCGCATTGGTCAAGTCCGGCGCTGTCTGCATCGCCTATGAAACCATTACCGGTGCAGGTGGCGGCTTGCCCCTGCTGGCCCCCATGAGCGAGGTAGCTGGGCGGATGGCGATTCAAGCGGGTGCTACCCATCTGGAAAAAGAGCACGGTGGCCGGGGTCTGCTGCTGGGTGGCGTGCCCGGCGTGGCACCGGCGCATGTGGTCATCATTGGTGCCGGTGTGGTCGGCACCAACGCCATGCAAATGGCCGTTGGTCTGGGCGCCCGTGTGACCGTGATCGACAAGAGCATGGACCGCCTACGCCAGTTGGACTTGGTATTTGGCAACCGCATCAGCACGGTGTACTCCACCGCAACCAGTATTGAAGAAGCCGTGCTGGACGCCGACCTGGTGATTGGCGGCGTGCTCGTGCCCGGCGCCGCCGCACCCAAACTGGTAACGGCTGCGCACATTTCCCGCATGAAAAAAGGTGCGGTCATTGTGGATGTGGCCATCGACCAGGGCGGCTGTTTCGAGACTTCGCACGCCACGACCCACGCCGAACCCACCTATGTGGTCGACGGTGTGGTGCATTACTGCGTGGCCAATATGCCAGGCGCTGTGGCGCGCACCTCCACTTTTGCTTTGAACAATGCCACTATCGGCCACGCCGTGACACTGGCCAACAAGGGTTGGAAGGCCGCATTGCGCGACAACGTGCACCTGAGGAATGGTCTGAACGTGTGCGAAGGCAAGGTTACGTATGAGGCCGTAGCCAAAGACTTGGGCTATGCCTACGTGGCGGCGGACAGTCTGCTGGCATAAGTGAAATTGGCCGGAAGTTGGCGCGCCCATTGAGTCACGGGGCTGTGGGCTGCCAGTCTGGTCGGGCGTATTACGGCAGTCGTCGCGGCGGTTTTTCCACGCTACACTGGCGTGGCCATGGGTCCCAATACTAGCAGTCCGCCACCACCCAGAGATGACTCTCTGGCCGTTTTTCGTGCGGCGCTGGACCATTTGCCGGTAGGCATCTGCATCTTTGATTCGGACCTGCGTCTGTTGTCGTTTAACCGCTTTCTGGTTGGCATGCTGGACATGCCATTGAGCATGTTCCAGACCACGCTGCCCACGTTTGAAGAGATGACGCGGTTCAACGCGTTGCGCGGCGAGTACGGACCGGGCGATCCGGAAGTTCAAACCCAGGAGCGCGTGATTTTGGCGCGCAAGGGCGAAGCCCATCACTTTCAGCGAACCCGCCCCGATGGCAGGGTTCTCGATGTTGCAGGTGCACCTCTGCCCAGTGGTGGCTTTGTGAGCATTTACAGCGACGTAACCGAAAGCCAGGCCAATCAGGCTGCATTGCGGGAACAAGCCCTGTACCTGCGTAGCGTGTTAGACCACCTGCCGCAGGGCATTTCGGTGTTTGACGCCCAATTGCGGCTCAAATGCTGGAATGACACCTTTTTGGAAGTGCTTGAACTGCCGCCCGAATGTGCCCGACAGGACATTCCGTTTGAGGACTTGCTGATGGTGCCGGCCCTGCGTGGCGAATACGGACCGGGCGACCCGTTCGAACAGGTTGCGGCACGGCGCACCAAGGCGCTGGAATTTCAGGCGCACCGCTTTGAGCGCACCCGACCCAATGGGCGCACGCACTTGGTGGAAGGGCGTCCGATGCGCATGGACAGCCAGACCGTTGGTTTTGTCACAAGTTATACCGACATCACGGAGCAAAAATCGGACGAACGCGAGTTGCGTCGCCAAAGCGATGTATTTCAGACGCTGGTTGACAACATCCCTGGTGGCGTCACGCTGTTTGGTCCAGACCTGCGATTGCTGGCCTACAACAAAGAATACGCCCGTCTGCTCGATTTTCCGGACGAATTATTTGAAGACAACCCGACGCTGGAGCGTTTCTTTCGATTCAACGCGGCGCGCGGCGAGTATGGCCAAGGCGATGCCGATGTACAGGTTCGGCAGTTGCTGGATCGTGCCCGTCAAAATCAGGCCCATCATTTCAAACGCACCCGACCGGACGGCACCATTTTGGAAGTGCGCGGTCTGCCACTATCCGATGGCGGGTTTGTTACGATCTACACTAATGTCACCGAACAGCACCGCGCTGCCGAAGCCATTGAGCGACTGGCCCACCGCGATACGCTCACCGCGCTGGCCAACCGCTACACACTGGAAGCCCGCCTGGACCAACTGGTGGCCGATGCCAAACGCCATGAACGCCACCTGGCGGTGCTGTTTTTGGACATGGACAACTTCAAGGCCATCAACGACACGCTGGGCCACGGTATAGGCGACCAGTTCCTATCCGAAGTGGCGCGCCGCCTGAGTGTTACCGTGCGCGAAAGTGATATTGTTGCCCGGCTTGGCGGTGATGAGTTCGTGGTGGTGCTGGCGGATCTGTTGGACGACCAGGATGCCAGCAACGTGGCAACCAAGATCATTGATGCCCTGAACCAACCCATTTTGCTGGGTAGCCAGTCGCTGCGGGCCTCGGCGTCCATTGGCATTTGCTTCTACCCACGGGACGGCAGTGACCGCGGTGCCTTGATGCAGAGCGCCGACATCGCCATGTACCACGCAAAGGGTGCCGGTAAAGGCCAGTATCAGTTTTTCGATGCGGCCATGATGACCGTGGCAAACAAGCGACTGCAATTGGAGCGTGACCTGCGCGAGGCGGTGATCGAGCAGCAGTTCGTGCTGCATTACCAACCATTGCTGGATGCGAAGGGTCAGCAAGGCATCGGTGTTGAGGCCTTGATCCGCTGGCAGCGCCCAACGGGCGAGTTGGTACCTCCCAATGATTTCATTCCCTTGGCCGAGGAGCTGGGCTTGATCAATGACATGGGTGACTGGGCGCTGCACACCGCGTGTCGTACGTTGGCGCAGTGGCGCGAAGGTGGCCTGACCGATCTCACCATGGCGGTGAACCTCAGTGCCATCCAGTTACGCTCGTCTGGTTTGCCACAGCGCATTGCCCATGCACTGCAGGAAAGTGCATTACCCGGCAGCGCCTTGACGCTGGAAATCACCGAGTCGGCTGCGATGCAGGATCCGCAGGCTTCGATTGAGCGCTTGGGCCTGATTCGGGCGCTGGGTGTGCGACTCGCTATTGATGACTATGGCGCCGGTTACTCGTCGCTGGCCTACCTGAAGCGATTGCCGCTGAACTACCTCAAGCTAGACCGCGCATTTGTGCAGGACCTGGAGACTGACAGCAATGATGCCGCCATCTGCGCCGCCACAATCAGTCTGGCGCACAACTTAGGGTTGAGCGTGGTTGCAGAAGGCGTAGAAACACAGGGGCAGTACAATTTTCTGGCCAACCTGGGGTGCAATGTAGTCCAGGGATTTCTGTTCAGTCGCCCATTGCCAGAGGTGCAGGCGTTTGCGTGGCTCAAGGCCAAGCAAACCACCATTTAGTTGATTGTCACGACAACCGGGGCATGGTCACTGGGGCGTTCGTTTTTCCGCGGCAGCTTGTCGATGGTGCAGGCTGTTGCCTTGTCTTTGAGGGCATTGCTGATGAGGATGTGATCGATGCGCAGCCCCCGGTTGCGGCGGAATCCGAAGTCGCGGTAGTCCCACCACGAAAAGCTTTTTGGCGCTTGCGCAAACAAGCGGTAGCTGTCGTGCAGGCCCAGTGCGATGAGCGCACGCAGGTGGTAACGCTCTTCCTCGGTGCAGTGGATGGTGTCTTGTAGTCCCACCGGGTCCCACACGTCGTCGTCATCAAAGGTGATGTTGTAGTCACCCATGAGTACCAGTTGTGGGTGTGTTTCCAGTTCGGCCTTGACCCACCGGCGCAGACCCGAGAGCCACTCCATCTTGTACTCAAATTTGTCACTGCCCGGCGCCTGGCCATTGGGAAAGTAGGCGCCAATGACGCGTACACCGTTCACCGTTCCAGCAATCACACGAGCCATGTCGTCATCAAAGCCGGGAATGTTCTTCACGACTTCAGTTGCGGGTGTACGTGAGAGCAGGGCCACTCCGTTGTAGGTCTTCTGGCCAAACCACTGGGCGCAGTAGCCCGACTCGGCAAACGCAGCGTGCGGGAACTTGTCATCCGTCATCTTGAGTTCTTGCAAGGCCAACACGTCCACCGGGTTGGTGGTGAGCCAGTCCAGCACCTGCGGCAGACGCACGCTGAGAGAGTTGACATTCCAGGTGGCCAGTTTCATGGTCATTTGCTTCAGTCGAAATGGGCACTAGGCCTCGTCTAAAAAGGCTCTTGCGCTATTATTAAGATAGCAAAAGAATGCGCGTTGCGCGTTGCGCAGTAGCGCGGCAGCGCTACCTTTTTTGCTACGCAAAGTATCGCACCGGTTCACCCGTGCGGTGCGGCGGCGCTGCACGGTATAGTCGGTAGCCACCAGGCAAGGCGGCAATGTTGAACTCAGTGTCTTTCTCACCCTTGGGATATCGATTTGAAGATATTGATCGTTGAAGACGAAGCCGCAATTCGCGACAATCTTGCCCGCATTTTGCGGCTGGAGGGGTTTGAACCGATTGAGGCAACCAACGGACGCATCGGACTGGAGCGCGCGCGCAGAGAAGCTCCGGCTCTGATCCTGTCAGACGTGATGATGCCCGAGCTGGATGGCTACGGATTGCTTGAGGCCTTGCGTGCCGACCCGTTGACGGCGGCTATTCCATTTATTTTCCTCACCGCACGGACCGATCGGATGGACCGGCGCCGGGGTATGAACCTGGGCGCGGATGACTACCTTGGCAAGCCTTTTTCACGCGATGAATTGCTTGATGCGGTAAACGCCAGAATCAAACGAATGCAGACGCTTGAGCGCACCGGACCCCCTGTTGCAGCCGCTCCGATAGCCCCGTTTTTTGTCAAGGGTTATCGCATGGTCCGCCGTTTGGGAGGTGGCATGTCCGAGGTCTACCTTGTAGTGCGCGAGCGCGATGGTCTGGAGGTAGCGTTGAAATTGTTGGACACCCGCATCCATCAGGATGCAAGTTTGTTGCACCGTTTTATTCAGGAATACGCGCTGCTGGAGCAAATTGACCACCCCAATGTGGCGCGCATTTACGACCATGGCGTGACCGACGAGCATGCATTCATCACGATGGAGTATTTTGCGCTGGGCGACTTCAAGCACCGTATCGTCTCAGGCCTTTCGCCTTTTGAGGCGCTGGTCATTGCAGTGCAGGTCGCCCTGGCTTTGGCACAGATCCATGCGTTAGGGATTGTTCATCGGGATGTCAAACCCGACAATTTGATGCTTCGCGCCGACGGAACGGTGGCCTTGATCGATTTTGGTGTGGCAAAGCGCGCCAGTGAAAAACTGGAACAGACCCAGCATGGTGAAGTCGTCGGATCTCCCTATTACATGAGTCCGGAGCAAGCGGCGGGTCGACCGGTCAGCCCGGTCAGTGACATTTATTGCCTTGGCGTGATCTTTTACGAAATGGTGACCGGCAGGCGACCGTATGTTGCCGACAAGATGGAGACCCTGTTATACCAACACATGCACAGTCCACCGCCCCGTTTTGAGCCCAAGTATTCCGAGTTTCAGGACTTGCTCGACCGCACGATGAATAAAGACCCATTGAAGCGCTTTGCTTCTGCCCAGGCGGTGGTCGAGTACATCACAACACACTGGCCGACTGTGACACGGCTCATGGAAGAAAAATTATTGTCCTCGGGTGGAGAAAATGGGCGTGTCATCTGACCCACGGCCTTTTGAGCAGTCGGTTTTAGATTGCTACAAGTGCATCGTGGCCATTGCACCGACGGCCAGCCCGCCCGCACCTGCCACATACATGGCGTATTCCAGCCACTTCTTCTTGGTTAACAAGGCAATGGCCGCTAGCGCAATACATACCTGCAGCACGGTGGTTGACTGTGCCCAGCGATGGTGCTGATGCATTTGCTCATCACTTTTGTGGTCCCATTCGGTAGCTTCAGCTTCTAACTTGTCAGCGACGAGTTTGATGTCGTTTTTTTCTTTTTCGTAACGGTCTACCTTGGACTGGTACTTGGCCTTTTCGTCATCACGTGTCGCAAGATCACGGGCGAGTTCGGCAAGCGACTGCTTGGTGCTCTTGGACTGGAAATAATTCCATTGGTTGGAGGCTTCGGTCTTTTTGATGGCTGCATTGTTTTTGTACAGGCCGGCATTCGCTTGGGTTGCGCCGCCCATATACCCAAAAATGGCGCCAATGGTGGCAACAATGGCAGTGAACATGGCGATCTGGTTGATCATGCCGCCACTTTCGTGGCCACCACCATGCGCGCCTTGCTGCGCGT
The DNA here is from genome assembly GCA_903870065.1 of uncultured beta proteobacterium. Taxonomy (GTDB): domain Bacteria; phylum Pseudomonadota; class Gammaproteobacteria; order Burkholderiales; family Burkholderiaceae_C; genus Allorhodoferax. Next base: position 2,692 of record CAIQBN010000340.1, on the reverse strand, counting down.
GTTCGAGTTCGTGATCGTGGGGTCCGTGAACGTGAAATCCGTGTCCTGACATGTCAGTTCCTCATGAGTAGGGTTGCGGTTGTTGGTTGCTGTAGGTTACAAAACTGAAGCTTAGCCCAGTGACCGAGCAGTGAGATTCGCGGGCGATTTCTGCCCATTGCGTCCCGAATTGTGGCGCAAAAGCGTCGCCTTCAAAGTCCGCATCGATTTCTGTTACCTCAGCCGTATGGGCAAGAGGCAGGGCCTGGGCGTATAAATCGGCTCCGCCAATGACCCAGGCGTGGTCAAACTGCTCGCAAAACAGGAGCGCCTCACGCAGACTAGTCGAGGGCTTGGCCCCTGTTTCGCTCCATTCGGGCTGGCGCGTCAGGACGATGTTGGTGCGCCCGGGAAGCGGTCTGAAACGCACTGGCAACGAGTCCCAGGTCTTGCGTCCCATAATGACCGGACAGCCCATCGTGAGCTGTTTGAAGCGCGCCATGTCTTCGGGTAAATGCCATGGGATAGCGTTGTTCTGCCCAATAACGCCGTTGCGGGATTTGGCAAGGATGATGTGAAGTTGCATGGGCAATGGGTATATTGAAGCCCGATCAGGTCACGGGCTTGTTGGCTGTACGGGACGGCAACAGAACTGCTCCAATGGCCGCGATGACGAACAACATCGCCACATAGTCCTCCCAGTGTGGCCATTCGCCCACGATAAACGTCGCAGCAAAGGTGCCAATGAGCGGGACCGCCATGATGCTCATCGCGCTGGTGGCTGGCGGGAGATTGCGTGCCATGCCAAACCAGATAATTTGCGAAAAACCATAGTTCATAAAAGCGCCATACAGCAGACTGCCCCACATGGCTGTCGAAAATTGCCAGCTCGGCCATGGCTCCAGCGCGAAGGCCATTGACCAGAGGCATCCGCATGTCAGAAACATCATCCAGACAGTCAATGCTTCAACTGGCAGCGTCGCGGTGGTGCGGCGCATCAGGATGGTGCCAATGGCCCATAGCAGCGCTGCCAATTCCATCCACAATATGCCGGCCGGGCGCCCGGTCATGGTGCTCACCTCATGGGAGACCAGCAGGCCAATCGCGGCGGCGACGGCGACCACGGCGATGGCAATTCGGACGGTAACTTTTTCGCCCAGAAACACCGCTCCGATGAGCACCGTCCAGATGGGCATGGTAAAGCCCAGAATGGCGGCGCGCCCTGACGCCAGCTCCTTGACACCCAGAATGGCGGCCGTGTGCCAACCCAACATGTTGGGCAGGCCAAGCTTGACCACGGTGCCCCATTCTTGCCCCTGCGGCAGCATGCGAACGCCGCGCAAACGATAAAAGGCAAACAGCCACACCGCGCCAGTTGTCATGGTCAGCGCCCGAAAGTACAGCGGAGTCATTTCGCGCAGTGAGAACTTCATCATGGGCCAGTTGAAGCCCCACATGAGCGTAATCGCAACCAACGCCAGCAACTGTTTGCGCGTAATCATTTGTCGCTAGCGCCAGTCCGCCGCAAGCGGACAAAGTACCGCACGGTTGGCATCAAACGGCCACCGGCGCTTTGATGGCCGGGTGGCACTCGTAGCCCAGCATTTCAAAGTCTTCGTATTGGTAGTCAAAGATGCTGTCGGGTCTGCGGTTGATGCGCAGGGTGGGGTAGGGCAGTGCGGTGCGGCTGAGCTGGAGCTCAACCTGTTCATGGTGGTTGCTGTAGATGTGGCAGTCGCCACCGGTCCAGATGAAGTCGCCCACGTCGAGGTCGCACTGCTGCGCCACCATATGTGTGAGCAGCGCGTAGCTGGCGATGTTGAAGGGGACACCCAAGAATATGTCGGCGCTGCGCTGGTACAGTTGGCAGCTCAATTTGCCCCTGCCATCCGATTCGGTTGCAGGAGCCACGTAGAACTGAAAGAAGTTATGGCAGGGCATCAGTGCCATCTTGTCCAGATCGGCCACATTCCAGGCGCTGACGATAATGCGGCGCGAGTCGGGGTTGGTCTTGAGGGTTTTGTTAACCTCAGCGATCTGGTCAACGTGTCCACCATCGGGTTTGGGCCAACTGCGCCACTGCACGCCACTTTGCCATTTAGCAAAGAGTAGCCAAAAAGTTGTCCAAAAGTACATTGAACTAATCGTTGGGACAGTAGCCCTTGAAGCAGCGAAGTTCGATGGTTTTGTGTTCTGCATTGTTGGAAATTTTTCTATCCTGACTTTACCGAACGCAGTCCCTGTGGAGCGATGCGGAATTGGGAGTCAGTGGAATTCTTTAATCTTATCCACAATCGCCGCACCCCAAGCCAAGTTGCCTTGCCTGTTGCAGGTTTTGGGTCATTCACTCCTGGTGGCGATGTGGACGTGGGTTGTGTCATAGAAATTCCAAGCTGAGGGCATCTACAGGCACGCCCAAAACAATCGCTTTTTCAGGGCCGACCGCTTGCGCATAAATTAGTGTCAAATTGGGCTCCAGCCCTTATGGAATGTGCGCGAGCAGCTATTCATTTTGTAGCGTAGCGTCTTGAAGCACAACGCTAGTCAATCACGCTCACACCGGCGAGTGTGTTTGTAGCCACTCTTTCAAGGCGTCATTCATGCGGGTTTGCCAGCCAGCACCAGTCGCCCGGAAAGCCGCCAGCACATCGGGGCTGTAACGCACCGTAACTGCTTGCTTGGCATCTTCTTTGGTACTGCCAACGGGGCGGCC
>CAIQBN010000339.1 GCA_903870065.1 uncultured beta proteobacterium | reverse complement strand
GTGTGCGCTTCAAGGCTTGGAACCCGCCAAGCAGCCTGCACCCCACGATCGGCGTGCATGCACCCCTGACCTTTGACATCGTCGACACCTGGATGAAACGCTCGCTAGGCGGCTGCCAGTACCACGTGGCCCACCCGGGCGGCCTGAGCTACGAGAGCTTCCCGGTCAACTCCTTCGAGGCCGAAAGCCGACGCCTGACGCGCTTCACCAACACTGGCCATACGCCGGGCGTGATGAATGTTCCGCCTGCCACCATCAATGTGCCGGGCAGCAAGGAGTTTCCGTTTACCCGGGATTTGCGCCGGGGGTGATCTCGCCGGGGCGCAACACCGTTGAAACTTGCGGTGTTTGTGGTGCGCGCCGACTGGACAAGTGCATTGCGCACGGTAGTTAGAACGGCTGGCCGTCCGCCAGGTCGTGCGAATTGCAGGAATGTAATTCCTCTGAGATACTGCGATGGCTGGGCGATGTGTTAGGCCGCTCAGCGGCATGGCATTCCGTTTCGTCGTGCCGTAAATCTGCAATTCCACTTCGACCACATCTCAAGAAAGGCGCCTTCTCCATGAAGCTGATACCCAAAATTATTGCAAGCATGATGTTCGCCGGAAGCGCCTATGCGACCGATGCCGGACCATACTATTTGGCAAGTGCAAATTTCTGTAACGTTCGCGAGTTGTACATCAGTAGCCTGGGGGGCTACATTTACGGGCAAGAAGTAGGCTGTACAAGCTCCAAGGGCCAACAGTTTGGCGGTTACTTTACTGGTGGAACAAGTTTTGCAATTTCGTCCCCATCTACAACCAGTGGGGTCGCAGATGGCGGGGTGATGGTGATTGTCTTTGATCTTGCAACCAGCACCACCAAGAGATCATTCACACCGCTAACGCGGGCAGGCGGGATGTCTCAAGAGCAAACGGGGTCGTTCAGTTTGTCCATTCTTGCTCCTCGCTCCAGCCAACAGCCCCGGCAAGCGGGTTCAGGTACCGACTTACCTGACGAAAATTTATCCAGGTAGTTAGACAAGGGTAAGAACTTTAAGTGCTGGGCTATAAGCTTTTTTGGCCAAAAGCCCACGTGCTCCAGAATTACACCGTCAGCCCAAGCACACTGCAAACAAACACCTCTGCGTGAAAGTCGTAGGCAGGAAGGTTCGTCGGCAAAGAACCTGCGCAGGATTATCCATTTGCTCATCACTACAGTCTTCGCGCGGCATCGGACCACCTGCCGGTTCGATTGCGTATCAGCTATCGAGCAACCCGTTCGGCAGCCTCCGCGCCCGCTACAGTCGCTCCAGTGGGTGAGGTACGACTCAGCCGGCGGTCGACACCCGGGCCGTGTTTGGTCAGCCCCAGCCGCACCATGCCGCCATAAAGCAACCAATAAAATGGCTGACTTACTTCGCCGCATGCCAAATAGACTGGCAATGTAGCTGAGCGCATCCGACGCGATTGATGTCTCCAAAGCATTGGAACGATACTCCACAGATGAACGAATTTCAAATAGATCTGAACACCCTACTGGTTGTTACGATCGCCAACATTGCAGCACTTGCAATAGTTTCGCCTGCCGTGATGGGGTGGCGAATCAGCGAGGCGGCACGTTCAGCTCGACTGAGCCTTGTTTTGTACGCGACTAGCTGGATTCCCATGATTCTGTCCAACCTGTGGCCAGAAACACTGCTTGATCGTTTTTTGTCCACCTTATCTGTGGGTGGTTTTGCGGCAAGTAACTGGATGCTTTTTAATGCGATGAGCCATTGGTTGGGGCCACGACGCTTTGAGCGCACGGTCAAACTGCTGATTTATCTTATACCTGTCGGCTATTGCATCCTATTTACCAGTTATGCCGTTCGGGTTGGTTGGGCAAATTTCCTGCTGGGAGTCCAAATGTTTCTGTTGGCATTTGCATGCTTGCGACCCGCCAAATCGGTGCACGGTAAATGGCGCATGGTAGTCGGATTCGGCATGGTTACTATGGCTATCCTGACCCTCGGGCGCGGAATATTAGGCGCCTTTACCGATTCCTATCCATCATTCCTGACGCCGCACCCCTGGAATGTCATTGCCATGTTTATGACCAATTTATTGCCCTTGATGGTCAACTATGCGCTACTCGGTGGTTGGCATGAGGAAGCGGAAATCGCCATACATGAGCAGGCAATTACTGATGCCATGACTGGCCTAAACAACCGTCGCGGGTGGGTTGAGATTGGACAGCCGCTGGTTGCAAACGCAAATCGTCAAAATGACGCTATGGCCTTGCTGATGTTTGATATTGACTATTTCAAAAAAATCAATGACACCCATGGCCACGACGCGGGTGACAGGGCACTTCAGGCGCTGGGGGTCTTGTTGCTCGCCAATCGAAGGAAAAATGACGTTGCTGCCCGAGTGGGTGGTGAAGAATTCTGCCTGCTCTTGCCCGGATGCATATTGGACTCTGCTATCCAGATAGACCAGCGTTTGCGTGAACAACTGCTGCCAATGGCTACTCGTCTAGGTTTCCAAGTTGATTTCAGTTCTGGTTTAGCGATGCGGCAACCGGGAGAAACACTGGAGCGCATGATGATGCGCGCTGATACCGCTCTCTACCGGGCCAAGGAATGCGGTCGTGGCAGGCTGGAAATCGCCCCATAGAAACTGGCAATATCCGACCAAACCGTAGTCGAGCGGCAGCAAACGGAGTGGGCCAGTAGCGGGGATCATGCTGGACCAATACATGTACGAAGGTCCTACAAGTGCATCAACGCTTAAATGAACTCGATGCCGGTTTGCGATAAGCCCACCAGATTGATGCGATCAGCCATAAAACTCGATTCCGCAACCAATACTGTTAGTGCACCTACGGTAAGCCCGTTGTCCATGGCCGCTACAACCGAAGCCGACTGTTCGCTTGTGGGTGCGGAGCCAAACAGGTTCGTCCATAACAACGCCACGACATCGGCATTGCTTGTTTTGCCCGTCAAGCCCATCGCGGCGGAGGCAAGTTGTCCGTAATCCATACCGCCGTCGAGTAAAGACAACGCAATGCCGACAAACTGCTTGTTGGATACAGCAGAGGCTCCAAACACCGTACCCAAAAGCCTGGCCGCTTTACCACCATTCCCGTCGATATCAATCGCAACATTGACGTCGGCAAACGTGAAGCGTTCAACGGTCTGCACGGTATCTGTTCCGTCGGACGAACCCGTTGTTCGGTTGTCCGTCACGGTTGTACTGGCGGATGCGCTGGAACCGACCGCCAGGGTGTACTCGCTTCGTGTGCCTGAGTAAACCGCCGTATCGATACCGGCCAAACCTGCGAGGCGGTCATTGCCTGCACCACCCTGCAACCGATTCGCGACTGCATTTCCACTCAAAATGTCGTTCCCTGCAGCGCCGGTCGCATTTTCGATGGTTACCGTGTCGTAGATGAATACAGTGGCGGGGTCGTTTAACTGCGTTTGCACACTTGCAACGGAGAGGTCCGCATTGCGCGTGGAGAAGGTCACCGGCGCGCCAAGTGCGCTCCACGTCGCGCTCTGCAGATTGATGATCACTTCGCGGGTGCCTGTGGCGACGATGGTGTCTTTGCCGCCGCCGTCCCAAATCGTCTGGTTATAGCGTCCAGTGCCGTCGAACGTGTAGACGGTATCGCCCGCGTTGTAGGACATGTTTGGGCCATAGAGGTACTGAATTGCGGCAATGTCATAGCGCATCGGAGTGGTCGGAGCAAAGTCCGACTGGAGTGACAGGCCGCCCACAACTGCGAGTGCAGGTATGTCGTTATAGGCCATTACCATCGATTGGGTTGACTCAGTCTTCAGCGTATCTGTGCCGGTAAATGGCAGCACAATCCCATTGGCGGGCCATCCAGCGCTACCGCCCATTCCGGCGTCATGTGGGTGTTTCAGGCCCAGCGCGTGACCCACTTCATGTAACAAAGTCAGAAAATTTTGGGTACCGGCCGCCCAACCCTCCGGGAAGGTAAAACCGGAGTTCATCCATGTGTCGCCGGCACCCGCAAAATCTTGCGGAAATGAGGACACACCGTACGTGGTCGCGCCCATTCCAGGGGGCGCCGAGTTGGCAAATCGCAGCACGCCTGCATCCGTGGTGTCGGCTGCAACTTCTGTGAATCGAAGGTTCGCCACATTGGCCCAGGTCTGGAGCACTTCGCGCGCGCCACTTTGCGCGTCAGCAGAAAAGGCGCTAAAACCTTTCAAATAATTGGCAAAACCCGACTGTGTGGTTTCCTCAGCGTTGTAGTTTCCGGGCACGTTTTGAGCAGCATCAAACACCGCAAGCGATGCGGGAAAAGAAAATGTCAGATTGGCAGCGGTGCCCGCAGCCCCGGTGCCCCATTTGGAACCCACAATGAGTGCATCCGTCAACGCGGTGCCAGTCAAACTGACAAGGCTGCTGGTATCGCCGGTATAGGTGGGTAGTGAAGTGGCCAATCGCTGTCCTTAGTTGTGAATACGTCTTGCCCGGTCTACTGGCCAAGAATGTACCTGCATGTTACTGGAATGAGCCAACTTTCGCGCCGCAGGTAGAGTCACGTGTTATTGATGCACTTTCAACCGTCAGACGGGCGCACACCAAGCAGCTTGCCCTTGGCAACCGCTACAACGACCGGGGGCTGTTTCGACGTCCCCTGAGCCCTGAAACGTCCGCTGCCTGTAGATGCTCCAAGGCCAGGAGCAAGCTGGTTC
>CAIQBN010000338.1 GCA_903870065.1 uncultured beta proteobacterium | reverse complement strand
TTTCAGTGAGTCCACGCCGATCTTCACCAAGCGCTCCACATGCTCCACAGCGCGCAGGTCCTTGCTGTTCATGATGTACGTGCCGTGCTCGTCTTCCATGATGGGCATCAGTTGTCCGGCGCGGCCGGCCTCTTCCAGCAGGTAGACCTTGTCCGCAGCTGGATGGCGGGCGCTTCCTCCGCAGGCGGCAAATGACGATTCGGCCTCTTCCTGCGCCGCATTGAAGCTGAAGCCGCTGTCCATTTTGATGGCGATGGCTTCGCCGGTGTTGGGGTCGACCGCGCTGTCTTGGGTGCTGTAATTCCAGCGGCAGGCGTTGGTGCAGGTGCCCTGGTTGGGGTCGCGCCGGTTGAAGTAACCCGACAGCAGGCAGCGTCCCGAGTAGGCGATGCACAGCGCGCCATGCACAAATACTTCGAGCTCCATATCAGGGCACTCCTGGCGGATTTTTTCGATCTCGTCCAGGCTCAGTTCGCGCGACAGGATGATGCGGGCCACACCGACCTTCTGCCAGAACTTGACCGCAGCATAGTTGACCGTATTGGCCTGCACCGACAAGTGAATCGGCACATCGGCAAAATTGCCCTTGTCCATGCCTTCACGCACCATCATGATCAAACCTGGGTCGGCCATGATCAGGGCGTCGGGCTTCAGTGCAATGACGGGCTCGATGTCGCGCAGGTAGGTGCGCACCTTGTCGTTGTGGGGCAGCAGGTTGCTGGTGACAAAGAACTTCTTGCCACGGGCATGGGCCTCGGCAATGCCGATGCCGATTTGTTCGAGCTTGAATTCGTTGTTGCGCGCACGCAAGGAGTATCGGGGTTGGCCGGCATAAATAGCGTCGGCGCCAAAATCGAAGGCGGCGCGCATTTTGTCCAGGGACCCGGCCGGTAAAAGAAGTTCTGGGGATTTAATGCTCATACCCCTATTGTCCGGTAGCCAGACTTTCGATTCAATTCCATATTTTTGCTGGAATTTCGCGACACAATATTGGTATGGAAAAACCGATTTTGATTGCCGGTGGCGGCATTGGCGGGCTGGCGGCAGCGTTGGCCTGTTCACGTGCCGGCTGGCCGGTTCATTTGTTGGAGCGCACCCGTGAATTTGGCGAGGTTGGGGCCGGGATCCAGCTCGGCCCCAACGTTGTGCGGATTTTGCACAAATGGGGTCTGGCCCGCGAATTGGAACAAGTCGCCGCTTTTCCCGATATGCTGCGGGTTCGGTCTGCTGCAAATGGTGAGGAGCTGGGTCGCCTGCGCCTTGGCGAACGTGTGCGGACACTTTACGGTGCGCCGTATGCCACGATTCACAGAGCCGACATGCACGAGATGCTGCTGGAGGCTGTCCAGCAGCATTCCGACGCGCAGTTGCATTTGGGCCAATGGGTGGAGTCGTTTGTTGATACTGGCAACAGCGTCGAAGTCAACATACTTGACGGCGAGCCCATGCTGGCCCAAGCGCTCATTGGCGCGGATGGCTTGTGGAGCGCCGTGCGGCACCATCTTTTGCAGGACGGTGAACCGCGCGTGACCGGCCATCTGGCCTACCGGGCGCTCATTGCGCAGCGTGACCTGCCCGCCGAACTGCGTAGTCAGGACATCCATGTTTGGTTGGGTCCGAATTTGCATGTGGTGCAATATCCTGTGCGTCGGGGGCATTGGCTTAACGTCGTTGCCATCGTCCACGGCCAAGTACGTTCAGATGTGGACGACTGGGAGCATGCAGCCCATGCCAGTGATCTTCAGACCGCCATGGGCGCCACCTGCCATCCCTTGCAGGACCTGGTTGAAGCCATCTCCAATTGGCGTCTATGGGCGTTATGTGACCGCCCGCCCATGACCGGCGCACATCAACATGCACACGGTAGAGTCGCCTTGATCGGCGATGCCGCACACCCCATGCGCCCGTACATGGCGCAGGGAGCAGGCATGGCCATTGAGGACGCAGCATGTCTGCAGCGGATCTTCGCGCAACCGGATATTGAAATGTCAAAGCGCTTGCAACTCTTTGCTCTGGAGCGCTGGAGGCGTAACGCACGCGTGCAGGCGCGTTCAATTCGCAATGGTGAGATTTTTCATGCTACGGG
>CAIQBN010000337.1 GCA_903870065.1 uncultured beta proteobacterium | reverse complement strand
TAAACGGCAGTGCTTGCAGCGCTTTCAGCGTCGAGCGGGTGAACGTTAGCCAATGTGGATTGCCAGCATAAGCGCGCAGTTGTCCACGGGCGTTGACCACGGCAACCGAGCCGAAATGCTGATTTTCCAGCGTGCTGGCGCGGGTCATTTCAATAAGGGGAATATGTTGCATGGCGTGATTGTGGAGCAAATTGTGGACGCCGGACCGCCGGTGAACCGGGTGTCACGTGCTTGACCGGCGGTGGGTGTGCTTTGTCGCACAATGCCGCCATGCAGCAGATCCGCTCCCCCTTGCAGGCACAGATTGTTCACTGGCTGGTGGCCCCCGGCGACCTGGTTCGCACCGGTGACGTTGTGGTCATTCTGGAGGCCATGAAAATGGAACACGAGGTGCGTGCGCCGGCTGATGGCAGGCTAACTGAATTAATGTTTGCTGCAGGCGAGGCGGTGAATACCGGCGATGTGCTATTCATTTCAGAGCGCAAAACGCATATTCCACGAGGGCTAGAGCCTGAAATTGCTCATAAAGAAGTACCAGAAGCCGAATCGGCAAGGGCTGCAGATGCACCACGGTCCGATCTGCAGCGCCTGTTGGCACGCCAGGCGTTCACGCAGGATGCCAACCGCGCCGCCCCCATTGCCAAACGCCACGCGCTGGGCATGCGCAGCGCCCGCGAAAACATCGCTGCGCTATGTGATGCCGGCAGCTTCATCGAATATGGCGCTTTGGCGGTGGCGGCACAGCGCAATCGTCGCTCGGAAGAAGACCTGATCCAGAATACGCCAGCCGACGGCATGGTGACCGGAATTGGCAGCATCCATGGCCGCCAGGTGGTTGTCATGGCGTACGACGCTACCGTGCTGGCAGGCACCCAAGGTATGCGCAATCACCAGAAGACAGACCGGTTGCTGGGCATCGCGCTGCAAAACCGTTTGCCGGTGGTGCTATTTGCGGAAGGCGGTGGTGGCCGCCCGGGCGATGTGGATATGCCAATCGTGGCGGGACTGCACGTGGCGACCTTTGCCAGCTACGCGCGGCTGAATGGCCAGGTGCCGGTGGTGGGCATCGTGGCGGGGCGGTGTTTTGCGGGCAACGCGGCCCTGCTGGGGTGCAGCGACGTGATCATTGCAACACGGGGCAGCAACATTGGCATGGGCGGTCCAGCCATGGTGGAGGGCGGTGGACTGGGCGTGTTCCGACCCGATGATATTGGCCCGGCCAGTGTGCAGCACGGCAATGGGGTGATAGACATTTTGGTGGATGACGAAACCCAGGCCGTGGCGGTAGCGCGGCACTATGTGTCGTTCTTTCAGGGCACGGCTAGTCACTTCACCGCGCCGCCAACCCTTGCATTGCGCGATGTCGTGCCAGAGAACCGCTTGCGGGCCTATGACACGCAGGCGGCCCTGGAGGGCATTGCCGATGTGGGCACGCTGTTGCCCTTGCGCACAGGGTTCGGGCTGGGCATCCACACGGCGCTGGCGTGCATTGAAGGCCGCCCCGTGGGTTTGCTGGCCAATAACCCCTTGCATCTGGGGGGAGCCATTGACGCCGATGCGGCAGACAAGGCAGCGCGCTTCATGCAGCTGTGCAACGCCCACGGGCTGGCGCTGGTGAGCTTGGTCGATACGCCGGGTTTCATGGTCGGTCCAGAGACGGAAGCAACGGCGCAGGTGCGCCACGTCAGCCGCTTGTTTGTGGCCGCAGCGCATCTGCGTGTGCCTTTTTTAAGCGTGGTGCTGCGCAAGGGCTATGGACTGGGCGCAATGGCTATGACAGCGGGTGGAGTTCATTCGCCTTTGTTCACGGTGGCGTGGCCCACTGGCGAATTTGGGGCCATGGGGTTGGAGGGCGCGGTGCGACTGGGCTTTCGAAAAGAGCTGGAGGCCGTGCCCGAGGGGCCAGAACGCCAGGCACTCTATGACAAGCTGGTGGCCCGCCAATACGACAATGGCAGTGCCGTGCAAATGGCCACCACGCTGGAGATTGACGCCGTGATCGACCCGGCCGATACCCGCCAATGGTTGGTCATGGGGTTGGCGGCAGGGTACACCGCCGCAGCGACCACCGCAAACGCGATCGACACCTGGTAAAACTTGCGGTCTACGAGAAGCGATAGCCTTGAACGCAGGCTTGCAACACGGCCTTGAGTGCCGCAATATCGTTGTGGTCAATGGCTTGGCGAAGTGCCTGCAGGTGCAGTTCAAGTTGTGACCAGCCCAGGTACTGCTCACGGGCTTTCATGATGCGCGCATGTGCTGTTGGCGTTGGGTTGTCGCCGATTAGCAATTCCTCATACAGCTTTTCGCCGGGGCGCAGGCCCGTTATTGTGATCGCAATATCGCCATCGGGGTTGGCGTCGTCCCGCACCGTCATACCCGATAGTTCAATCATGCGCCGGGCTAGGTCAAGAATTTTGACCGGCTCGCCCATATCCAGCACAAAGACTTCACCTCCGGTGGCCATGGCGCCAGCCTGTAACACGAGCTGTGCGGCCTCGGGGATGGTCATGAAATAGCGGGTGACCTCAGCGTGTGTTACCGTCAGCGGGCCTCCGCTGGCCAACTGGCGCCGAAACAGGGGCACCACGCTGCCGCTGGATCCCAGCACGTTGCCAAAGCGCACCATGCTGAAGCAGGTGGTGTGGCCCGGTGTGGCAGACAGTGCCTGCAATGTCAATTCAGCCATACGTTTGCTCGC
>CAIQBN010000336.1 GCA_903870065.1 uncultured beta proteobacterium | reverse complement strand
TGCCCTTCAACACCGTCCAACCAGTCCTGCCACTGCTTGCGCACATCCGCCAGCAATGCCAAAGCCTGGACAATGCGGTCTTCCAGCAGTTCGGCTGCCGGAATGTCGTTGGCATCGCTGCCCTGGCCCAGCGGCAAGTTGCCGTTTTCAAAAAACTCGGTCAATGCATCGCACAGAGCCAACTTGTTGCGCAAGCTCAGTTCAATATTGATGCGCTCAATGCCATCGGTGTACTCGGCCATGCGCGGCAGGGGAATCACCACATCTTCATTAATTTTGAAGGCATTGGTGTGCCGTGAAATGGCCGCCGTGCGCTTGCGGTCCAGCCAGAACTTTTTGCGGGCCTCGGGGCTGATGGCAATAAATCCTTCCCCGCTGCGGGAATTGGCGATGCGCACCACCTCGGATGTTGCGCGGGCCACCGCATCGGCATCGTCGCCCGCGATGTCGCCAAACAAGGCCATTTTCGGCAGTACGCCACGCTTGGACTTGGTCGTGTAGCCCACAGCCCGCAAATAGCGGTCATCCAGATGCTCCAATCCGGCCAGCATCACACCAGTGCGCTTTTGCTCGGCAAACATCAGGTCCTTGATTTCCACAATGCTCGGAACCGCATCCCGCGCATTGCCAAAAAACTCAAGGCACACAGTTCGGGTGTGGGCCGGCATTTTGTGCACCACCCAGCGTGCGCTGGTGATGAGGCCGTCGCAGCCCTCCTTCTGGATGCCCGGCAGCCCACTGAGGAACTTGTCGGTTACGTCCTTGCCCAACCCCTCCTTGCGGAAAGACTTGCCTGGAATAACCAACTGCTCGGTGCGTATAGGCGTCTTGCCATCTGCCTTGAAATAGTGCAGCTCAAAGCTGGCCGTCTCGACATCATGGATCTTCCCCATGTTGTGTCCGACGCGGGTCACTTCCAGCCATTCGGCCTGGGGTGTCACCATGCGCCAGGAGGCCAGATTGTCCAGCGCAGTCCCCCACAGGACCGCCTTCTTTCCACCCGCATTCATGGCGATGTTGCCACCCACACAGGATGCCTCCGCTGAAGTAGGGTCAACGGCAAACACATAACCGCCGCGTTCGGCCGCATCGGCCACCCGTTGCGTGACCACACCTGCTTCGGTCCAGACCGTAGCCACAGCCTGATCCATGCCAGGCAGGACGCGCATCTCGACCTCGGTCATGGCTTCGAGTTTTTCGGTATTGATGACCGCCGATTTCCAGGTCAGGGGAATGGCGCCACCCGTGTAGCCGGTACCGCCGCCACGCGGAATGATGGTCAGCCCGAGGTCGATACAACCCTTGACCAGCCCTGCCATCTCCTCTTCGGAGTCGGGCGTCAGCACCACAAACGGGTACTCCACGCGCCAGTCGGTCGCGTCAGTCACATGCGAAACACGCGACAACCCGTCAAACTTGATGTTGTCTTTGGCGGTGAGTTTGACCAGAGCGCGCTGGGTCTTGCGCCGCAAGGCGCCGATTTCAATCCAGATTGCGTCAAAAGCACCAACGGCAGACCGCGCGGCTGAGAGCAACTCAACGACCATCGCGTCACGCTCGGGGTCCACGCTCGGCGTTCGGCGTTTTTCGACTTCATGCAGGCGGTGGTTCAAGGCCTCAACCAACATCGCGCGTCGGCGCGGGTTATCCAGCAAATCATCCTGCAAATACGGGTTGCGCTGAACCACCCAGATGTCGCCCAGCACTTCGTACAGCATGCGCGCGGAGCGTCCGGTGCGGCGTTCGCCGCGCAATTGGTTGAGCAGGCCCCATGCCCGTGCGCCGAGCAGGCGTATCACAATTTCCCGGTCCGAAAACGAGGTGTAGTTGTAGGGAATCTCCCGGATGCGCTCATGCACATGGGGAGCATGGCCTGGCACTGAAAGCAGGTGATTGAGCGAGGTGGGAGCGTTCATCGGACGGTACGGTTGCGGTCTGCGAGTTGACTGGGGCCGCTCGGGGCGGCAAGAAGATGTTACCGCAGTGCAGCATAGACCTACGGTGCGAAGTGGCAAGATAGGAGGGTTGACCTAAACGCCGACACACGACTTGACCAACCGAAATCCGCATGGGCTGTGCACCGCAGTTTCCCGTTTAACATATTTGACACCCAGCCTGGCTAGGATCGGGCATTCTATTCACAGGAGCAATTCGATGAAACTCAGACTCGCCACAGTGGCACTCTCGGCCGCACTTTCCTGCGCTGCCCATGCCCAATCCGAAATACAGTGGTGGCATTCGATGACCGGAGGGCTTAACGAATGGGTCAATGATCTGGCCAAGGGTTACAACGAGAGCCAGAAAGAATTCAAAATCGTCCCCACCTTCAAGGGTAATTACGACGAATCCATGACCACGGCGATGGCCGCCTTTCGCGCCGGCAACGCGCCGCACATTTTGCAGGTATTCGAAGTGGGCACTGCCACCATGATGGCGGCCAAAGGGGCAGTCAAACCGGTGGGCGAAGTGATGAAGCAAGCCGGTGTTGCGTTTGACCCCAAGGCCTATGTGCCAGCCGTGTCCGGCTACTACACCGCGCCCAGTGGCGAGATGATGTCGTTCCCGTTCAACAGCTCGACCACCATTTTTTATTACAACAAGGACGCCTTCAAAGCCGCCGGGCTGGACCCCAACCGCGCGCCTAGCACCTGGCCTGAAGTGACGCTGGCCGCGGCCAAATTGAAGGCTTCCGGCCATAAGTGCCCCTACACCTCCAGCTGGGTGAGCTGGGTGCATCTGGAAAGTTTCTCGACATGGCACAACACGCTGTTTGCCACCCAGAACAATGGATTTGGTGGCACCAGCACGCGCCTGGCTTTTAATTCGCCACTGCACCTGCGTCATTTCGAAAATCTGGCCAATATGTCCAAGCAGGGGCTATTTGTCTACAAAGGCCGCGCCAGCGTAGCCGTACCGTCCTTCGTATCGGGTGAATGCGCCATGTTCACTGGCTCCTCGGGCTCGTATGCTGATGTCAGCAAGGGCGCCAAGTTTGCTTACGGCCTGGCACCCCTGCCCTACTACCCTGACGTGGAAGGTGCACCACAAAACACAGTCATTGGTGGCGCCAGCCTGTGGGTCATGGCGGGCAAGAAGCCAGCCGAATACAAGGGCGTGGCCGACTTTTTCAAGTACCTCTCCAGCCCCGAAATCCAGTCGGCCAGCCACAAGCGCACCGGCTACCTGCCCATCACGATGGCGGCCTATCAACTCACTGAAAAGTCAGGTTTCTATAAAGAAAAGCCCGGGACGGACGTGGCAGTGACCCAAATGATTCGCAAGACCACCGACAAGTCGCGCGGCATTCGATTGGGCAACTTTGTGCAGATTCGCACCATCATTGACGAGGAAACCGAAACCATTTGGGCTGGAAAGAAAGGCCCCAAAGAGGCGCTGGAGGCAGCGATGAAACGCGGCAACGAACAGCTGGAAAAGTTCGAGAAAGCCAATAAATAGCACCGTCAGACCCGCTGCCGAACCGTGGAAAAACGCGTCTTTTTTAAGTCCACCTGGCTGCCGTGGGCGCTATTGGCCCCGCAGCTGGTGATCGTCAGCGTGTTTTTCTTCTTGCCTGCGGGACAGGCGCTGGTGCAGTCCCTGCAGGAGCAGGATGCCTTTGGACTGAGCGTCAACTGGGTTGGATTGGACAATTTCAAGATCCTGCTGTCGGACTCCGCCTATCTGGAGTCCTTTCAGACCACAGCGGTGTTCTCGATTTTGGTCGCCGTGCTGGGCATTGCCCTGTCCCTGATTCTGGCGGTGTTTGCCGACCGGATCATCCGTGGGGCGCTGGTTTACCGCACTATGCTGATTGTTCCCTACGCCGTAGCGCCCGCAGTGGCCGGCGTGCTGTGGGTCTTTATGTTTTCGCCGTCGATCGGCGTTGTGTCGTATGCGCTGAGCCATTCATTGGGTTTTGAGTGGAACCATTTGCTTAATTCCACCCATGCCATGGCCTTGATTGTCACAGCCGCGGTCTGGAAGCAAATTTCATACAACTTCTTGTTTTTCTTGGCCGGTATGCAGTCGATACCGAAGTCCCTGATTGAGGCTGCTGCCATGGACGGTGCGCGCCCTTGGCGGCGTTTCTGGACCATTCAATTTCCGCTGCTCTCGCCCACCACGTTCTTCCTGCTCGTCATCAACATGGTGTACGCCTTCTTCGACACCTTCGCCATCATCGATGCCACGACGCACGGTGGCCCCGGGCGCGATACGGTAATTCTGGTTTACAAGGTATACCAAGATGGGTTCAAGGGTGGCGACATTGGTGGCGCAGCGGCGCAGTCGGTCATCCTGATGATCGTGGTCGTGGCGATGACGGTGTTCCAGTTCCGCTACATCGAAAAGAAAGTGAATTACTAGATGGTGGAACGCCGCCCCTTGCTGGATCTGCTGGCGCATGCCGTCATGGTGCTGGGTCTGCTGATCGTTGCATTTCCACTGTATTTGGCCTTTGTGGCATCCACCCACACCGCTCAGGACATTTTGCAGGCGCCAATGCCCCTGCTGCCCGGCGCGCATCTGTGGGAGAACTATGCGGCAGCGCTGACCGGACAGGGTGGCGGTGCCGGCTCCAATGCACCCGCAGCACGCATGATGTGGATTAGCCTGGTGACGGCGCTGGTGATCACGTTTGGAAAAATCACCATTTCCTTGCTGTCCGCGTTTGCGCTGGTCTACTTCCGGTTTCCATTTCGCTCGCTGTTCTTCTGGGCGATCTTCATTACCCTGATGCTGCCTGTGGAAGTGCGCATTGGCCCCACCTACCAGGTGGTCTCGGATCTGGGCATGCTCAACAGCTATGCCGGTCTGACCGTGCCCTTGATTGCTTCTGCAACCGCCACTTTTTTGTTTCGCCAGTTCTTTTTGACTGTTCCCGATGAGTTGCTGGAGGCCGCGCGCATGGATGGTGCAGGGCCACTGCGTTTTTTCAAGGACATATTGCTGCCGCTGTCGCGCACCTCGATCGCCGCCCTGTTTGTGATTCAGTTCATTTACGGCTGGAACCAGTACCTGTGGCCGCTTTTGGCCACCACCAGCGAGGATATGTATCCCGTTGTGGTGGGTATTAAGCGCATGATCGCCGGCGGCGACTCCGGCAACGAATGGAACATTGTGATGGCCACCGCCATCCTCGCCATGCTGCCACCGGCTGTGGTGGTGGTCTTCATGCAGCGCTGGTTCATCAAAGGCTTGGTGGACACCGAAAAGTAAAACCTGATTGCGGGACAGGTCTTTGGTTCTATCCCCGACTGATTAAAACTGACATGGCATCTATTTCACTTCGAAACGTGGTTAAACGCTACGGCACTGGCGCAAAAGCGGTCGCTGTGATTCACGGCGTCAATGCAGAAATTGCGCATGGCGAGTTCGTCGTCATCGTCGGCCCGTCTGGCTGCGGCAAATCCACCCTGTTGCGCATGGTCGCGGGGCTGGAAGAAATTACCGGGGGCGAGATTGCGATCAATGGCAAGGTTGTCAACCACATTGAACCCAGTGAACGCGACATTGCGATGGTGTTCCAAAACTACGCTCTGTACCCGCATATGAGCGTGTTTGACAACATGGCCTACGGCCTGAAGATTGCCAAGGTGCCGTTAGAGGAGATCAAGGCACGGGTTGACAAGGCTGCCCGCATTCTGGAAATTGGTCCCTTCATGCAGCGCAAACCGCGCGAACTCTCGGGCGGACAGCGCCAGCGCGTTGCCATGGGGCGTGCCATCGTGCGCCAGCCCCAGGTCTTTCTGTTTGATGAACCTTTGAGCAACCTGGATGCCAAACTGCGTGCCCAGACGCGCCTGGAGATTCAAAAACTGCACCGCGAACTCGGAATCACCTCGCTGTTTGTGACCCACGACCAGGTTGAAGCCATGACGTTGGCCCAACGCATGATCGTGATGAATGGCGGCGTGATGGAGCAATTTGGCACGCCGGAAGAGGTGTATACCCGCCCGGCCACGACCTTTGTCGCCAGTTTTATTGGCTCGCCGCCAATGAATCTACTCAAGAACGCGCCTGAGGCGAGGCCAGGGGTCATCACCGGAGTCCGCCCTGAGCACCTCGACATCACAGCCACCGGCTGGGCCCTGCAGGTAGAGGCGGTGGAAATGCTGGGCGCAGAGCGACTGATCTATGGTCGTTGGGCACACAGCCAGTCCGTTGAACTGGTCATCCTGCGCACAGAAGAGTCCCATCCAGTTCCAGCGCTGGGCAGTACCATGCATGTCACCGCGCGACCCAACCGGATTCACCACTTCGACGCAAGCACTGGCAAGCGGCTGGAGGCTGCATGATCGAGAAAATTGATTCTCCCGTTGGCGAAGTGGCCGAGCTGCCTGATCGACCGTACTGGCCTTACCCGCGCTGGATTGCGCACCGTGGCGCGGGTCGATTGGCACCAGAAAACACGCTGGCAGCATTTCGCCTGGGCGCGAGTCATGGGTACCGAATGTTCGAGTGCGATGTCAAACTCAGCAGCGAAGGCGTGCCCTTTTTGATGCACGACGCCACGCTGCAACGCACAACCAACGCGCGCAAAATCTTGGGTGCCGGCCAAAGTGCAGTGGGTGGAGATCACACCTGGGCCGAGTTGTCCCGGCTGGACGCCGGCAGTTGGCACTCACGCAACTATGCGGGCGAGCCCATGGCCACGCTGGACGGCATTGCGGCCTATTGCCTTCGCAACGCGCACTATTTGAATATTGAGATCAAACCCACGCCCGGCACGGCCGAACTCACCGGCAGGGTGGTGGCCCAACATGTTGCGCGCTTATGGGCTGATCAGCCGGTAGCGCCACTGTTGACATCCTTTGAACCTGATGCCTTGCGTGGTGCCATGCAGGCACAGCCCGAACTGCCTCGGGGCCTGCTGCTTGACACGCTGTGGACCGGTTGGCTGGAGACCGCGCTCGTCCTGGGCTGCCAGGCCATTGTGTGTAACCATGCCTTATGGGACAGGAGCACCGTGACGCAGGCCCACAGCGCAGGGTTTCGCACGCTAAGCTACACAGTCAATGATGAGTGGGCAGCGCAGAGGCTGATTGAGCTGGGAACCGATGGCATCATCACCGACCGCGTCGATCTCTTTACACCGGCTTGCTGAATGTCACCATGACCAGAAAACCTGTGGCAGCGCCCCGCCTGACCCGTGACGACTGGCTGGACGCAGCTTTTCGGGCTGCCATAGGCGGGGGATTGGATGCCGTGCGGATCTTGTCGTTGGCAGACGCAATGGGAGTCACCCGTGGCAGCTTTTACTGGCACTTTGCAGATCGCGCTGAACTGGTCAATGCATTGATTGAGCGTTGGGTACAGAGGGAGATTGCGTCAGACCGTGGGCTGCTGCAAAACCCACTGCCGGACCCGACATCGCGCATCCTGCATGTACTCGATCGTGCCATTGCGCACTCGGTTGAAGACCGTGAATACGACCAGTTTGAGCAAGCGCTGCGTGGCATCGCTGGCAAGGACGCTGGCGTGGCGGCGGTGCTGGAGCGGGTAGACCGTGCACGGCTACAGATGCTGCACTCCCACTATGCTGAGCTGGTTCAAAACGATGAAACCGCCCGTGAACTCGCTGCGCTGTTTTACCTGGCCGTGGTTGGCAGCCATGAAGCAATGAACCGACCCTCTGCCAGCGCGAAAATGTCAGACTACCTGAAGTCCATCATCGCGCGCCATCTCGTGCACGCAGTCAAGCCCAAAATATGAGCCGGTGCCTACCAGGCCTTGATGAAGCGAAACTGGACCGACTCGGACACCAATGCATTCTGGCTGCCGAAGTTGCGGCTGAAATGCAGATTGAATCCCGCGTCCTTGCCTGGGAGTTTGTAGGACAGGAAGGGGCCGAACCCATAGTTCCGATATCGGTTGCCGCCCGAAACTGCACCCGCGCCAGAGTCATCCGTAACCTGTTGAATCGACAACACATTGGCGCCAAATGCCCAACTGCCGGAAACCTTGGTGATCGCTGCTTCAGAGTAGACGAAGTCGCCGCTCTTGTAGTCGGTTTCGAGATTGGATGAGTTGATGCCATAGGACAGCCGACCTGCCACCGTCACACCGGAATCCCAGTTGGAGTCCTTGTGGTTGGGATTCAGCGAATATGTCACTGCCACACCCGGACGCAAGGTGTAGAAATTGCCAAAACCGGGGTTGGGTCCGCGCGCCTTGTCATAAGCACCGGTTGGCACAAACAGCGACACACCCGCCGCAACCTTCATTCGATCCCGGTGGCGTACCCAAACGGCAGACAACTCCGCATCGCCAAGGCCGGAGACGCTCTGGTTTTCACTGGTATTGCGTGCCAGCAGCGCGCTTTGTACGGCGAAGTTGGTGGTATTGGCGATCGTTGTAATGGCGCCCAGCGCCGCCGCTGGCAATGCTGCTGCCGGGGCGGGCGCGATGGTGCCGGCCGGCTGCGATGCGGAAAATGTGCGACTGATCGAAATCAATGGCAAATTGACCGCAAACGCCAGTCGGCCATCGGCATAGGTCGCCTCCGTCATATAACCACCGATCAGGTTCACTTGGCTCTGCGACTGGTCAAACTTGATGGTTCCGGCGGGGACAATCAGTTTGTAGGTTCCGTCGGCGATGGGTAACCCAGCCCGCGAGTTGGTAGGCAGTGGAACTGAACGGGCTGCGACGCTGACGTCATTGCCGTTTTCGTCCGCAACCTTATAGATATGCACGTAAGTGGCAATTGCCGTACCAAAAAACCCCGGGTTATCTGCAGCCGATGCAATTTCCCCGCCAAATGCCCCAATGGGGGACTGCCGCGACTTGAAACCCTCACTGGCATGAACCAGTGATCCGGTTGCCAGCAGCGCCATGCATGCAGCTGCCTTAGGCACGACAAGACTGGACTTCAGAAAAAACGAGGGCTTGATCATGTAGGTATCTCCATGGGTTTGCAATGCACGCAGGCTGCGCACGGCGGCAGGCCATGCAACTGCAGGGAAGTCTAGTCACTCCATACACCACTGTCTTTTAGGGTAAACCCAGACCCTGTGTCCCAGCGGTGACTAACTGCGCAACGACTCCAACAGGTGGCCCCGCACCCGTAACCGGTCAGGGTCGGAGCGTCAGACTCTGGCTGACTGTGCAGCAGACCAACATGGCGGCATAACTTGCCATCTTTGCGTCCCGACCGAAAAACCACAGCCCGAGACCTAGGACAACAGCACCAGCTATAAAATTAATAGCTGTCTGCGCAATAATACCGGGGGCTCGGGTGTATCTTCCCCCCAACAATTGTCCCGCCAATGCAAGAATCACGGCCACGGCAAAAGCGGGCGCGAAAAAATGGACCAGATGAAAAAACAGTTCGGTAGCACCCATGCAACGGACCTGAACGGGCCTCCGGATTGGTTGACCTGGGGATTTTATAATCTGCGCTTAATTCGTCTGCGACCGATCCGCATTTAAAACACTATGGCAGTCTGGGCACTTGGCATCAACCACACCACCGCACCACTGGACGTGCGCGGTCGGTTTGCGTTTGCCATGGACCAGATCGCGCCCCATTTGCACGGTCTGCGCACATCGCTGCACCGCATGCCTGAGGCGGCCATTGTGTCGACCTGCAACCGCACCGAGATCTATTGCGCCGGCGAACAATCCGAGCTGGAGCCTACGCTGGGCTGGTTGGCCCAGTCCGCGGGCGTGTCAGCCGATGCCCTGCGCTCCCACACCTACAGCCTGCAAGACGGGCATGCCGCCCGCCATGCTTTTCGGGTTGCCAGCGGTCTGGACTCCATGGTGCTGGGTGAACCGCAAATATTGGGTCAATTGAAAGATGCGGTGCGTGCCGCTGAGGCCGCCGGCGCATTGGGCACAACGCTGTCCCAGCTCTTCCAGCGGTCTTTTGCAGTCGCAAAAGAAGTGCGCACCTCCACCGAGATCGGTGCCCATTCCATCAGCATGGCAGCCGCTGCGGTTCGTCTGGCCGGCAATTTGTTTGAGGACCTGGGCAAGGTAAAAGTATTGTTTGTCGGCGCGGGCGAGATGATTGAGTTGTGCGCCACGCACTTCGCCGCTAAAAACCCAAAGGCAATCGCAATTGCCAATCGCACACTCGAGCGCGGTGAAAAGCTTGCCAGCCGCTTTGGCGGCGAGGTGATGCGCCTGGCCGATTTGCCTGACCGGCTGCACGAATTCGATGCAGTGATCAGTTGCACCGCCAGTACGCTGCCCATCATTGGCCTGGGCGCTGTTGAACGGGCACTCAAAAAGCGCAGGCACCGACCCATGTTCATGGTCGATCTGGCGGTTCCGCGTGACATCGAGTTCGAAGTCAAGGCACTCGAAGACGTTTACCTCTATACCGTCGACGATCTGGCTGGCGTAGTGCAAACCGCACAGGCCAACCGCCAGGCGGCAGTGGCCCAGGCCGAGGCGATTGTGGACGCCGGAGTGCAAAGTTTTCTGCACTGGGTGGATCAACGCAGCTCGGTTCCGCTGATCCAGCAACTCAACGCACAGGCCGATGCCTGGCGCACTGCCGAGTTGGCGCGCGCCCGCAAACTGTTGGCCAGGGGCGAGCCGGTGGATGCGGTGCTGGAAGCACTTTCCAAGGGGCTGACCCAAAAGATGCTGCACGGTGCCATGGCCGAACTGCATGCCGGCGATGCACAGGCCCGCGAGCGTGCGGGCACCGCGATTTCGCATTTCTTCTTACGCAACAGCCGCTAGGCTTTCCGATGAAACCTTATCTACGCGCCCAGATGGAGCGTTATGCACTGCGCTTGTCCGAGCTCGAGTTCCTTTTGTCCCGTGAGGACATCATGAAGGACATGACCCAGTTTCTGACACTCTCGCGCGAGCACACCGAAGTGGCGTCAGTAACCAGCCGCTGGGATCGCTACCAGCAACGTGAAGCCGATCTGGCAGGCGGCCAGGAAATGCTGGCCGCATCCGTCGACGATGCCGATATGCTGGCGATGGCGCAAGAGGAAGTCGACACCGCCACCGCTGAGCTGGCCCAATTGGAGGGCGAGTTGCAACGCATGTTGCTGCCTAAAGATCCGGACGATGCACGCAATGCCTTCATTGAAATCCGTGCCGGCACCGGTGGCGATGAATCCACCCTGTTTGCGGGGGATCTGTTTCGCATGTATTCACGTTACAGCGACCGAAAGGGCTGGAAAGTTGAAATCGTCAGCGAGTCGCCAAGCGAACTTGGCGGTTACAAAGAAGTAGTGGCGCGTATCGAAGGCCATCATGTATATGGCGCACTCAAGTTTGAGTCCGGCGGCCACCGGGTGCAGCGGGTGCCTGTCACCGAAACGCAGGGGCGCATTCACACCAGTGCCTGTACCGTTGCCGTGCTGGCAGAGCCAGATGAGCAAGAAGCCATCAAGATCAACCCGTCCGACCTGCGTATCGATACCTATCGCGCAAGTGGCGCCGGTGGCCAGCACATCAACAAAACAGATTCGGCCGTTCGCATCACCCACATCCCGACCGGAATCGTGGCCGAATGCCAGGATGGACGCAGCCAGCACAGCAACAAGGCCCAGGCTCTCAAAGTGCTGACCGCGCGCATTCATGAAAAAGACCGTTCGGAGCGCGCTGCCAAGGATGCCGCTGAACGCAAGGGTCTGATTGGCACCGGCGACCGAAGCGACCGTATCCGCACTTACAACTTCCCACAGGGACGCCTGACCGACCACCGCATCAACCTGACGCTGTACAAACTGCTGACCATTATGGAAGGCGATCTGGACGATGTGGTGCAGGCCCTGCAGGCCTACGAAGCAGCCGAACAGTTGGCCGCACTGGAAGTGGGGCTTGGCGCATGATTGCGCGAACTCTCATAAGAAAATGGGCTCTAGCCCTCGTGAAAAATGGCTAGTATGCTAGCAAATATATAGCATTTAAGCCAGCGTTTGAAGTGCCTATAACCACAACCGTCGCACACGCACTGCGACAACTTCTGGCCTTGGGTTTGGAGCGGCTCGACGCCCAGTTGTTGCTGTTGCATGTGCTGGCAAGAGACGCAGACGACCGCGCCTGGTTGATCGCGCACGACACGGACCTGCTCAGCCCAGCCACCATAGCGTTGCTCAACGCAGCCGCCTTGCGACGCGCATCGGGCGAGCCACTGGCCTATATCACCGGACACAAGGAATTTTTTGGCCTGGACATACAGGTTGACCCGCGCGTGCTGATACCGCGTCCTGACACGGAAACCTTGGTCGAGTGGGCGCTTGAGTTGCTGGCACCAACATCCCACGCAGCCCGCGTGCTAGACCTGGGTACGGGCAGTGGCGCCATTGCGCTGGCGCTCCAGCACGCCCGATCAGACCTTGATGTGCTGGCGCTGGATTTCAGCTCTGATGCACTGGCGGTGGCTCGCGCCAACGCCCAACGGTTGCAGTTGCCGGTAGGCTTTGTGCAAGGCAGCTGGATGAGTGGCTTGCAAGGCAAATTTAGCCTTATTGTGTCGAATCCACCC
Source organism: uncultured beta proteobacterium (assembly GCA_903870065.1). GTDB lineage: Bacteria > Pseudomonadota > Gammaproteobacteria > Burkholderiales > Burkholderiaceae_C > Allorhodoferax. The sequence goes on along the minus strand of CAIQBN010000336.1, from coordinate 4,829 downwards.
TACATCGCCTCAGCGGACCATCACCTGGCGGCACTGCAATTCGAGCCGTTAACAGCACTGGCCAGTGGGAGCGACGGTCTGGACGACATCCGCACCATCATCGGCCAGGCACCGGCACATTTATTACCTGGCGGCTGGCTGTTGCTCGAGCATGGTTATGACCAGGCAAACATGGTGCGCACATTACTTGAGGCTGCCGGTTGGAAGGGCGTCCAATCGCGCCGCGATTTGTCAGGTACTGAGCGCTGCACGGGCGCCTGCTTTGACGACACCGATCACTTGGTACAAACCACCAGCCTGACAGTTTCATGCTGAAAGCCTGCGTTTTGAAAATGGCCTGCGGCGTCGGGTCGCGCTTACAAACGCCAGGTCTGGGATAATTGCGCCCTTAGAGCGAGCAAAGGGCCAGTTGGGCCTGATTACAAGGAGTTTTTTGCGATGAGCGACACACAACAACGCATTGATGAGTTAGTCAAGGGCAACGAGGTCTTGCTGTTCATGAAGGGCAGCGCCAGCTTTCCGCAGTGCGGCTTTTCCGGGCGCGCGATCCAGATCCTGAAAGCCTGCGGGGTCGATCCCAAGGCCATCAAGACGGTTAATGTTCTGGAGGACGACGCCATTCGCGCCGGAATCAAGGACTACAGCAATTGGCCCACAATTCCGCAGTTGTACGTCAAGGGCGAGTTCATCGGCGGCTCCGACATCATGATGGAAATGTACGAAAACGGCGAGTTGCAACAGGCATTGGGCACCTCGGCGGCCTGAAGGCCCACGCCTTTCGTCCCCGACACCGAACCGCCGACGCGTGTATCCCGGAATTTAACCGGGCTTGTGTTCCCACAGGCGGCGGGCGGCGAAGACAGCCTCGGGGTATTGCGGTTTACCACGCGATCCGTTGTAACGCCCCAGCGCCATAAACAAATCGCCCTTTTCACGATCCAGGTAGTGGCGCAGGATCACACAGCCAAAGCGCAGATTGGTTTGCATGTGAAACAACTTGCCGGCGTCCCCATCCCCGATGGAGCGGGTCCAAAACGGCATTACCTGCATGTAGCCTCTGGCCCCCACAACCGAGACTGCAAATTTACGGAAGTTGCTTTCGACCTGGATCAGGCCCAGCACCAGTGATACATCGAGTCCGGCGCGCTTGCTCTCGTACCACACGGTCTGCAAAAATTCCTTGCGTGTCTCCAGGTCGGATTTTTTCTTTTTCAGGCGTTCGCTCATCACGCCCAGCCAGCGCAGGTAGGCCAAACGGGCCTCCGTATTGGTAAATTCTGGTCGCGGTGGTGCTGCGTTGCGCACGGCGCTGCTCAGCGCGGTGCGCACCGAATCGATGAGAGGCTCTTCGATTTGCCCACCGGCGTGGACCGAATGATGCCCGGACAGCGCACCCAGTGCCGCCAGAATCGGCGCAAAACTCGCTCGACGTGAAAGAACTTGGGTGGTTCCCGCTTGCGGCGTCATGCAGCCATTTTGGATCGCAAAACCGCCAGAATGTCCCCAACTGCGACCTTGCTCACAACAGAATCGCGCCGGTGTTGGTACTCGACTTGACCTTCCTTCAGGCCACGATCACCTATCGTGACCCGGTGGGGCACGCCAATGAGCTCCCAGTCGGCAAACATAGCGCCCGGACGCTCGCACCGGTCGTCCAGTATCACATCAACACCGACCGCCAGTAGTTCTGCATACAAACGGTCAGCGGCTGCCTTGACGTCCGGAAACCGGTCCGGGCTGATGGGACATACCACCACGGTAAAGGGTGCCAGCGCATCCGGCCAAATAATGCCGCGTTCGTCATGGTTTTGCTCGATAGCCGCGGCCGGCAGGCGGGTGACACCAATGCCGTAACAACCCATTTCCATGAACTGCGGCTTGCCATTGACGTCCAGGAAGGTCGCGTTCATGGGCTTACTGTACTTGGTGCCCAGCACGAATACATGCCCCACTTCAATGCCGCGCTCAATCGCCAAAATACCTTTGCCATCAGGCGAAGCATCACCGGAAACCACGTTGCGAATGTCCGCCACCAGATCGGGCTCAGGCAGATCTCGACCCCAGTTCACGCCACGAATGTGAAAGTCTTCCGTGTTAGCTCCGCAAATCCAATCAGCCATGACCGCTACTTCCCGATCGGCGATGATCCGTAGCGGCTTTTTCAGACCAATCGGCCCCAGATAACCGGGCTTGCAGCCAAAGTGATCTTCAATCTCGGCAACCGTGGCAAATCGAAAACCGGACAGGTTTTCCAAATTGCCGACTTTCACTTCGTTCATGTCGTGGTCGCCGCGCAGTAGCAGCAACCAGACCTGTGTCTTGCTGATGTTGCCCACTTCATCCTCTATATCAGTGGCCAAGACCAGCGATTTGACAGTAGTGGTCAGCGGAACATCCAGCAATGCAGCAACTTCCTCACATGTGCTCTTGCTAGGTGTTGCTACCCTTTCCATAGCAACCTGTGCCTGTCCCCTGGGGGCTGTAGGCGCAAGAGCCTGGGCTTTCTCCATATTGGCAGCGTATTCACTGCCCGGGCAATAGACAATTGCATCCTCACCGGTTTCGGCGATGACCTGGAATTCCTCGCTCACGTCGCCGCCAATCGCGCCACTGTCCGCAGCTACTGCGCGGTAACGCAAACCAAATCGGTCAAAAATGCGCCTGTAGGCGGCGCTCATGATGGCGTAGCTCTTCTTGGCAGCGTCCAGATCACGATCAAAGCTGTACGCATCCTTCATGATGAATTCCCGGCCCCGCATAAGTCCAAAACGCGGACGTCGCTCATCCCGGAACTTGGTCTGAATCTGATACAAATTCTTGGGCAGCTGCTTGTAGCTCTTGAATTCCTGGCGGGCAATGTCAGTGATCACTTCTTCACTGGTTGGCTGAACAACAAAGTCGCGGTCGTGGCGGTCCTTGATGCGCAGCAGCTCCGGGCCATTGGTGGTGAAGCGTCCGGTCTCCTGCCACAGCTCGGCCGGTTGAATCACCGGCATGGTCAACTCCACCGAGCCGGCCCGGTTCATTTCTTCGCGAACAATCGCCTCCACTTTGCGGATGACACGCAAGCCCATCGGCATGTAGGTGTAAATTCCAGCGCCAAGCTTTTTGATCATGCCCGCACGCATCATCAGCTTGTGACTAGCCACTTCCGCGTCGGCTGGCGCCTCTTTAAGGGTGGAAATGAGGAATTGGGATGCTTTCATGTGGCGACTCGAAGAACTTCATTGGCCCTCGCCCCTTGATACACGGCGCTTGCTGTGCATAATGAACGAAGTTTAAAAATTGGGGTTTGATTATGCTTGACCGCGACGGCTTTCGGCCGAACGTCGGCATCATCCTGCTCAACCAGAAAAATCAGGTATTTTGGGGCAAACGCATACGGACCCATTCGTGGCAATTTCCGCAAGGTGGCATTGACCGGGGAGAAACCCCGGAGCAGGCCATGATCCGCGAATTACACGAGGAAGTGGGGCTCCAACCGGAGCATGTCTGCATTGTTGCCCGTACCCGAGACTGGTTGCGCTACGAGGTGCCGGACCGCTACATTCGCCGCGATGCGCGCGGCCATTACAAAGGCCAGAAGCAAATTTGGTTTTTACTCAAATTGCTGGGATACGACTGGGATTTGAACCTGCGCGCCACTGATCACCCCGAGTTCGACGCTTGGCGCTGGAACGACTATTGGGTTCCATTGGATGCGGTCGTTGAGTTTAAGCGCGGAGTTTACGAAACCGCCCTCACCGAACTTGCGCGTTACTTGCCGCGCAACGACCAACGCAACAGGTTCCTGCGCCACGGGCATCGCAATCAGGATCAGGAAAATGAAGGCCACACTGCGACTGCTACAGGGCTAGAACTACCCGCATCGGCATCGTTCGACGTCGGCTCCAGTGCCAATAACGGTCAGCGAGGCTGATGGGATCATGAGTTGCGAGCGCATTCTTGCCGCGGGACTGATCTTGGTCGGCGCCACGGTTGCATCACAAACTGTTGTGGATCAACCACAATTCAGTGAAGAACCGGCCCGGCCACCGCCAGCCTATTCGTCAGCGCACTTGATCCCGATCGAAATGCCCCCCTATGTGACAATTAAAGTCGGCATCGCGCCAGAAACCGTAGCGGTCGGCGCCGATGGGGTTATGCGCTACGTGGTCGTCATGCGCAATGCAAGCGGCTCCGAAAACGCCGCCCACGAAGGGATCTTATGCAGCACCCGGTCAGTCAAGACCTATGCAAGACTGAATTCAAGCGGCAAGTGGATCGGCATCGAGGACCCGCAATGGCGTGATCTGACCGACAACCTGGGTTCACGCCATGCCTATGCAATTGCCCAGCAAGGCGGCTGCGACGGACGATCATCGCGAAAACTAGAGGAAATTCTCGCTGCGCTAAAACGGCGATCGGGACAATCCTATTGATTGATCGCTTAGGTCTATAAGTATCGATGTTTAGCGGGTGAGCACCAAATTGTCCCGATGCAGCATTTCTGGCTCGCCGGCATAACCCAACAGCTTTTCAATGTCAGCGGACGGTCTGCGGCATAAGAGCCGTGCTTCTGAACTGGAGTAGTTTGCCAATCCGCGTGCGAACTCCGACCCCTGGCCATCGCGGATGGCGATCACATCGCCCCGCGAAAAATCGCCGTCAACAGAGAGCATGCCAATCGGCAGCAAACTTTTACCTTCATCGCGAACCTTGGCAACCGCACCGGTATCGGCCACCACAGCACCGCGCAATTGCAGATGGTCTGCCATCCACTGTTTACGTGCTTGATTTTTTTGTGTTTGCGCTACCAGCAGCGTTCCAATGGCCTCACCTTGTGCCAG
>CAIQBN010000335.1 GCA_903870065.1 uncultured beta proteobacterium | reverse complement strand
GGGAGATATTGCTGGTGAATTTCCAGAACGAATGGCAATTGTTTGGTGCCGATGGTCTGCCCTTCCTGGCTGACAGCTATGACGAATCCGCCAAACTCTACAAGGCCCAAAAACCTGCGCTGGAAAAGAAGTTGGCGGAACAGGGCATGAACTTGCTGTACGCAGTGCCATGGCCACCGCAGGGTATTTACAGCAAGAAGCCACTCAACTCGGCCGCTGATCTCAAGGGCATCAAGTGGCGCGCCTATAGCCCGGCCACCAGCCGCATCGCCGAACTGGTGGGGGCCCAACCGGTCACAGTGCAAGCGGCAGAATTGTCGCAAGCGTTTGCCACTGGCGTGGTTGAGGCCACCATGACGTCTGGTGCTTCCGGCGTGGACAGCAAGCTTTATGAGAACCTGAAGTACTACTACGACATGCAGGCCTGGCTGCCCAAGAATGCAGTCATCGTCAACAAGGCCGCGTTTGATGCGCTGGACAAACCCACGCAAGCCGCCGTGCTCAAAGCCGCTGCCGATGCCGAAGCCCGAGGCTTGGTCGCCAGCAAGCGCGTCAATGTGGAATCCATCGAAAAGCTCAAAGCCAACGGGATGAATATCGTGGTGCCCTCCGTGCAGCTCAAGTCCGACATGAAAAAAGTGGGCGACACCATGGTCAAGGAGTGGCTGGATAAATCCGGCGCCGAAGGCAAGGCCGTGGTTGACGCATTCAGCAAACCCTAAAACCGCCACAGGAATCTGCGATGCGCAAAGCCCTCAACGCGTTGTACGACGGAGCGGCTGCGCTGGCAGCACTTTTTCTGTTGGGGCTGCTGGTCATGGTGCTGCTCTCCGTGGGCGGGCGGCAACTGAACTTTTATGTCCCCGGCACCGATGCGTACGCCGGCTACCTGATGGCGGCCAGTGGCTTTCTGGCACTGGCGCACACCCTCAAGCGGGGTGAACACATACGTGTCACCCTCATCCTTGCCGCCTTGAGCGGGCGTTGGAAGAAGGCCATGGAGGTGTGGGCTTTGGCCTTTGCGTCGGTATTGACCACCATGTTTGCGTTTTACAGTTGCCGGTTGTCCTGGCAGTCGCATGTGTTCAACGACATCTCGACCGGCAGCGATGCCAGTCCCTTGTGGATTCCACAAATCGGCATGGCCGTTGGCACCGTGATTCTGGCAATTGCGTTTGTTGATGAACTGGTGCTGGAGCTACTTGGCAAGCGTGCGGCCCACCAAAGCGACGAACCACTTCGTAACGAATAAAGCCCATGCGGGCAAGAGGCACTGATGAACGATCTCGCAATCACCGCCGGCTTGCTGGTGGCGCTGTTTCTTATTTTGGGCAGTGGCGTTTGGGTTGGGCTCACCCTGACCGGCGTGGCCTGGATGTCCGTCACTCTGTTCTCGTCCCGCCCCGCGGGTGACGCCATGGCCGTCACAGTGTGGGGTTCCAGCAGCAGCTGGACACTCACGGCGCTGCCGCTCTTTGTCTGGATGGGTGAAATCTTGTTTCGCACCCGCCTGAGCCAGGACATGTTCAAGGGCCTAGCGCCCTGGGTGCAGGGCGTGCCCGGGCGACTGCTGCACACCACCGTGATTGGTTGCACCATCTTTGCCGCCGTGTCGGGTTCGAGCGCCGCCACCTGCGCCACCATCGGCAAGATGACCCTGCCCGAGCTGACACGCCGCGGCTACCCCGACCACATGGTCATCGGCACTCTGGCCGGTGCGGCCACGCTGGGGCTGCTCATTCCGCCGTCCATCATCATGATCGTCTACGGCGTGGCGGCCGAGGTTTCCATCTCCAAGCTGTTTATTGCCGGTGTGTTGCCCGGGCTGTTGCTGGCCGGGCTGTTCTCAGGCTACATCATTTTCTGGGCTCTGCGCAACCCGCAGCAAGTGCCCGCCGCCGATAGCCATATGACTTTTTTGCAAAAGCTCGCCGAATCGCGCAGCCTGATTCCTGTGGTGCTGCTCATTGTCGCCGTGCTGGGCTCCATCTACTCTGGCATCGCCACCGCCACCGAGGCGGCCGCAGTGGGCGTGGTGGGTTCACTGGTGCTCTCGGGTGTGCAGGGGTCGCTCAACTGGACTTCGTTTCGTGATGCCATCATGGGTGCCACCCGCCTGTATTGCATGATTGCACTGATATTGGCTGGCGCCGCATTTCTGACGCTGGCCATGGGCTACATCGGCCTGCCGCGCCACCTGGCGGAGTGGATTGCCACGCTGGGTTTAAGCAAAGCCGAACTCATCATCGCCTTGTCCATCTTCTTCATTATTCTGGGCTGCTTTCTGGACGGTATCTCCATGGTGGTGCTGACCATGGGCGTGCTCATGCCCACCGTCAACGCTGCCGGCATTGACCCCATCTGGTTTGGCATCTTTATCGTGCTGGTGGTCGAAATGGCGCAAATTACGCCGCCGGTCGGCTTCAATTTGTTCGTGCTGCAGGGCATGACAGGGCGCCAGCTCACCTGGATCGCCCGGGTGACGATGCCCATGTTCTGGCTGATGTGCGTGGCAGTAGCATTGATTTATGTGTTCCCCGGCATCGTGACCTGGCTGCCACAAAAAATGGCAAACTAGCCGCCCATGTGGCCTGTGATTGCAATCTGCCTGGGTGCCAGCGCCGGAGCCCTGGCGCGCTGGGGACTGGGCCTATGGCTCAGCCCCGGTGGCGTCATTCCCTGGGGCACGCTGGCCGCCAACCTGATTGGCGGCTACTTGGTAGGCATCTGCGTAGCCATATTCCAGGCCATGCCGCAGATTGACCCCGTGTGGCGCCTGGCCTTGGTCACCGGCTTTCTGGGCGCATTGACAACTTTTTCCAGCTTTAGCGCCGAGGTAGTAAACCTTCTGATGCAACAGCGTTATGCATTGGCCCTGGGCATTGCAGGTTTGCACCTGGTGGGCTCGTTGCTATTGACCATCGTCGGTATCTGGACGGTGCAGCATTTGCTATCATTGTCATAGCTACAACGTTATATTTCACGAGGGCTAGAGCTGTTTTTTTCTATAACAATTAGCGCCCCATCCATCCATGTCCATCATCCG
>CAIQBN010000334.1 GCA_903870065.1 uncultured beta proteobacterium | reverse complement strand
GATGCCAAGGAAGCCCGCAAGTCGGTGTTCTGGGCTACCACCTGGATTGGCTACTTCTACGTGCTGATTTTCATCATCGGCTTCGGCGCGATCACCCTGGTGTTGACCAACACCGAGTTTGCTGACACCGCCAAGGGCATCATCAAGGGCGGCGGCGGCTCTGCCAACATGGCAGCTGTGCTGGTGGCCAAGGCCGTTGGCGGCAACGTGTTCTTCGGCTTCATCTCTGCCGTGGCATTTGCAACCATTCTGGCTGTGGTGGCTGGCTTGACGCTCTCCGGCGCGTCGGCTGTGTCGCATGACATCTACGCTACCGTGATCAAAAAGGGCAAGGCCGACAGCGCTTCCGAGCTGAAGGTTTCCCGTATGACCACCCTGGCACTGGGTGTGGTTGCCGTGGGTCTGGGCATTGCGTTTGAGAAACAGAACATCGCCTTCATGGTGGCACTGGCCTTCGCGATTGCCGCATCGGCCAACTTCCCTGTGTTGTTCATGTCCGTGCTGTGGAAAGACTGCACGACCAAGGGCGCCGTCATTGGTGGCTTCCTGGGTCTGATCTCTTCCGTGGTCCTGACTGTGGTGTCCCCATCGGTGTGGGAAGCGGTTCTGGGTAACCCCAAGGGTTCTGCCTGGTTCCCGTACTCGTCGCCTGCACTGTTCTCCATGACCATCGGTTTCGTGGGCGTGTGGCTGTTCTCGGTGCTGGACCGCAGCCCGCAAGCGCAGAAAGAGCGCGACGCGTTCAAGACGCAGCAAGTGCGTTCGGAAACCGGTCTGGGCGCTTCGGGTGCATCGGGCCACTAAGACCAGATCATTCGATCGATCACAAAAAAGCCGGGGTGACCCGGCTTTTTTCATTGGGCGTCTGTGCTATGCCTGCAAATGGCGCAGCTTGAGAAAGGCCAGTGCGGCCATCACGGCATCATTGAGCGCATCGTGCGCTGGCCACAGTGGCAGCCCCAGATCGCGCATCAAACTGTCAAAGCGCAAGTCAATGCCCTGGCTTTCCCGGACGTGAGTTGGTAGCTGGCGGTATTTGTGATCGTAATAGAGGCCTGACACCTCAATTTTTTCCTGCGGCAAACCCATCCCGAGAATCGGAAAAAGAACCCGGTTGATCATTGCCACGTCAAACTCCAGGTAGTAGCCGACCAGGGGCCGGCTGCCAATGAAGTGCATCAATTGCATCATGGCATCGTCGATGGCAACCCCCTGCGCCACGTCCTGTTCGCGCAAACGGTGGACCCGCACACTCTCGGCGGAAATGCGTTGTTTGTCGGGCCGAACCAGCAATTCCAGGCGTTCACTGGTCATCACCCGATTGCCGCGAATGCGCACCGCGCCAATGGCGATGATGTCATCGGTTTTGGTATTCAGACCAGTCGTCTCGCAATCCACTGAAACCCATTCGTTGTCGGGTGGTTTGTCCCACATGAACCGAAAACGGGGGTCTCCCAGGTGGTACAGCATCCACTCACGCTTGAGCGCAGCGAGCCAGTTTGCAACGGGAAAGTCGGCCGCCATTACATGGAGTCCAAATGGAACCGCTGATTCAACAACAACTTGAATAACTTGACCACGCTCAAGGTGTCCTTGAGCAGGTCGCGATCCAGACTGCTGAGCTTCTCCATCTCGATGCCGCCAGAGACCAGGTGGCCTGTGTCCAGCTCGTGCAG
>CAIQBN010000333.1 GCA_903870065.1 uncultured beta proteobacterium | reverse complement strand
GCTTGAGCCGCATAATTTTGACTACCGCTTTGTTGCCAAAAATGGGCACACCGTGTGGCTGCAAGATATCGTGACGGTTGTGGCTGAGCAGGGCGTGCCGCGGTGGTTGCGCGGCATCATGATCGACATCACCGAACGCAAGACGGCCGAGTCAAAACTTCAGCTTGCTGCGAGCGTGTTCACGCACGCACGTGAAGGCATCATGATTACCGACGCGGCGGGCACTATCCTGGAAGTGAATGACACGTTCACAGCTATCACCGGGTACAGCCGCGACGAAGCCGTGGGCCAGAACCCACGCATCCTTAAATCAGGATTGCAACCGCCCGATTACTACACCACTTTGTGGCAAGCCCTTACTGGCATCGGTCACTGGAGCAGCGAAGTCTGGAATCGGCGCAAGAACGGAGAAATATTTGCGGAAATGCAGACCATCAGCGGCGTGCGCGATGCTGGCGGTCGTATCCAGCACTACGTCTCTCTCTTTACCGATATCACTGTCATGAAGGAGCAGCAGCAGCGCCTGGAACACATTGCGCACTTTGATGCGCTGACCAACCTGCCCAACCGTGTACTGCTGGCCGACCGGCTGCAGCAGGCCATGTTGCAAAGTCAGCGCCGTGGCAAAGCGCTGGCGGTGGTGTACCTCGACCTGGACGGATTCAAACAAGTAAACGACACACACGGCCATGGCGTGGGCGACACACTGCTGATTGCCGTATCCCAGCAAATCAAGGACGCGCTACGCGAGGGTGACACCCTGGCGCGTATTGGCGGCGACGAATTCGTGGCCGTATTGGTCGATCTGGACGGAGCGTCTGACTGTGAACCTGTACTTGCACGTCTGTTGCAATCAGCCGCGCAGGTGGTGACGATCGGCAACGTGCAACTGCAAGTCTCAGCCAGCATTGGCGTTACCCTTTACCCGCAGGATGGTGTCGATGCGGACTTGTTGCTGCGCCATGCCGACCAGGCCATGTACATTGCCAAGGAAGCTGGCAAGAACCGCTACCACTTCTTTGATGTGCAGTCCGCCGCGGCGGTGCAAAGCCAGCGCGAAAATCTGAAAGGTATTGCCCATGCGCTGGAGCAGCAGCAGTTTGTGCTGTATTACCAACCCAAAGTCAATATGAAAACCGGCGTTGTGGTGGGGGCCGAAGCGCTTATCCGCTGGCAACATCCGCAACGTGGCTTGCTTCCACCGGGTGCGTTTCTTTCCGCCATTGACAATCACCCATTGGGCATTGCCGTGGGTGAATGGGTCATTTCCAATGCCTTGGCACAAATGGCCGCTTGGCACGCACAGGGCCTGGAACTACCCGTGAGTGTGAACATTGAAGCACTGCAACTGCAGCAGAGCGGCTTTGTTGCGCGCCTCAAGGAAATGCTGCAAACACACCCGGAAATTCCTCCGCACCGACTGCAACTCGAGGTACTGGAGACCAGCGCACTGGATGATATAGGCAGAGTAAGCGAAGCCATGCAGGCCTGCCAAAGCCTGGGAGTGCACTTTGCGCTGGACGACTTTGGCACTGGATACTCTTCACTGACCTACTTGCGCCGACTGCCAGCCCAAATGCTCAAAATTGACCAGAGCTTTGTGCGCGACATGCTGGTGGACCCGGGTGACCTGGCCATCGTGCAGGGTGTCATCAGCCTGGCAAGCACCTTTGGGCGCAGCGTGATCGCCGAAGGAGTGGAAACTCAAGCACACGGCAAGCGTCTGTTG
>CAIQBN010000332.1 GCA_903870065.1 uncultured beta proteobacterium | reverse complement strand
TAGGAGCCACCCATGTCGGTGATATGGGTGGCGCAAAGGACTTGCCCGGCCCCAAGCCCGCCCTGTTCTTTGCACCCGCGCAAATCAAAAAGCGCAGCGCGCAATGGGGCGCGCAGGTTCTGGGACAACAGCTGCTGCAATCCTGGAAGAGCTTTGTTGCGCGAGTGTCCCACCCACAGGACGCCTGGCTCGTAGCGGAGACACACACAGGCCCAACCGCCGTGGAGAAGGCCTATCAGCATGTGCTGGGAGGCCGAGGTAACCCACGCCAGGGACACATGCTGAGCCTGTAGCTGAAAACTTGCCGTCAGTCAGATGCGGCATGATTGCGGTTGTCCGACACAAAAAGAACAGGAGACTCCGTGCGACTTGCCCTCATGTCCGACATTCACGCCAATATGCAGGCACTCGACGCCTGCCTGGCCCACGCGCGCGCCCAGCAGGCCCAGCGTTTTGTTTTTTTGGGTGACCTCGTTGGCTACGGCGCTGACCCGGTTGCCGTGGTCGACCGCATCATGCTGCTGACCGAAGAAGGTGCCATGGTCATCCAGGGCAACCACGATGCAATGGCTCTTGCCCCCCCCGATGAAATCAAGACGGTGGGCGACAGCACCGCAGCATGGACCCACCGCCAGCTCAGCGCAACCCAGCGCGCATGGATTGCCGCTCTGCCGCTGACCCTGCAACTGGAAAGTGCTTTTTTTGTGCACGCCAGCGTGAATGATCCGCACCTATGGCGCTACGTCTATGACCAGCGCGCTGCCAAGGCCAGCCTCGATGCCGCAGCAGCGTGGCCCGAAGTGCGCTACGTGTTCGGCGGTCATGTCCACATGCAAACGCTCTACTACCGCGGCGCGGGTGACGGCCTGATGGCATTCACGCCCCAGCCGGGGGTGGCCGTGCCGGTGCCCCGGCACCGGCAGTGGCTGGGTACCGTGGGATCCGTCGGCCAGCCGCGCGATGGCAACACCCACGCCATGTACTGCCTGTTTGACACCGATCGCGCGCAGCTGACTTTTCATCGGGTACCCTACGACCATTTCGCTGCCGCCAGCGCCATCCGGCGTTCCGGCCTGCCAGAATTTTTTGCTGACCGCCTGGAGACTGGACGATGAAACTGCTGGAGCCCGGAGCTGAACTCGACGGCTTCACAATTGAAGAGTGCATTCACTCCGGGGGCATGGCCCACATCTACCGAGTGCACTATTCCGATGGGCAACGTGACCCGGGTTTTGCCATGGCCATGAAAGTCCCCCGCATGACGGCCGGCGATGGGGCGGAAAACATCGTCAGCTTCGAGATCGAATGCCAGATCATGCAAGTGCTGCAAGGTCGTCACGTGCCGCGCTTTGTGGCTGCAGGTGACCTGTCCCGGGTGCCGTACTTGGTCATGGAATACATCACCGGCGAAACCCTCGAACACTGGCTTGATGCCGAAACGCCGTCCAGTGTCGAACAGATTACCTGGCTAGGTGTTGCAATGGGCAGGGCGCTGCACGCACTGCACCAGCAAAACACCGTCCATCTGGACCTCAAACCGGCCAACGTGCTATTCAGAGGCGACGGCACGGCGGTCCTGCTGGACTTTGGCCTTTCATGCCATGCCCATTAC
>CAIQBN010000331.1 GCA_903870065.1 uncultured beta proteobacterium | reverse complement strand
CCCACACCCGGAGGCACGCTTCTATGCGTCACATACCTGAGGCAGGAGCCGTATGCGGGAATACTGCACGTACGGATCTGCGCGGGGGGCAGGGGGTAACCTCTGTTCCTACCGCAACTTCATTTGAGAGCAGATCGGCCGCTGGCGTGAGAATTGGCACGCCACGCCACGGGTGCAACACCAGCAAATCGGCGTCACTGCTCACCAACACATCCGCAGCACAGGCCAGCACAAGCGCCAGAAAGGGATTGTCTTTGGGGTCGCGGCAGGCGGGCGTCACACTGGCCACATTTAATGCTGACACCGGCACCTGCACAGCGAGCCCGTGCACCAAATCCACGAAGGCCCGCCGAACATCGCGCGGCATATAGCGATCAAACTTGGGCCGCAACAGCACCTGCTCCAGTTCTGCAAACGTGTATGTGGACACGTAAACCGTACCCTGCGCAATGGCTTGCTTAAAAGCCTGGTGCGGTACCGATCCAACACGCAGCGCGGCGCTCACCAAGGTGCTGGTATCAAAAACGATCTCGTGGAAAACACTCACCGAGACGCCTTCACCGTAGCCGTCACTTCTTCATCGGTCAGGCTTGCTGCTGCGGGCAAAGCGCTGGCAGCTGCATTCTGGCTCCAGGCATCAAAAGCGTCCAGCGCAGCACTGCGCTTGCGCCGGGCATCCTGCAGGTCTTGCATGTCGCGGGGGGAAATGATGAACGCCGTAGTGCGGCCATGGCGGGTGATGGTGACCGGCTCGCGCTGCACCGTGTCGAGCAATTGCCCAAACCGGTTTTGCGCGTCCATAGAGGAAACTGTGATCATGGGGAATCTCCTTAAACTAGCCAACCTGTACAGTATAGCTAGATTGAATCACGGCGGGTATATTCCCCGCCCCTTGGGGCGTTCTCCTACCAGGCGAACGTAGTGAGCCGTAAGGTATCCGGTACCCGATACCCCGTAGCTTGCTGCGGGGTTCTTCATTTCAGAGGAAAGTGACTGCCGCCCTGCAGGATTTCATAACGAAATTAGCCGCTAGCCCCCGTGCAATATGTGCAAACAGCTACAAAATGCGGAGCAATCTAGTCGCCACCTTTCACCATAACCCGGGGCTTTACCGGCACACAGGGATAGCCAAAGCACACCATGCCAGCCGGCATGTCTTTAAACACCGAGCTGCGTGCGCCAATGGTGACGCCCGGCGCCACGAACACATCCGCCGCCAGCCAGGCTTGCGCGCCAATCGTGATCTTGCGGCTACGGATGGGAAAGTCCACTTGCGTGTGGTCGTGATCCGCCGCGCACAGATAGCTGCGCTGCGACACCACGGCGTTAGCGCCAATCTCTATCTCGCCCAAGCTATAGAGCACCGCGTCATCACCCACCCAGGCATGGTCGCCAATGGACACCTTCCATGGATAGGTCAAGGGGGGAGTTTAGCCGATGCTCGTTATCAGAGGTCACTTACACCGGCAGTTTGAGGCCAAATTTGCTCAAATTGGTTGTTGCTTTGTACTGCAAAAAGCATAGCAAATCTTGACTAAATTGTATAAAATTAGACAATATCACAAGCAACGGTCCTGACGCACAAGCAAAGTCGTTTCATTGACGAGTATTTGATTGACGGGAACGGCACCGCTGCCGCCGTCAGAGCGGGCTACAGTGAAAAGACTGCCCGTTCGATAGCTACCGAGAACCTTTCAAAACCTGCTATTTCCGACGTTCTGCGACAGAGGCAGCTCCGCACATCGGTGGAGCTTGAAATAGCGAGCACAAGCGTGGTTAGGGGCTTTTGCGAAGCCTTTGAGATGGCAAAAATCGACCGCAATCCGGCATCTATGATTTCAGCGATGGCGGCCATTGCGAAGCTGCTCGGCTTCTATGCTGTGGAAACCAAACGGGTGGAAGTGAGTGCGGCGGGGCAGGGTGCCCATGGACGATTGACGAGCATGTCGGATGCTGAGTTGCTGGGGATTATTGGAGGCGTCGCGGTGGGCTCCGCCAAATCAAACTAGTACGGTGGATTCTTGGTCCCGGCGTAACTTCTTCGCAAAACAATAGATGCAAGTTATGGATGTAGCTCCCGTGGAATATGTGCAAACAGCTATCAATTGCATAGCAAATCAATAAATCGCATCGTGATCACCCACATTCACCGGGATGATCTGCCCATCTTGGATCAACAATTCCAGCGTGATGCGGTACGACAGATTGATCGACACTGAATGCAGGCCGTCCAACTTACCGCGCAAAGGGTGTAAGCGCAGCGACGGGTGCGCCGGGTTTGCTTCCAGCACTTGCAGGGTTTTGAGGTACTGCTGCCGCAGATCCGGGTGGCGCTTCAGGAACCGTGCAGCACGGCGGTTGTACTGCTCAGTAAATACCAGCGCGTAAGGCATTTTGGGCGAGTCAGCTTGACTCACATCGCGTCCAGCCGCGCCAGGTGGGCCTCGGGCGACTCTTGCACTGCACGCCCTGCGGCCAAGTCAGCGCGAGTCTGGGCCAGCGCGGCGTCCAACTCGCATTCGCGCAGGTAGTGATACTGCGCCATATCCATCACCACAAACTTGTCTTTGCCGCGCACTGACACAATCGCCTCGGGCGCAGTGCTCAGGGCAAATTCAATGGCAGAAATGCCCTTGGTTTTAAGGTCGTTGGCGCTAATGTGGGACATGGCAGGCTCCTGGAGAGTCGTTAAGCAGACTTTTAATCATACTGTAAATCGCACTATTAAGCAGGTGTTTGACTGAATATAGCCTGGCTGGGGGCGTTGCATCGCCTGAGATAGGGTTAGTCGGCGGGCGGTGATTGCGCATCTGGTTGGGGCGGCTGAACAGACCAAATTAAGAAGGTGGAGGTCAGATCGGCAGGGCCGGGGGCATTGCAGCGGTTCAACCAAATGATAGATGCGGAGTTGGCTAGTTTTTTGTAAGTGGACTTGAAGTCCACTTCCATTACCGGCACTGTTTAGCTAATGCTGTAGCGGGCAAGACCGTTAAGCAGTCGTCTTTTGAGTGTCAAGTCGCCAAGGGCAGTGGGCACACGTCGATTCACTATGGAACGCAGCGCACGACCAACGGAGCCATCGCTGCGCGGATCTCTGCAATGCATCGCGGTCAATGCTTCAACCATGGTATAGATCGTTGAATAGTTACTATTGTGAGAGGCACTCGAGGCTCGACCCGCAATCTCCCCAGCGCTGAACTCGGCTGTACCAAATATTGTTTGCAGTGATGTCAAAAGAGCGACAGCAGCGCCATTGGTCTCAGAATTATGAATGACCAATTGCGGTCACCGGCGATGGGAATTAGGAAAGAATCATGTCAGCGGCCTTTTCCGCGATCATGATCGTTGGCGCGTTGGTGTTTCCAGACGTAATTTGCGGCATCACAGACGCATCCACCACGCGCAGCGAACGCACGCCATGCACGCGCAACTGCGCATCGACCACGGCGTCTTCGCCGCTTCCCATGCGGCAGGTACCCACCGGGTGCCAGATGCAGCCGCTGGTGGCCCGGATGTGCTGCTCCAACGCGGCATCGTCCAGCGCGCGGTGTCCCGGCGCCAACTCTGCGGCAAGCAAAGACTTCAGCGGCTCTTGCGCGGCGATGTCCCTGGCAGCCCGAAGCCCCTCGATCTGCAGTGCCAAGTCATACGGGTGAGTCATGTAGCGCGGGTCAATGACGGGGGTATCCATCGCGTCTGCAGATCGCAAGGTGACGCGCCCCCGACTCTTGGGTCGGCAGGTCTGCGCAGCAATTGCCATCATCCTTGCCTTGCCTTGGGCACCGGCCTGCATTGGCGCGAAAGGAATCGCAAAAAGCTGCAGGTCGGCGGCGAAATCCTCATTCAAGGTTGCACTTTTCATGAACAGGCCGCCTTCTACGATGTTGCTGGTGGGCAGCGCCTGTTCCGCCTCGCGCAAAGCCAGCACAAGCATCGAGCCAGGGTGATCGCACAGGTTGGCCCCGACGCCAGGCAACGCCGCCCGCACAGTCACACCATGGGATTGCAATTGCGCTGCGTCGCCAATGCCGGACAGCATCAACAGCTTGGGTGAATCGATCGCGCCAGCACTCAGAATGACCTCTCGCGCAGCGTGGATGCGCACCACCTGTGTGCCGTCGAAGTAGTCCACGCCTGTCGCGCGGTCCCCCTCCATCACCACGCGCAGGGTTCTGGCATGGGTGATGGTGTGCAGATTGCTGCGCGCTCGCGCGGGGTGGAGAAAGGCACTAGCGGTACTGCACCGCTCACCATTGCGCATGGTGACCTGGTACAACCCAGCTCCCACGGGAGAACCCCCATTGAAATCCGCCGTATGGACATGGCCGGCCGCAACAGCGGCATCGACAAATGCACTGGAGATGCGATGGGGCGAAATCAGATCGGTCACCGCCAGCGGCCCCCCGGCGCCATGTGTGGCCGACGCGCCATGTTGCTGGTCCTCAGACTTCAGAAAGTACGGCAGCACATCCTGCCAGCCCCAGCCCGCGTTTCCCAGGTCTTGCCAATGATCGTAGTCGTGCGAATCTCCGCGGATGTAGATCATGGCGTTGATCGCACTGCTTCCACCAAGCACCTTTCCGCGTGGGTAGGGAATGCTGCGCAAGTTGTAGCCGGACTGTAGGGTCGTGGCATAGCCCCAGCCTTCGGCGCGGTCCCACAACAAAGGCCATTGGTTGGGCTGACGCAACGCTGGAGCGCGGTCCTCGCCGCCCGCTTCAAGTAGCGCCACCTGGCATGTCGGGTCTTGTGAAAGCCTTGCGGCGAGCACGCATCCTGCTGAACCGGCTCCTACAATGATGTAGTCATAAGTCATTTCACTCTCCATCAGCGAGAAAATGGGCTGCCGCTTCTTTGGATTCTTCACTGGCGGCCAGCATGAAGTGGTCTGCGCCTGATATTTCCAGATAGTGTCCCTGCACAAGGGTACGGGCGAGCACAGGTCCCTGACCCAATACCGGGTCAATTTCTCCGCTAATAACCAATACCTCGCTCGAAACACGAGCCGCTTCTTCCGGTGTGCAGGGTGGATAGTGCGCGCGCGCCGCCGCTGCGCTGGCAAGCCGGTCTCCACCGACTTTGGTGGCAAAATTCCAATACGTTGCAACATGCTTTGGAAGTTCGGCCGGATAGTGGTCGCTGTCCAGCGCGTGCGCGAGTTGTGGAGCCACATGCTCCATGGAGTGCGGCGGCAAACCTAATAAGCCGT
>CAIQBN010000330.1 GCA_903870065.1 uncultured beta proteobacterium | reverse complement strand
GCCTGTATCGCCTGAGGCGTGTATGTATGACGATGCAAAGGTGACTAGACAGTTGACAGCTGAATTAAGTAACCGGAAATTTCGTGACGCGAATGGTCCAGAGATTGTTGCTCTAATCAAGGCAGCGGGTCAACTGCAAGCGCGAGGACTGATTTCGTCCGACGCTCACGCTTTGTTGGGTGATTTTCTCGGATCTGGTAGCTTGAAATTGATGGAGATCTGAGATGTCTGCACAGATTCAATCCGGAACCAAAATTGTCGATTCGCACGTTGCTGGAAGTGTTTACCCGCGCTCAGAACAGGAGATGCTATCTACTGTACTGCTAGATGGGTCAACGCAGCAAGTCTATGTTGAGGGCTCTCTATATGGTCGTTCAATAGAGATGCGGGGTGACGTTACTGTTATTGGCCCGATTGTGGTGCGGGGTGACACTCGATTGAACCCGGGATCAGGGCGTATTTTTTTGGCGTCAGGATTGACCGTTAATGGATCAGTCAATGGGACAATGGAACTGATAGACCAGTCTCATTCGACGCTTCACGACATTCAAAACGCAGGACTCATTGTCAAGGGAGATGTGTGTGTCAACCAGAACATTGCACTTAAGAATGCGATTGTGTTTGGTAGTATCCGTGCCGCCAATTGTTCGCTGGAAAACTCAGTGGTGCTGGGCACGTGCGTAGTGGCTGAGCAATTAAAAGTGTCCGCTAGTTCAATCGGAGGATATGCATCGCGTGAAGTAACGTTTGCCGGCCCTTGCACAATGCTGCATGCATTAGGTGAGAGCAGAACCCAACCTTTATTTGTTCCGTACGAAGCCGCAGATGGCAGCGTATTGGCGAGTGATGTTCGCTATTACCCGGCTATTCGAGGTGCCAAGTCCTTAATTAATCGCTCTGAAAACAAGAAGAGCGTCTATCCGGAATACTCTCAGCTGATTTCAACTTCAGATTGGTTGCAGATCCAAGCCTCTGCCAATTCGGCGCTGGACGAGCAGACCGACTCGGCGCTGACGAAGTGGGTTCTGTCGATCGGTGGGCGCATTGGCGACTTTTCCAAGATTGCGCACGCCATTGCGTGCCTAACGAAAATGCTCAAGTGTGGGTTTGAATACGAACACTACCATTTGAAGCGGCGTGCTCAAATACTTCAGGCGGCGCTGAATGATCTGACTGATGAGGAGCAGTGGATTCTCAAAATGGTGTGTCGATAGGATGAATACCCCAAAACTTGTCTATTCAGTTTTCTTGCCATTCACGATCTGGCTGCTGTTTGGTGCACCTGATATTCTGCTTACAGGGAATTTGTTGCTTCTGTTGGTGGTAATACTGCACCTATTCACCGTTATTTGGTTTCGCAGTGTTTTTGCACTGTTTCATGGCGATGCATTTACCTATGGCACTGTGGCATTGGGTTTCAACATATCTTCATTCGTGACAACCTTCGTTACAGGGTTTATAACTTTTTGGGCATTTGATCGAAGAATAGAAACTGTGACGATGATTTCTCCTATTTCTTGGGGTGCCATTTGCATTGGCTTCCTTGTCACAATTGCTGTTCCCGTGCTTACAACAAGACATGTTAATCCGCTGCCTAAGGCTTCATCGCGTCGCGAATACCAAGACCCCAACTCGAGCCGCTAGGAGATAAATATGGTTTTTGGCTGGTTAACTAAAGAAACTAAGTCTGCGTACATTGCACGGCCGCCGGAATCTGCCCACCAACTCATTTATCTCCATCCAGACAAGTCAATTCCCCGTGGTGCCAAGCTCACGGTACGTAGTGACGAGTGCGTGCTCTTCTTCAGAGAAGGTCAGTTTGTCGGTCGGATTGATGCTGGAACAGTATTGCTTGATACGGCCAACATTCCGTTTCTGGGGCACCTTTTAATCGACAATTTCACGGATGGTAATCACTTTATTTGCGAGCTTTTTTTCGTCTCATTGAGCGAAATTATTTTTCATGTACCGCGTTCGCCGCTCGGTCAATATAAGGACACTAATTCGGCGAATGTAGTAGCCATCAACGGATCGTTTTCCTACACGGTACGGGTTACCGACCCGCGGGGTGTCGTAATAGATATTGGCGGACAAAACAACGACTCGGGTGGCAAGATTTCGCATGTATTCAATGGACGAATGCTCAATCAAGTTCGCAAGGCCGTTGGTATGCGGACGCAAGTGCGGTCCGTTATGGATGTGGTCTCCAATATGGAGTCCGAGGCTATAAGCCAGGAAATCCAGAAGTTGGGGCATGCTGAGTTCGCGCAAGTCGGCATTGGTATCGGTCGAATTTTCGACTTGGCACTTGAGTTGGATGGCGAGAGCTTGGCGCTCCTGCGAGAATTTGGAAAGCAAGAGTCTGGACTTGCATTGCAGGCGAAGGGCATGCGACTGGCTACCGGTGATGGGTTTGCTGAGTACAACCTAATTCAGGGGCAACGAGCCGCATTGGAAGGGTTAGGAAGAGGTCTGGGGACCGGAAACGCACCGATGGTGATGGGAGGTTTCAATATCGGTGCCAATCTTACCGGTGCAGGAGGACATTCCGTCTCCCGGTCGTCGTCCCAATCGCGCCAAGGCACAGTATTAACTAGTCAGGCGACTTATGTGTTACGTGGAGATGGTGGCGATTCTGGACCCTTTACACCGCGGCAACTTGCCCTGATGGCGATATCCAAAGGTTTGCCGTTATCTGAGTTGCAGATCAGAGGGGTGGATGATCCACAAGATGTGCAATTTTCAGCTGATTTGGAGCCACAGATTCTTGCTGAATACAAGCGTAGAGCACCTCCAACAGCAGTGGCACCGAAGGCAGTTGTTACTGAAACCGATGCACGTGGGACGGCAGTTTTTGTTGCATCTCCCACTGGAAACGGAAGTCCGGGCGAGCAAGCGTTCTCAATGGCGTTCGCCGCGACCATCAAGAATGGGCAATTGACGTTAACGGACATTGAAACTCTATCGAATCTCGCCGTCGCCCTTGGCGTGGACGCAGACTCAAGTACTGCGAAGGCTCGAGTGTCGTCCCTAATACAAGTCAATAGTTTGCGAATCGTTGTGTAACTAACAGACTCCCAAACAAAGGGTTAATCATGCAATGTGCAGCATGTGGTGCTATTCTTAGACCCACCAATAAAATCTGTATTAGTTGTGGTACAGCAGTTAGTACTTTTCAGTCTGGACCTACGCCAGTAAGAGCTGCGGAATCACATTCTGTGAATTTGGCAACGATTGGGGCGTCTCAGGTAACAGTAACTGAACCAACTAGTTCACTTGCGGATCGTTCATTACCTATATCTATTGAAGTCCCAAATCTCGAGAAAGCATCCGCTAAAGGTTCAACAGATAGCCAGCAAAACAGCAATATCAAGCCGCTGGCGACGTCATTGCATCCTACTACAACAACGGTACACGACTCAAAGAACGATGCTGAGTCAAAACAGGCAAAAGTAGGTAACTCTTCAAATCAGTCAAATACAAAATTAATCGCAATAACAGCAACTGTGGTCTTTATGGTTGGTGGATTGGGAGGGGGTGGGTATTGGTACTATCAGAAGGTAGAGACTGAAAAAGCCATTGCGCTCCAAAGGCAACAAGTGGAAGAACAGCGGCTTAAAGCCGAGGCTCAGGCTAAGGCCGATGAAGCTCAACGACTTGCAGTCCAAAATGCGCGACTTGAAGCTGAAATGCGAGCATCAGAGGAGCGGCAGCGACTTCAGGCCCAGATGCAGCAACAGCAACGTGAAGCAGAGCAGCGCCAGCAGCAGCTACAGGCACAACTTCAACAGCAACAACAGCGTGAAGCTGAACAGCGCCAGCAACAAATGCAAGCTCAAAGAGCTAACCAACAATCAGGTGAGGCTCAAGTTAGGCTTGAGAATAAAAATTGCGTTCCTCAATATATATTCGTTGACTCTAAATTGGTTGCATATTTGGGCAAAGGATTATCAAAATCAGTTAGAACTTCAATCGGTAGACACACGGTGAAATCTTGCTCAGATATGACTGCCAATAATTGTGGGAACACAGGCAATCCATATTGGCAGAGTGCAAATGAATCGCACACAATTTCATGCAATTAGACCCTACATGGCAAACTGCTATTGAATAGTTATATTGCCAAATACTAATCAAATGGGAGATCCACCGGCTTTGCCGGGGTGGCAGTAGAAGTTTGACATTTAAGTTGGTGTCCATCGCAGAAACTACCAATCGTGAGCCGCCAAACAAACGGCGATGCCCCGAACTCAGTTGCAGGTGTGAGTCGGTGGTCATGAAGATTATGCTG
>CAIQBN010000329.1 GCA_903870065.1 uncultured beta proteobacterium | reverse complement strand
GTGCAGCCTGCGTCTTTGTGCAGGATGTCGTCGATGGTTTTGAAGGTTTGTTCGAACATTTTTATTGTTTTTTCCCTGTGCGAAAGGACACAGCTTAACTTCTTTAAATCCAGCGAGTCTGCCAGCCTTTTGTGATCGTTGCACCATCGGCGCAACGCTCGATTTTGTACGCGTGCAGGTAGCGCTTTAACAAGCAAACCGATTGACGACCAAGGGCTCGCGCCATCTCCAGCACGCTGCGGTGGCTGAAATACAGACGTGCCGGTGAGCACTTGTCGCGTGTAAGCGCGTACCGCCGAAAAGTAACCTGTCTATGTTCAATAAAACGACATCCAAACAGGGAAAGAGACGTTTTTGAACGTCTTCACACGATGCGCAGGTATCTCCATCATGAAAGCGAACGGATCCGCCGGGTTCGGGCTTTCACATAGATGGAGATTTGCAAATGAACATCGTCTTTTTGACAGAGGTAGGGAAATATCGCAGATATGGTTTCACAGAAGCGACGGCACAGTTACCAATAGGATCAAAACCACTCTTCTTGGTTGACCCAAATGGGCAGCAGCCCGGAAGAAAGCTGACCAAATCACCGATTTGGAAGCACTGGACCAGCACAGTTGATCAGATCAATTTTGCGCGAGCCACGCGATGCGCAAGTGGAACGGCCACCGAAATGGACAGGGTCCATTTGGAACTGCAGTCCGCAACAGCTCCAAATGCTTCTGTTGCTCGGGCTGAAGAGTTGCACACAGAAGCCCAAAGAGAGATACACATCAGTGTTGTTTTCCGCCTCGCCATTGGCCGACGCGGCATGTTTGACTATTGCCCTATGGGCGCAAAGCTTCCGGACGGCGCCACTGGGCTGGTGACCTGTGATATCAATCCGGTCGCGCACGGCCACGTCCTCAGGTGCGGCTTTTTCAACGAATTTGAGAGCATTGAAGAAGAGGCCATGTTCCTAGCCACTGCGGCAACCGCCTCGGGTCATGAGACGTTTGGCGAACGACTCATGCACGATATACAACATGCCGCCGTCAGGCAGTGGTTGATGATCTGATCAGCCCCCTTGCACCAAAAGTGCAAGGGGGCATTCTTGTGCGCACCCAAAAAGTGTTTCCGCCGACCCAAAATTGACCCAGGTGTCTTACTGGCTCTGTCCCGCCGAGATCATCGGTGTTGCGGCCAAAGATTGAACACTTATAAGGGACAGAACCAAGAACAGCCACTTGATCAGGACTCGGTTTGCTGATCTCGATGTCAAGGTCGGAGCGTCCTGTAAGTTCCTTCTTGCCGCCGACCTGCGCCGGGCGACCCCGCACCGGATGCGGCACACCCACGCCTTTCACGCACTACAAGGTGGCGCCGAACTCACCACTGTCCGCGACAACTTGCATCACGCCTCCATTGCAACCACCTTGATTTACCTATACGTCCGACGACGTCAAACGGGCGCAGCAGATCGCGGCTGTGTTTGCCAAGCCGACGCGGTGACGGGGCTTGTGCCTGGGAATTTGCAGGGTTTTATGCACGCCGTCGGAAATTTCTGAGGTTTGAGCTTTGAACCCCTGCATCACAGCGGTTCAAAAGAACCGAGTGCCCGCGCCCCCCGCTCCCGTAACAATACCAACGTCAAGGAGCGTCCCATATCGATATTGTTGGATCTGGTGACAACTTGTAGACCCAACCATTTTTACAAACGTCTCTGCGCCTTTTTTAGGTAGCATTCTGTTCGCATATCCCTCTAGCGCCGTGTACGCCGGGGAAGGCTGTTGTAAGCATGACTTATTGCCTCTTGCATCTGTCACGGAAATTTGATGGAACCCGATATTTCCTCCACTTATAAGGCCCTTGTTTACCTCCCGTCGAACACCAGCAATGAATATGATTCCGCAAGAAGAGGAACACGTTCCGCCATCGGCAAAAAGTGAGGTGTTTAGACCGTTATCGCGGATTAAATCTCCGATTTGGATGGCTGCCGAAACCGATCCACCGGGCGAATCCAATGAAATCCACCTGCTTTCGCACTTCCTAGACTTGAAGTCATCGAGGGCCAGCCTAAAAGCGCTAACGATATCCGGGGTAATTGCATCCGTAATTTGGAGCCAACACCCCCCCTTGGCTTCGCTGACCTTTATTTCTCCCTCTGAATAGGGGAACTTTGCCCTGTTAGATAGGCCTTCTACCGCAGTACACCCCGTTAAAAAAACTAAGAGTAGCGCACAGAAATTTTTTTTCATACCTCCCTCCCTCCCTCCCTTGTTAGAACGAACTATCCATTATTACTTTGCAAAGTGCTTTAAGACAGCATCCCGCAGTACCGCATTGATTACAGCCTCCGCCTCCTTGGCTACCGTCTCCGCCAGGGTAATCTTGCCGAGCTGGAGGTAGGAAGGGTGGCGCAGATGGAGGCCATTGATTTGGACCCATCCGGTAACCACCCCGGAGGAGTTTGACTTCTGCTGTTCTATGCGCTGATGATAGGCGAGCGTGGCGCATCGGGCTTCGCAAATGCGTTGCGCACGCATAAGTTGTGGCGACCAGCAACCAGCCGCTATGCGTATATAGAGTCGTAGAGACGGGGTCAACAGATTGACGATGAGCGTTCCCAATCTCCCGCTTTCATTATTGATAACATATTTTATCAATAATAGAATAAGGCATGAACAACATCGCGCTTCCAACCATCGGCTCCCGCCTTCTCACGGCCCCCGAGTACCAGCGCCTGGCCGAGGTCCCGCCCGAAGCCCTGTGGTTTGCCAACCTGGACAGCGCCCAAACCCGGCGCGCGTACCAAAACGACTTGCAGGCCTTCATGGCCTTCACCGGCATCGTGAAACCAGAAGAATTCCGCACGGTGACCCGCAGCCATATCCTGGCCTGGCGCGCCGATCTGGAAGCACAGAAGTTGGCCGGGTCCACCATTCGGCGCAAACTGGCGGCCCTCGCCTCTCTCTATGAGTATCTGTGCGACAGCAACGCAGTGACGCACAACCCGGTCAAGGGTGTGAAGCGGCCCAAGGTGGACAGCTACGAAGGCAAAACCCCGGCCTTGGGCGATGCACAGGTCAGACAACTGCTGGATGCGCCGCCCGGCGACACCCTGAAGGGAAAACGCGACCGGGCGATTCTGTCTGTTTTGCTGTACCACGCACTGCGCCGAGAAGAACTCACCAAACTGCTGGTGAAGGACTTCAACCAGGAACGCCGGGGGGTTGCTCATTTGCGGGTTCAGGGCAAAGGGGCCAAGTTGCGCTATATCCCGACGCACACCAACACCTTGCGGCTGGTGACGGAGTACCTGGAGGCTGCTGGGCACGGACAAGATATGGATGGGCCACTTTTTAGGCCCATCGTGAACCCGCGTGCTGGCCATACCAGAACGGCTTTAACGCCTGGCGGGATCTACATCGCCGTGGTCGTGCGCTACATGAAGCAGCTGGGCATCACCGGGGAAAACATGGGGCCGCACGCGCTGCGCGCGACGGCGGCGACCAGCGCACTGGAGCACAACGCCGATATCGCCAAGGTCCAGGAATGGCTGGGGCATGCCAGCATCAGCACGACGCGGGTTTATGACCGGCGGGGGTCAAAGCCGGAAGACTCACCGACGTTTCGGGTGGCCTATTGAGGGCAATCCCAAGTGGGACAATCTGTCAGCAATTATGGCAACCATGTTAGAAAAGCGGGGTAACAACGAAATGGACACCGTTGATCGAGAGCAGTACCTGTGCAACAAAGCTGAAGAGACTCCCGCTGAGCAGCTGCCTGCTGTGGAATGGCCGCAAGCTGATTGCGTTCACTACTTTTCAGGCGCGTCGCGGAAACGCGCTCCATTTCGTGGCTGGGCTGGTGCAATTGATGCATGGCCGCGCGGGAAACCCCCTGTTGTCGGGTTTGGGAAATGGACGATTGAACCGGGAAATGAATATGGAGGTGGCGACGTGCGCTTCACCTGTCGACCATTTGCGCTGGTGATGTGGGGTGCAAATTCTGAGCAAATGCGGGTCAAGGACAAGACCACGCATTTTGGATTTGCAGGACTGGCAAGGAACGGCCAACTGCGTGTCGCGGGCCTGCCTTCCGGTGTGAATGCGCGCGCGATTTTCGACCAGGGAGGGTGGCAACCACCGTCAATGGAAACACTTCTGAAGAAATTTGTTGCTTCTTCGGTTGAAGCGGACTCTCCTGCAACCTTAAACGCTCTGCGCAACCTCATAGACCAGGTACGAAATGAGACCTGCTCTGGCTATGGTATCCCGAGAACACATTTCGACAACGTTCTGTCAACCTGGCCCCAACTACACGAGTTGACTGAGGCCATGAAAAAGGTTGAGGCGCAATTGGTCGAGTGTAGGGAGGAAGCAAAGAAAAACCGACTTCAACAGGCAATCAACGACGTGAAGTGCGCAGTTGAGAACCTAGTCCGTGACGGAGTGGAAGTGACGCAACTTACTGTTGCTGCTCAATTGGTGCCGAGCGGCAAATCGGGACATGAAATCAAGGAAAAAGCCAGACAACTCAGAAAGATTCTCGGCGAAAGCGGACTTAACGTCCCGGAAGTAAATCTTTTCACATAATTTTCCGAAGACTTCTATTCCCCAAGGGTTGCAGCATTTCCAGAACCGCCGAGTTTCAACGCTACTTCTAAGCTAAGGACCTCGCTTTGTCCTCGGTCCTATGCCAAGGCCAATGTACACGGCTCTGGCAGTACCGCTTCTCCTTCCTACCCAATCTAGTTCAGCCGGGCCGCGACGTAACGCACACCAGTACCCTGTGGACGAACCTTGGTAGCTTGGGCGGGGATTTTCCGCAAGATATACATTGCCACGATCAAGTCATTGCTTGAAATGGCTGCATTGCAAATCGCAACGAAGGCGATCCACCCTGAGGGCAATCCGAACGCGAATTTCGAAGGCTGTTGGAACAATTGACAGGAAGAAAAATGGAGCCAGCAGTGCGACTATGGCGCGATTTCTGCTCATATCCGATGTCGCAATTGCAAAAAACATCATGTTCTTTGGGCTAAATCCAATAATTGAATCCTTGGCCGTCAGCCCATTTGGCATGAAGGACAAATGCAACAGCTCGTGCAAAAACGTCGTGACAAGCTTGAAACAAAAGTACCCAGCTATGTAAAACCCCAAGGAGCCAACGATCACAGACAGGTCGGGTTTTACGGGCCAGATGACATACCAAAAAATAAACAGCAATGCACCAAGCACTGTTGACCCAATGGCAACTTTATTGGGTTGCCATTGAATAAAGACGGATGAGGCGTCCTCTTCAACTGATGCATTAGGGGCGTAAGGTCGCGCAAGAATAAATTTCATACGTATTGCCGAATCTGATCCGCGAAGACGATGGGAGACGCTTTGCGTTAAACGAATTCCCTTTGAGATAATGCACGGTTCACACTTTTGGAGGGTAAATATTAAAATGAGAAAATATGTAGCGTCTCTACTTTTGACTAGTTTGGGTTTTTTGGCAACTAAGTCCCATGCAATTGACATTGATTTATCGAGTTCAACTGCGACGGTAAGCGGTCAGAAAATCATGCTAAAGCAGGTTCAGGTTCCAGGTCTGGGGACCTACAATGCGGAGTTCACTTGGGACGGTGCGGGCTCATTCACGTTGTCCGCTGCTACTCCAAGTCAACCAGCAACTAGTACTGGGCGCACTTGTCGCCTCACCAGCTCCGGTGGCTATATCGACATTACGGTGAAGTCACAAACACTAGACTTGGTTGTGTATTCGTCTTCCAATACAGGGTATTTTGCACCGCAAAATCTTTCCATAAAACAAGGAACCAATAGTTCACAGCTGAAAAGCGGAGCGGCTTTTCCAGGTTACTCATTTTTTTGGACAAGCCCAGATGGTTTCTTGGCTGGAGCAATTCCAGCAGGCACGCAAAAAGTGGGACAAGTAACTTGGACAAACACATGGTTCCAGCCATACGAATCATTTTCGGTCATCGCGTTTACAGGCGAGTCGTGGAATTGTTAGTAGTACCACCCGCAAAATGCTTTGGAATGGAGTTACGTGGGTGATGAGTACGCATACGGAAGTAGCTCGGCCACGCGTTGCCCTTAGCAACAAAGTCGACGCATAAAAAAACCGCCAGATTGGCGGTTTTTTTTGGTGTCCGTCTTTACTTTGAACGCGAGCCGGTTGTAAAACTGAAGGTGCGTGTGAATGTCGCCCCGTTGTTGCCGCCGCTGATGGTGACTGTATAGCGCGTGTTGGTCGTGAGCGTCGAAGTCGGGATCACCGCGGCAGAGGCAGTATTGCCAGAGACAACAAATGCGCCATTCGGGTCCTTCTTTTGTCCGGGGCCATATATTGCCCGAATCGCAACGGAGCCCACGGGGCCGGTGATGCTGGCACTTCCGACAATTAAGTCCTTTGAGCCAAAAATCATGATCGGCTGCCCCCAGGTTTGGTCCGGGTCGTTGGGAAATGGGCTTGGGCTCTCCAGTTGATAGTTGACCAGGGTTTCGGTCGATCCTTCGCACGGGTAGGTGTGTAGCTCGGGATTGACTTGAAATGCTTCTCTGGAGAGAGCCCCCAAATTGGCGTAAAAAGCATACGTGTTCGTGGCCATGCCGACATCGACGTATCCGTCCAACAAACCTTTTGCGTGATACGGCGCCGACAACAGTCTACGAATAGCCTTGATGCCGCCATCGATCGGGGTAATGTCGTCCATCTGGCGAACATCGCCGGATAAATAGGTGAATGCCCCAGCTTCGGTTCCAACGGCCATGGCATATCCAGCCCGCTTGATACGGTCTTCGATCGTGGCCCCATAGAAACTCGGCTTGGTCGGATCTTCCTCGTGTCCAAGATGGTCATTCGCAACCGAGTATTTCGCATGCGCTGCGGTTGAGACATCGAGCGCGGCGTTCTGCGCCAAGAGGCCAAAGCCGCAGCGTGCACGTTCGGCATTGAGCAGCGCATAAGCACCGCCAGCGGGATCGGTTGGCGCATAGGTCGCGGCCGGCACGCTCGTGACGATGGTGCTTGCCGGTCCTGGCGTTGGTGCCGGAGTGACGACGACTGGGCCAGGTGTTACGGTGCCTGTTCCTGTTCCTGTGCTGGATCCACCACCCCCACCGCCGCAGGCAGCGAGAAAGGCGGCTGTAGCCAGCGCAGTAAGCGTGAGGCTCAAGCGGTGAACGCGGATAGATGAAGCGGTGCGCAGGGCACCAGAAGTTGCCTTGTCGGCATTGGAGTGGGGTTTAGTGTTTTTCATGGTTCTATTCTGATATATATTTACTAACATACGCAATATATATAACGCGGCAGTGTGTGTTTTTGTTGACAGAAATTTTCATCTTTTTTTACCACCCCCTTTTTACCCTTCTTTGTTACCGATCTTTGCCGATTTTTACCGATCTGTGACAGACGATATGTGACGACGATGTGCTGGTTGTGCAGGTGATGTCCTTCGCTCATTCGCCTCTGCGAAACGAGTGTTTAGACAACTATTCGAAGCCCCCTGCATTGCTCTTATGCAGGGGGCTTGTTTCGCTCGACGCAGGGCCCTGCATCGATTTGTCGCATTCTTATTCCTCGCAGGTTTGGGATAGCAGAGGCTCATGCACCCCAAGATCGCGTCGCCTTCACAATCGATATACCTGCGTGTCGTGATAATGCGTTTCGCGCAATCTAATGACTTTGTCAACCGGTTTGAGTTGCATTCGTTATATATATTTGATACCATACGAACTATATATATTGAAGATCTATGAAAACTCTATTCAAACTACTCCCGTTTGCGCTGCTTGCCGCTTCGGCCATTGCGCAGTCCTTGCCGGATTCTTCGGTTGCTACAAGTGCAAGCGCACCCAAACCTCGCTGGGTGTCGACCAGCGTGGGTGTCAACAAGATCCCGGTTAAATGGGCCAACAACCATGCGCAGTGGTATTTCAATCCCGCCAACATTCCACTACCGCACCCAGAAATTCGGCAATTGGAAGCGTTGACACAGGACGGGGTCCTGACCGCGATGAAAGAGGCGGCTGCCCAATGGATGCAGGTCTGCAACATCAACATTGAGTACAAGGGCTTGACCAATGCGGCACCCATCAGGGGTGACGATGTTATCGACGGCAACAGTGTGTGGGGGTTTACCTATTTGCAAGGCATGACCTCTGGGTTCGCCGCCCCGGCGATTCGCCGCACCTACGAGCAAGGCCTGCCAATTGCCGGAACAATCGTCTCAGCCAGTATTGAAGTCAACGCTAACGACCGTGCATTTGAGTACACGGCATTGCGCGGGGTGATGGTTCATGAAATTGGACATGCGATCGGAATCAGCCATAGCGACATGACGTGGGCGGTCATGGCTGAGAACGCTTTTCACGGCTCCGACTACGACCAGTGGCTGCGAAGTGACGATATTGGCGCCTGTCTTGTGGCATACGGCGAGGCGCCCTACTCCAAGGCCAATCGGGTATTCAACTGGGCTGAAAACACCTATCCCGTCTTCAGGAACACCTACAAGACCCCATTTTTCAACGACGTCAACTCGGTGTATGGATTCACCACCTTCCACAATCGGCCCTCAACGACAGTTCAGGGCGATGGGTTCATCTTTCGCCACTACCCCCAGTCCGACAGCTACCTGGGCTCGATGGATGGCAGTATTTATTACATGGGGCCGGACCGTGTTCTTCAAAACGTCGGCAAGGTTTTGGACTTCATGCCCGCAGTCATCGCGGCAAGATTCTGAGTAACACCATGGCAACCTCAATTTATCAAGACGGCAAACCGCTTTTATTGCATTTCCGCTTGCGCCCAACTGCCGATGGTGGCATCACGCGCGAGATGCTGGCCGAACTGGCCGAGTATCTGGGGGTTAAGCAGACGGCTGCTATTCACATCGCAGTCGGGCGCCTGTACCAGCAACTCATTGGCTCAGTCGATGAGCAGCAGGATCACAAAAACAAGGTTCAGTTCGCAGATGCCAAAGCGGCCAGGACAGCGCAAGAGAAAGACAAACGCATGGGCAGTTTTGTCAATGTGGATCTTCGACCAGGTGCTAAAAATAGACCCGGCATCAAGACGATAGGCGACGCCATTTCCAAGGCCAAAGCCAAGGCAAAACAAGCTGATCCACCCCGCAAGACGGCAAAGAAGGCCAAAGCTAAACCAGCATAACGAGCCTTAGCCCACAGCTATAGCGGCTGCGTTTGAAAATCGTTCCGACTTGAAATCAACAGCTTTTCCGACTCAAATTAAAGGCTTTGTTCCCGGTGTTTTTAATTCTTGAATTGTTGGCGCGCGATCAACTTTCCCCAGTTTGACTGAGTAGCGCGCGAGGGAAATTACTCAGGGTGATTAACCTTCCTGCTCTTTTTTTGAGCAGGATATAAGGAGATGATCACCATGAAAGATTTGGGCATTGTTCGACGTTTGTTTTACCGTGACGGGTTGTCGATTACAGAGATCGAGAGGCGCACGGGACTGACCCGAAAGACGATCAGCAAGTGGCTCAGTGCACCTGAGCGCACCGAGCCGAAGTATCAACGACGTATCG
>CAIQBN010000328.1 GCA_903870065.1 uncultured beta proteobacterium | reverse complement strand
TGGCGCAAGAGATTGGCTCGCGCCTGTCTACCCGCATTGAGGGGCGCTGCATCAAGCACTGCATGGGTGCGGCCAGCGTGAAGGTGTACGACAAATTCAGCCAAGTGCTGCGTATCGAGACGACGGTTAACGACGTTTCGTTCTTCAAGCACCACCGCAAGGTGGAACACCGGGACGGGCACAGCACACGCGAGTTGGCTGGGCTCAAAAAATCGATCTACAGCCTGATAGACCTGCGCGATATATTGCTGGGGTGCAACCAGCGCTACGTGGCGTTTCTGGGCAGCCTGGATGACACCAGCGCGGGCCAGCGCGACTTGCAACGCCTGAGCCAGCCTCGGGTCAGCGTGACTGCGGAGCAAACCGTGAAAGGCTTGAACTTCTTCAACCCCGTGGAGCAGCGCCTGTTGCAGACGCTGCAACATGGTGAATTCAACATTCACGGCTGGCGCCGCTCGGACTTGATAGTCCAAAACGTTCCGTTGTCGGCATCTGCGCTGTCGCGCCAGCTTGCACGCTTGCGCATGCTGGGATTGATCAAGAAAGTGGCGCATACCTATCGCTACTATCTCACCCGTCTAGGACGCAGCGCCATCGCCGCAGCGTGTGCAATTACCCGATTCAACATTGAATTCTTCTCAGAAAATGTGAAGACATAAATTGTTAGTGACTAAATCGAAAGATATCCCATGGCAATCCACTTTTCCAATGTCTGCATCGTCGGTGCGGGCGCCATAGGTGGCTGGATGGGCGCGCGACTGGCGAAGGCCGCTTGCAACGTCAGCGTGCTTGCACGGGGCGCGACCCTGACGGCCTTGCAGCAAGGCGGCTTGCGCCTGGGCACAGAGCAGTTCCCGGTCATCGCCAGCAATAGCGCGGCCGAACTGGGTCTGCAGGATTTGGTGGTGATAGCGGTCAAGGCACCCGCGTTGCAGGTTGCGGCACAGCAAATTGGGCCACTGATCGGACCCGATACGGTGGTACTGACCGCCATGAATGGCGTGCCGTGGTGGTTTTTTCAGGGCTTTGGCGGTGCATTGGCGGGCACACGACTGGGCTCGATCGATGCCAGCGGCGCAATATCCAATGCAATTGCCGGGGCCAACGTGATGGGTTGCGTCGTGCATGCCAGCTGCTCAGTGGATGCACCAGGTGCCATACGGCACCACTTTGGCAACGGCTTGATCATCGGAGAACCTGACGGCCGGATAAGCGACCGTGCTGCCGCGCTGGCGGAATTGCTGGTCCGTGCAGGTTTTGCAGCCACAGTGTCGCCGCAAATCCAGAAGGATATTTGGTACAAGTTGTGGGGCAACATGACTGTCAACCCCATCAGCGCATTAACAGGCGCGACGACTGACCTGATTCTGGGCGACGAACTGGTGCGCGATTTCGTATCCAGTGTGATGTTGGAAGCCAAGGAGATTGGTGCGCGTATCGGTCTGCCGATTGACCAGCAACCATCCGACCGGCACCAAGTCACGCTCAAATTGGGTGCCTTCAAGACGTCCATGCTCCAAGATGTTGAGGCCGGCAGGGCATTGGAGCTTGATGCTTTGGTCACCGTCGTGACCGAGCTTGGCCAATTGACCGGTGTGCAAACTCCATTTACGGATGCACTCCTGGGTTTGTCGCGCCTGCAGGCACGGATTCGGGGTCTTTACTGATGCGGGTACAGTGACCGCGACCATTTGCACCTAGACTGCAATCTTCAACTTCCTACGGAGCACCCATGGCGACTTACCTGATTGTGGACACCCTGCTCGACAAACCCGAGCGCTATGAAGAGTACAAACTCAAAGCCAAGCCGCTCGTTGAGAAATTTGGTGGCGAGTACCTGGCGCGAGGCGGCAATTTGACGCTCAAAGAAACAGATTTGTGGTCGCCCACCCGCATGGTACTGATCCGCTTTCCGGATAGCCAGTCGGCGAACCGGTTTTACGAATCGCCCGAGTACCAGGCCATTCTCCCCATCAGCAGGGAATCGGCCCGAAGAACCATGGTCATGCTTGAGGGCATATAAAGCGCGCGCTACAACTCGGTTCAATTGATTCCATTTTTGGTGTTCAGGAGTTAGCCCATGAAAGTGATCGTGCTCGGTAGCGGTGTCATCGGCACCTCCATTGCTTATTACCTTGCCAAGGATGGTCATCAGGTTGAAGTGGTCGACCGCCAAGCCGGTCCGGCACTGGAGACCAGCTTTGCCAACGCGGGCGAGGTCTCACCGGGATACTCGTCTCCGTGGGCTGGCCCCGGGGTGCCACTCAAGGCCATCAAATGGATGTTGATGTCGCACAGCCCCTTGGTGATTTGGCCCATGCTCGACCCTGCCATGTGGCGCTGGGGTTTGTCCATGCTGGCCAATTGCACCGAGCGCGCCTATGCGCTCAACAAAAGCCGCATGGTGCCGATTGCCGAATACAGCCGCGACTGCCTCAAGGCACTGCGGTCTGAAACTGGCATCGCCTACGACGAACGTGCGCAAGGCACATTGCAACTGTTTCGCACGCAGGCCCAGCTCGACGCAATTGCAAAAGATGTCGAGGTGCTGCAGCAATACAAAGTGCCTTTTGAGGTCTTGGACCGCGATGGATTTGTCAAGGTCGAACCCGCGCTGGCCCTGACCAAGGAAAAATTCATCGGTGCGCTTCGTTTGCCCGGAGACGAAACCGGAGACTGTTTCAAGTTCACCCAACGGCTGGCAGAGATGGCCTCTGACCTGGGCGTCACATTTCGCTACGAAACCACGGTTGAAGCCATCGCAGTCTCAGGCCAACAAGTCACTTCTGTGCGCACCAGCGCCGGCATGCTGCAGGCCGACCAATTCGTGGTCGCGATGGGCAGCTACACGCCACTGCTCATGAAGCCCATTGGCATCGACTTGCCGGTTTATCCTGTCAAGGGCTACTCGATTACGGTACCCATCACCGATCCGCAATGGGCTCCCGAATCAACCATCATGGATGAGACGCACAAGGTCGCCGTAACGCGCCTGGGTGACCGCATCCGCGTCGGCGGGACTGCCGAGCTCGCGGGTTTTAACTTGAATTTGCGCGAATCACGCCGCGCGACGTTGAACCATGTCGTAACCGATCTCTTCCCACGGGGTGGTGATGTTGCACAAGCCACCTTCTGGTGCGGTTTGCGTCCCATGACTCCGGACGGCACCCCCATCATCGGTGCAACCCCCTATTCCAACCTGATGCTAGCTACCGGGCATGGCACCCTGGGCTGGACCATGGCGGCAGGAACGGCGCGCGTTATTGCCGACCTGGTCAGTCGCCGCAAACCCGACATTTCTCTGGAAGGATTGGCCATGTCGCGCTATGGCGGGGCATGGCGCGGCACATAGGCGCTTCGTACCATTCCCTCTATTCCCAACCGACCGGGTTTACTTTGTAGTAGCCGCTGAGCTCCCGGTAGAGCGCGGGGTACTCGGCCTCCAAGGCGAACGGTTGTTCAAAAAAAACTTCAGACACCACTGCAAAAAATTCTGCCGGATCCTGTGCGCCATAGTGACTCAAGAGCCCGTCAACTCCGTTCTGGACTTGCTGCTGCAAACTGGCATAGGCCGCTCGAAACACCTGCGACCAGCGGTGCGCACTGTATTCTGTATCTCCCAGTGCCGGGGGTGGCGCACCCCGCGCAGCACCGTTTTCCTGGTCCAGCTGGTGGGCAAATTCATGGATCACGACGTTGCGTCCATCGTCCGGCACTGCAGCGCCGTCCAGCGCATCCTGCCACGACAAAATGACTTGGCCCTGTGACCACGACTCACCGGACAAGGCCTGTCGATTGTCCTGCTGTACACCCGCAAAATCGACCGTAGTGCGATTGACTACAAAGGCGCTGGGATAAACCAGTATTTGTTGTACCTTTCCAAAGTAGTCCGTCACGCGATTGAGAATCAGCAGGCAAGCCTGCGCCGCGATCACTACCCGCATCTCTTCGGTAATGCGAAGCCCATCGCAGCCAAGAAATGACTTTTCGGCAATAAAAACCTGCATATGCTTCTTCAGTTGCAATTGCAAGTGAGCGGGCATCCTGCGAACGAGCGGAACGCGACGCTGCAAAATTTTGCGCCAGTTGGTCGGAAAGGCCCTATCGCGAACCCGATCGCGTTGGTAGGCAAGCCAATAGGGATGACCCAGCAAACCCATAATGATGAGCAGGGCCAGACAGCACAATAGAAAGAACTCCACGGGCCAAGCTCCAGTTAAAGCGGTGATTGAACGCCATAGCTGGGACCCGCACCGACAATTTCAAGCTAGCGGCTCACCAGTACCGGCACCTTCGACTCGGCCACCACCTTGTTGGATACGCTGCCCAGCATCAGCCGCGCAATACCGGAACGCCCGTGTGAGCCCACTACGATCAAGTCTGCGCCTTCGGTTTCCGCGGTCTGCACGATGCCAGCTGCCGCACCAACGTCTTCCACGAGGCGCGCCTGCAGCGTCACCGGTGCACCGCCCTGGGTGCACAAGGACTCCACCAGTGCGTGGGCCTGGGCCGCCTGTTGCTGCGCCGCCGAGGTGTAGGCCTGGTAACCCATCGGATTGATTTCACCCACGCCAATGTAGGGGTAGGGATCCACAACATAGACAGCGGTCAGCCTGGCACCATGGGTGCGCGCAAGCCCGACGGCCAGTTGCGCCGCATGCTCCGAAGCTGCTGAGCCGTCGGTAGCGAGAAGAATGTGTTTAAACATGTGAAAGCCTCCGTGAATAAATATTGCCTACATGCGTATGGTGCATCGCGTGCCAATTGCATTCCTTGATGCACGACAGTTTAGAAGCTTTTAGGCGGCACCACGCCCCTTTTGGCTTTCAAAATAGACCACTTTTCGCGCACGCTGCACATCACCCAGCGGCCGGTGGGCAGCCAAGGCCTGCCACGGGTCAAACACCGACTTCTCCACTTCGCCAGCGAGCACTTTGCCCTGCGCTGAGTTGCTGTCCTGCTTGGGCAGACTAAGGCGCGCCACCGTGGTGTATGGACTTGTCCAGTTGACCGACGCGTCTTCAATAGGCGTATTTTTGTCATCCAGATAGGGCTGCAACTGCAAATCCCATTGCAATTCCCGATCCATCAACCTTGTATTAAAGTCGGCGCCCCAGTCCTGGTTGGCGC
>CAIQBN010000327.1 GCA_903870065.1 uncultured beta proteobacterium | reverse complement strand
TCGCTCAACCGACGCTTACTATTTGTCGGATTGACGCGGGCTCGTGTGCATTTGGAATGGGTGATTTCCAGCGATACAGCTCGCTTACTTCAATCGACACTGGGGTAAAGAGCGCAAAACGCTTTCAGATGTATTTCGCAACTGCTTCCAGCAAGGTCTTCTGCACTTTGGCACGCAGTTCTTTCGGCTCCAGCACCTGCACATCCGCCCCAAATCGCAGGATGTCGCCCAGCAACTCACGGTCGTCAGAGTACGGTACTTTGAGGAGGTAGCTGCCGTCTGGTTCGCGGGTGGCCATTTGTTGCGGGTGCCATTGTTCACCCTCCACCCATTGCGCTCGATGTTTTGTGAAACGCAGCACAGCCCAGGCATTGGGTTGACCAGCAAAAATGCCATAGCTGCCCTGTGTCACGCGACGTAGCTCGACGGTGTCCACCTCTTTCGCTGACTTATCTAAAATTTGTACGCTTTCAATGGCGTCGAGGCCGAAACTGCGAATGCCATTGCGGAGGTGGCACCAGGCGTCGATGTACCAATTGTCGCGGTAGTGCACTAGTTCCTGAGGCGATATGGTGCGCTCAACGCGCTCTGCCCGTTCACGACTCAAATGGGTGATTTTGATCTGCTTGCGACTGATGGTGGCCAATGCAACTTGCTCGAATGCTTTGAGCTCCAACTGGCGTTTCCCCGCAAAAGTCATGCGCACCCGCTTGGCAATCTCCGCCTCACCCAGACCCTTGGCTTCCAGGAGATCCGTCAATTTTTTCTGCAAAGGGCGTAGCTTCAGACCGACCAGGCCGGGCTCCAACTGTTCAATCAGGCGCTGAATCGTGAGAAGCGCAACTAGTTCCTCGGGGTTGAACCAAAGCCCCGGCATTTCGGTCGCCAAATTGTTGCGGTCCAGGTAGTAACCGCCCCGGTCCTTATCGAAGAGGATGGGCATACCCATCTGGTCACGCAGTTTGGCGATGTCGCGCTTGAACGTGGCAAGCGACACTTCTGCCACTTCCATCATGTCGGCACGGGTGACCAGGCGCTTTGCTTCAAAAAGAGCCTTGTAGGCGTATAGGCGTGCACTGTCGCTCAAATTATTCTCCCTGTTCGATTAGCGTAAAGACGGTCATGGCGCGTAGAAGTGTGCCCCCAGTATCGATAATAAATGCACCATGGCGAAAACCACCTCCACAGAATCTGACTCGCGCCACAGCTGGTCATTCGCTCCGCGCTTCAAGCGCAATGGTTTCGGCTGGCGGTCCGATCTCCCGATTCAGCGCATCAAAGAGGCACTTGCCGAGATCAAGCAAGAGGCCAAATTGGATGAGGTGCTCGCAGCGGAAGGAGCTTTGCTGCTTTTGGGCAAATTGTCACCCGCGCTGATGAACGTAGACAGCTACTCTGGCGCGCTCGGGTCCTGGGTCAACCGGGCTATCGAAACGCTGGTGCCGGTGATAGCAACTGCCCAGGTCACGCCTGCCGTGCGCAAGAAGTGGATGCAAAAGCTCTGGAAGGCGCTGGACGAGGACGAGATGCCCTACCTGGAACTCCTGGGCGACTACTGGGGCGAACTGTGCGCTGGGCCCGAGCTGGCCACTCAATGGGCGGACGAGCTGCTGCCCACCCTGCAAAGCGTCTGGAGCGCGACGGCACCGGGGCATGGGTACTTCAAAGGCAGCAGCGCCTGCCTGTCCGCCATGCTGGCGGCCGGCCGCTACGATGAGCTGCTTGCGATGATTGCAACTGAGCCACACCCCTGGTGGCACACCCGGCGCTGGGGTGTGAAAGCGCTGTTGGCCCAAGGCAAACGGGCTGAGGCGCTGCGCTACGCGCAGGAGAAAACTGGCCTGAACGACCCAACCTGGCAGATAGCGGAGGTGTGCGAGAGCATTCTGCTGGGCAGCGGCTTGGCCGATGAAGCCTACCGCCGTTTTGCTATCGTCGCCAACCAGAACACCACGCATCTGGCAACCTTCCGCGCGATTTGCAAGAAGTACCCCCATAGGGCAGCAGAAGATGTATTACGCGACCTGGTGGGCAACACGCCCGGCAGCGAGGGCAAATGGTTTGCCGCCGCCAAGGATGCCGGGTTGTATCAGGTGGCAATAGACCTGATCCAACGCAGCCCCGCCGACCCACGCACCCTGACGCGCGCTGCCAAAGACTTTTGCCTCAGCCAAAACGACTTCGCCACCGGATGCGCCCTGGCCGCTCTGCACTGGATCGCGCAGGGGCATGGCTATAAGGTGACTGCCTGGGAAGTGCAAGAGGCTTTCGACGCGCTCATTGCCGCGACCCGCGCATCAGGGGGCGATGTCCAGCAAGCCAAGACACGGGTACAGAGCCTAATCACCGGAAGCCCGGCGCAGAAATTCATGCAAACTGCCTTGCAGCGATTACTCTCAAATTGATAGCTGCTTGCGAATATTCTGAAAGGGCTACAGGCCGATTTCATTCAAAAATCTAACAAGAACGCCCGTACAACCTATTCCGATAGACTTCCCGTTGTGAACACAGCCCAACCCTGCCCCTTCTGCACCCTGCCTCCCGAACGCATCGTTTTGCGGAACGCATCGGGCGTAGTGGTGCGTGATGGGTATCCGGTATCTCCGGGCCACAGCCTGGTGATTCCGCACCGGCACACCGGCTCCTTCTTTGACCAGACCGAGGCCGAACGTATCGACCTGCTGGCCCTGTTGGACCAGGCCAAGCTGCAACTTGATGCGCTTCACGCGCCGCAGGGCTACAACATCGGTATCAATGACGGGGCGGCTGCGGGTCAGACCGTGCCGCACCTGCACATTCACCTGATTCCCCGCTACACCGGCGACCTGCCCGACCCGCGTGGCGGGGTGCGGTGGGTGATTCCAGACAAAGCGGGTTACTGGTAACCGTCATGAAAGCTATCCATACCGCCGCAGACGTTCTGCAAACCTTTTCCAGTATCCGGATGGCACCGGTCGGCGGCGGTCGGGCGGTGCACAAACCCTTGCTGATCCTCTTCTGGTTGGGGCGACTGCAGCGGAACGAGCCGCGCACTGCAGCGTTTGCAGATGCGGAGGCTGCTTTCAAGCAATTGCTGACCGAATTCGGCACCGCCAGCGCGCCTGCTACCCGCCAGCTGCCGTTCTGGCACTTGTGCAACGATGCCGGCGGCAACATTTGGCAACTGGAATCCGCCGGTGGTATCGCCATTTCGACACAGGGCCCTGCGCCCGGCGTTACTTGGTTCAGGGCTGAAGGCGTGCGGGCTGGCTTTGCACCGGCGGTGGATGCGCTTTTGCGCTCCGACCCCGCGCTGTGCACCGGCCTGGCGCGGCAACTGTTGCAACAGCACTTTCCGGAAACGCTGCACGTGGACATTGCGACGCAGATCGGGCTGGACCTGAACGAACCCGCCATTGTTGCCAGCGCCACACTGCCAGGCCGCAGGCGTGACCCCGCTTTCCGCGAGCGGGTGCTGCGTGC
>CAIQBN010000326.1 GCA_903870065.1 uncultured beta proteobacterium | reverse complement strand
TATGGCTTCATGGCGACGACGATTGCCTTCATCACCTTTTTGTACGGGCTGGTTTCAGTGTTGTTGACGCACTTTCTGGCCGAGCGGATTCGCGCCAACCCCGTGGTGTCGCGGGTGCTGGAGAAGATCGCGGGCCTGTTCCTGATTGGCTTTGGCATCAAACTGGCGGTTTCGCGCTGAAGCGTGGCCCCAGCAAGCTGTTCCACGTGAAACATTCCTGCCGCTAGTTTCCGGTTTCTACTTCTCCCACTGAGCACTCCATGGCCAAAATCTTCTGTGTTGCCAATCAAAAGGGTGGTGTCGGCAAAACCACCACCACGGTCAATCTGGCGGCGGGCTTGGCCAAGGTCGGCCAGCGGGTGCTGATGATTGACCTCGATCCCCAGGGCAACGCCACCATGGGCTCAGGCGTGGACAAGCGCAAGCTGGAACTCACGGTCTACGATGTGCTGCTGGAGTCCGCGTCCGTGGCCGAGGCCCGCACGCAAAGCGACAAGCTCAAGAACGGGGGTTGCAGCTACGACATTCTGGGCGCCAACCGGGAATTGGCGGGCGCCGAGGTGGAACTGGTGGAAGTGGAGCGTCGGGAAAAGCGCCTCAAACAGGCGATTGCCACGGTGGCCGCCGAGTACGACTTTGTGCTGATCGACTGTCCGCCCTCTTTAAGCATGCTGACACTCAACGGCCTGTGCTGTGCCCACGGTGTGATTGTGCCCATGCAGTGCGAGTATTTTGCGCTGGAAGGATTGACCGACTTGGTCAACACCATCAAGCAGGTCAAGGCTAATCTGAACGACGATCTTCAAATCATTGGTTTGCTGCGTGTCATGTTTGATCCCCGAATCACCTTGCAGCAGCAGGTGAGCGATCAACTCAAGGCCCACTTTGGCGACAAGGTTTTTGATTCGGTTATTCCGCGCAATGTCAGATTGGCCGAGGCTCCTAGCTACGGCCTACCGGGCGTCGTGTTCGATCCTGCCAGTAAGGGCGCACAGGCTTTTGTGGCGTTCGCACAGGAAATGGTGACGCGCATTCACGCGATGTGAACCATGCAAGAGCCAACCATCCTCTTATTGCCCGGTTGGCAAAACTCCGGGCCTGAACACTGGCAAAGCCGATGGGAGGCGCTTTTTGGCTTTGTGCGGGTCGAGCAACACGATTGGATGCGGCCCCTGCGCGGCGACTGGATGGTGCAGTTGGAAGAGGCGGTGCTCGCTGCGCCAAGTCCTGTCACCCTGGTTGCGCACAGCCTGGGTTGCATGCTGACTGCCGCATGGGCGTCGCATTCGCTCAACAGGCAACGCGTCCATGGAGCACTCTTGGTCGCGCCGGGTGACCCCGAGCAGGAAGCCTTGCGTGCCGTGTTAAAGAGTTGGTCCCCGGTGGTCTTGGAGCGCTTGCCTTTCAAAAGCATTTTGTTGGGCAGCCACAATGATCCCTATTGCAGTTTGGCGCGGGCCCAAGGGTTTGCCGCCGCGTGGGGCGCCGAATTTATCGACTGCGGCCATGCTGGCCACATCAACGCCGAGTCAAACCTGGGTGATTGGCCGCAGGGCCAACACTTGCTGGGGCAAC
This sequence comes from uncultured beta proteobacterium, assembly GCA_903870065.1. Taxonomy (GTDB): domain Bacteria; phylum Pseudomonadota; class Gammaproteobacteria; order Burkholderiales; family Burkholderiaceae_C; genus Allorhodoferax. Next base: position 8,744 of record CAIQBN010000326.1, on the reverse strand, counting down.
TCACCGATTGGAAGAAAGAAAAAACCTGATGGTCACAAAAAAACCCAAGGGCCTGGGGATGGGTCTTGAAGCGCTGCTGGGTCCAAAGGTCAAGGACCGTATCCTATCGGAGGAGGTCGCTGCCAACTCTGGCTTGCCCAGCACGTTGATGCTGACCGACCTGGTGGCGGGGCAGTACCAGCCGCGCACCCGTATGGATGAAGGTGCGTTGTACGAACTGGCGGAAAGCATCAAGGTGCAGGGCGTGATGCAACCCATTTTGGTTCGTCGCCTGAGCGACGACCAAGCTCGATTGCACCGCAATATGGAGCCACAGGGGGAGCCTGCCGTGGCGGACGCCGCAAGCAACGTACCCGTTCTACCGGTTTATGAAATCATTGCCGGTGAGCGCCGTTTCCGCGCCGCCAAACTGGCGGGTCTGGACAGCGTACCGGTGCTGGTGCGCGATGTGCCGGATCAGGCCGCCGCTGCCATGGCCCTGATTGAAAATATGCAGCGTGAAGACCTCAATCCGCTGGAAGAGGCGCAGGGTTTGCAGCGCCTGATCAAGGAATTCGGGCTGACCCACGAGACTGCGGCGCAGGCCGTTGGCCGGTCGCGCAGTGCGGCCAGCAACTTGCTGCGGCTGCTGAATTTGGCAGAACCGGTGCAGACCATGCTGATGGCGGGCGATCTCGACATGGGGCACGCCCGTGCGCTGCTAGCACTGGAGCGTGCGACACAAATTACGGCAGCAAACCAAATAGCGGCCAAGAAGATGTCGGTTCGCGAGGCTGAGAGCCTGGTCAAAAAACTCGGGGCCGAATTTGAACTGACTGCGACCAAGCCCAAGAAAGAGAAATCACGCGACATCAAGCGAGTGGAAGAAGAACTCTCCGATCTGCTCCTGGCACAGGTTGAAATTTCAATCAAGAAAAGAGTTAAACGCAACGGGCGGTTTGAGGAGATGGGCGAACTGGTGATTCAATTTGGTTCCCTCGATGAACTCAACGGACTGATTGAGCGTTTGTCGCCGGGCACCAGTCGCTAGAAAGCCTTGCTTCATTGGAATAGAAAGTTGCTATGTTTATCGTAGCTAGCTATGCAATGATTACGAGGGCTAGAAGCCAATTTCATTCATGAGAATATCGTCCGTCACACAACTGCTGGCGCGCTGGCCATTGCCAGCGGTTGTGGCCTGGGTTGCGTCCTGGGGATTGTTCAAGCTCATGCTGCTGCTGGGCAGTGGCGGCACTGCCGCCATCGGTTGCGCAACGGCCAGTGGCGTGGTTTGGAGTCTTTGGGGGAATTCATGGTGGCGTCGGGTACTGATCTCTGGCGGCTTTCCGCTGTCGCTCTTGTTGACTTTGCCAACCCTCGGTCTCGACCAGCTACCTGCCTGGTCTTGGCTGGTGCCGCTGGTTTTGCTGGCGTCTGTCTACCCCTTGAACGCCTGGCGCGACGCGCCCTTGTTTCCAACGCCGGCGCATGCTCTGGATGATCTGGCGCAGTTCGCCCCGTTGCCGACGGGTGCACGGGTCCTGGATGCCGGTTGTGGCCTGGGCCATGGCCTGTTTGCCTTGCGGCGGGCCTATCCCCAGGCTGAACTGCATGGCCTGGAGTGGAGTTGGCCGCTGCGTTGGCTGTCTGCCCTTCGTTGCCCGTGGGCCAGCGTGCGGCGCGGTGACATGTGGACGACCGACTGGTCAACCTACGACATGGTCTACCTCTTTCAGCGACCCGAGAGCATGGCGCGCGCGGCCGAAAAGGCGCTGGGCCAACTGCGCAGGGGTGCATGGCTGGTCAGCCTCGAATTTGAAGCCACTGCCCTGCAGGCCACCGCACAATACCGCGCCCCGGGTGGCAAAATAGTGTGGATGTACCAGGCGCCCCTGTGCGCCGCCCAAGGAGTATGAATATGCCGTCCGCCAGTCCAGTTTCGTCGCCCGTCGATAACCTGACCACGGAGAACATTCAGGCGCAACACGTCATGCTGCTGGCCATGACGACGCTTGCCGAACAGCGCGAGGCTGACTCCGAGAGCCATATTCTGCGGGTGCAAAATTATGTGATGGCCCTGGCAGATGCGCTTCGCAAGGACCCAGTCTATTCTGATGTCTTGACACCGCAATATTGCGCCGTGCTGTTTCGTAGTGCACCGTTATATGACATGGGTTCAGTCGGCGTGCCAGACCGGATTTTGCTCAAACCTGGGCGACTGACAGCTGATGAAATTACGATCATGCGCACGCACACCACGATTGGCCATGCGGCAATCGAGCGCGCCGAAAAGACGCTGGGCTATGCCCCGCCGGTTCTGCGCGTGGCCAAAGAGTTAGTCTTGTCGCACCATGAAAAGTGGGACGGGTCGGGTTACCCGCGCGCTATGGCCGGTACCGACATCCCGGTGTCTGCGCGGATTCTTGCCATTGCCGATGTCTACGATGCGTTGACCTCAGCCAAGGTGTACAAGGATGGTGTCGCGCATGACAAGGCCGTTCAGATCATATTTAGTGAGCGCGGCGCGCATTTTGATCCGAACATGGTGGATGCGTTCATCGAAATTCAGGATGCCTTTGCTGAAATTGCCCAGCGTTTTGTCGACACCGATGCCGACATGCAGCACAAGATCGAGTACATGGCAAACGCGATCGCGGAAATCGCCACCCTGTAAAGCTCTGGATTTACCCCGGGCACGCGGCGGCTATTGCGGATTTATTCGTTTTGGATTGTTTCGTCAATTTCGAACCTGTATCCCACACCATACACCGACGTCAGGTTAATTCCGCAAGCGCCGGCAGCCCCTAGTTTGCGCCGCAGGTTCTTGATGTGGCTGTCGATCACCCGATCACTCACATCGCGCAGGTCGGTGTGCATATGGTCGAGCAGAGCGGCGCGCGAAAAAACAGTGCCAGGGCGAGACATCAGCAAGGCCAGCAGTCGAAACTCGACCGGAGTCAGCGGTAGCGGGCACTGGTCCCAGCTGATGGTCATGCTGTCACCGTTTGCCTTTAATCGGACAACTCGATGTGGATTGCCACGCGTGGCCCCCGCCAGGGGCTGAAGCGCACCGTCCACCCGTCGCAGCAAAGCCTTGATCCGGGCGACCACTTCACGCGGGCTGAAGGGCTTGCATACATAGTCATCTGCCCCCGTGTCCAAACCCAGCAGGCGGTCAATCTCATCCACCCGGGCCGTCACCATGATGATCGGAACGCCGGAGAACGCACGAATTTGCTGGCAAGCCGCCAAACCGTCCTGCCCGGGCAGCATGAGGTCCAGCAGGACCAGTGCCGGGTTCAGCGTGCGCACCAGGGGTACGGCCTCCAGGCCGTTTCCACAGACGACGGTGGTGAAGTCGTGCATGTGCAAATAGTTGGTCAACATGTCGGCGATGCGGACGTCGTCCTCCACCACCAGAATCGGGCGCAGTGTGCTCATTTTGAATGGCGTTTTGGCGCTTGGGATGGGCGCACAGGCAGTCGCACGCACAGCTGCAACCCACCGTGCGTTGAGGCGCTGGCTGTCACGCTGCCGTGGTGCGCCTGGGCGATCGAGCGAACGATAGACAAGCCTAGGCCGCTGCCACGGTGGTCGCCACGCTGGCGGGCGCGGTCACCCCGGAACAAAGGCTCAAACAGCTCCTTCAGATCGGTTGGACTCACGCCTGGCGCACTGTCGTCAATCGTCAATGTCAGCAGGCGACTGTCGCACTCCCAGTCCACCAGCACCACGCCGGGGGCGCTGGTGTAACGCAAGCTGTTGGTCAGCAGGTTGTTCAGCAGCTGCTCAATGCGACCAAAGTCCCAGCGCACCAGGATAGGCAATCCCTTTTGCGCTGGCAGTCTGAGTTCAATGCCCATGTGCCTGGCGCGACCCGCAAACCGGTGCGCCACGCGCCACAGCCAGGCATGGGCGTCACCTTCCGTCAGGTCACAGTGCATGCCACCCATGTCGGCCACCGAAAGCGTGTGCAAGTCATCAACCAGGCGGTTGAGTTGCAGAACCTCATCGCGCAATCCTGAGAGCACCGGTGCACTCGGTGTCCGCGCTCCGTCCTCAATGGCTTCGAGTTCCCCACGCAGAACGGCCAGTGGCGTGCGCAACTCATGCGAAATTTGGGCAATCCAGCGCCGGCGTGCTTCTTCCAGCCGAGCGAGTTCAGACGTCATGCTGTTCATGTCCTCCATGAGGTCGGCGATTTCGAGCGCGCCGGTGGGCTGCAGGGTGAGCGTGCGCCTGCCCCGGGCAATTTCCCGGCTGGCGCGCTGCAGCGACAAAAGAGGGCGACTCCAGCGACCTGCCATCCACCAAGCCGCCAGCATAGCGATTGCGATGCTACCCAAGACGGCCCACAGTAAGCGGCTGGTTTGTCGCTGGAGAAAGCGTGCGTCTACACCATCAGGCTGCGGCTCCGCCATCAAATCGACAAAGGCAACCTCCTGGCCATTCACCTTGATGGCCCGAACGGTGGTGCGTGCATCGGGTGGCTGCGGCCGCCCGGCCAGGCGTTGGCCTTGCAGGTCGCGGATGAACAGACGTTCACCCAGGCTGCCCAAACCACCGCGTGGCCCGGGCGGCGGCTGGTTGAAGGGGGGTGGAGGACGTCCGGGGGCTGGTCCAAAGTCGCGTGGCGCAAGGGGGCGGTGTTGACCTCGCGGCGCGCGTCCACTGAATTCATCCATCAAGGCGCGCATCGGTTCGGGGTCCTCACGCAACCATTGAAGTTGCGGGTCTGTGGCGGCATGTTGTTCAACCAACGCCACAAAACGCGTCAACTGATCGTCGTCACGCGTCTGCAAGTAATCCCTGAAGCCACTTCGCAGGTTGAGAAAGCTCAGGCCGCCCACCACCAGCACGGCTAGCACCACCGTGGCAGCAATGAGCAGCGACAATTGGTGGGCAATTCGCAAACGGGGCAGGCGCATAGGGTCATCTTACCGGTGTGCAGTTTGTGAACACAATGGATGTATTTGTTTTTCCAACCCAAGGATCCGCCCATGGTTCTTTTTGTCTGCCGCCATCCAAAACGTGACGCACCGTGGCGCAGGGCGCTGTTTGCCGTGTTCGCTGCCATGGTGCTTGCTGGATGTGCCACCAAAGCCGTCGAGCCAGGCATGTCGCGCGACGCCGTCCTTGCGCGCATGGGACAGCCAGATCGCGTGCTTGCGATGGCACAGGGTACGCGTCTGCAATACACCGGGCAACCCGCCGGGCAGTTTGCCTTTATGGTTGATCTGGACCCGAGTGACCATGTCATGCAAAGCAGGCAGGTACTGCAGGCTCATGAATTTGCCCGCATTGAAGTCGGAAAGTGGACGCGCGCAGACGTCGAGCGGGAATTCGGACGACCCGCGTCGGTAGACCATGTCGCAAATTGGCCAACCAACATCTTGACTTACCGCTGGTATGAAAGTCAGGACATGTTTTTTTGGATCTATTTGGACAGTGAAAACATCGTCCAGCGAACGCAGCAGGGCATCGAATACCATCACGACGACTGAAGCAAGCTTTTTCATTCAAATGACAGATGTTCTGATCGTTGGTGCGGGCATGGCCGGCGCGTCGGCCGCCTACTATTTGGCGCCGCACCGTCGTGTGGTGCTCCTTGAGCGCGAGGCGCAACCCGGTTACCACGCCACAGGTCGCTCGGCCGCGATGTATTCCGAGACCTATGGCAACGCCGTCGTGCGTGCGATCACCACCGCATCCAAACCGTTTTACTTCGATCCGCCCCAAGGCTTTTCGGATTACCCCCTGGTGACACCACGCGGCTCACTGATTGTGGGCGCGGCGTCCGACGAGGCCCGGTTACGCACTGTTTGGCAGGAGCTGCGGTCTCTGGTGCCCAATGTGCAATGGTGGACGCAGGCTCAAGTTTTGCAGCGCGTGCCGGTGTTGCGGCCAGAGAACGCCAACTGCGGCGTGTATGAGCCCGAGGCCATGGACATGGATGTGCACGCCATTCACCAGGGTTTTTTGCGTGGTGCCAAAGCGGCCGGTGCGCAGCTGGTTTGTGACGCTGGCGCACGTTCAATTCAGCGTGAGCCTGGCGGCTGGCGGGTGGACACACCGGCCGGCAGTTTTTTTGCCCCGATTCTGGTTAATGCTGCAGGAGCGTGGTGCGACGAGCTGGCTCAACTCGCTGGCGTGGCTCCGGTTGGTCTGGTGCCCAAACGCCGTACGGCGTTCACCAGCGACGCCCCGGCAGGCTGCGACATCAACGATTGGCCCCTGGTGATTGATGCGCAGGAGAGTTTTTATTTCAAGCCCGATGCCGGGGTATTGCTGATCTCGCCAGCCAATGAAGACCCGATGAACCCGCAAGACGTGCAGCCCGAAGAACTGGATGTGGCCATTGCCGTGGACCGGGTCGAGACCGCCACCACGCTGCAAATCCGCCAGGTCCGGCGCAAGTGGGCCGGACTGCGTTCGTTTGTGGCAGACAAGACGCCGGTGGTGGGCTTTGCGCCGGATGCGCCGGGCTTCTTCTGGCTGGCCGGTCAGGGTGGCTACGGCATACAAACGGCGCCAGCAATGGGGGAATTGACAGCGGCGCTGGTGCAAGGGTTGCCGGTGCCCGATGCGATGGCTGCGTTAGGGGTGCGCTCTGAAATGGTGTCTGCGCAGAGGCTTTGAGGGTGATCAGGTGGGCCCCGGTGAAATGTGGAAAATACAGGGCACCTGCACCGTTGCCAAGACACCATGCCTTACCAAGCCAGTATTTTTCCGGAAGACGAGCCCGCACAGCCGCCGAACGCTGACCCTAGCCCTACAGGCGCGCTGGCGCTGAGTGCACTCAAATTCAGTGCCGGCCAGCTATCGCCAGCCCAAAAGCGTTTCAACCAACTGTTGACCCAAACCGAAACGCTAGCGCGCAAGATAGAGTCCACGCGTCACGTCACCGACAACCATCGCGCCCTCTTCGCCAGCCGCATTCACCCACTGGAGCAGGAGCGCGCGGCCCTTGTGCGAAAAATGGCGCTGTGGCTGGCCGAACGCCTCACGCAAAAGGGCCTGACTGCGAAGCACAAGCGCATGGCCAGCGAAATTGTTTGCAGCCTTTCAGCCAGTCTGGCGCTGCAGGGCGATGAAGAAATGCAGGCGCTGCATGATGCGCATAGCCAGCGTTCACTCGCCGACGAAGAAAAAGCCGCTACTGCGGACTTGCAGCATGCTATGGAAGATGTTTTTGGCGAGTCCTTGGGCGACGGCGATGCTCCGTTTGAAAGCATGGACGACTTGATGCGTGCCGCCATGCAAAAGATGCAGTCGGACAATGAAGCGCAGCAGGAGGCCAAAGTGCAACGCAAGGGCCAGAAAAAGAAGAGTGCTGCACAACTCAAGAAAGAAGACCTCGCCGCCGCACAGGCGCAAGACGCCGACGGTGCTCTTCGCACCCTGTACCGCCAATTGGCCAGCGCCCTGCATCCCGACCGCGAGACCGACCCGCTGGAGCAACTGCGCAAAACTGCGCTCATGAAAGAAGCCAACGCCGCCTATGAGCGCCGTGACCTGCTGGCATTGCTGCAATTGCAACTACGTGCCGATTTGGCCGATAGTGAAAAGGTGGCCACCATGGCCAAGGAAAAACTCGCTGCCCTAACTGCGCTACTCAAGGAACGCGTTGCCGTTCTCAACCGTGAACTCTATGCAGTGGAAAGGCAAGCCATACAGGAGTTTGAATTGCCACCATATTCCCCGTTCAGCGAGGCCAGCCTCAAGCGCCACCTAGTTATCCAGCAACAGGACCTGCAAGCTGACATTGCCATGATGCGGCAAGACCTGGTGCGCGTGCAGGACGACACCCATTTCAAGCGATGGCTCAAGCAGCAGCATGAAAGTGCTCAGGATGATGATTTCGATCCGTTTGAATTTTTCTGACGGTGTTCAATGCACCAACAATTTTTGAGCAAATGAGGCTGTAGCCCTCGTATACATTACGTATATCGCTATCAATAATGTAGCATTCTTATGGCTGTGGCCGAATGAAACCAATTCTGTCGGTGCTGCGTAGCCTGACCATCAACGTCATGCCAGCAGCGCCATCGAGTAATCGGTATCCATCAGGTTGCGAAAGCGGTTGGACCATTTCACCTCCTAGCCCTCGCCGAAGCTGAATAAGTTGCTACAAACGCTATAGCAAAAAAATCTTCCCCGGATTCATGATGTTCTGAGGGTCGAGTGCGCGCTTGATGGCTCGCATCATGTCCACGGCACCACTGCCGGTCTCAGACACCAAAAAATTCATTTTGTGCAGGCCCACGCCGTGCTCCCCGGTGCAGGTGCCGCCCAGCGCCAGCGCCCGCTCCACCAGCTGGCGGTTCAGCCGCTCTGCGGTTTCGCGCTCGGCGGGAATAGCCGGGTCGATCAGGTAACCCATGTGAAAGTTGCCGTCGCCCACATGACCGACCAAAAAGTAGGGGATGCCGGCATCTTGCGCCTCAGTCACAGAATCCAGCAGCGCGTCCGCCAGGTGCGAGATCGGCACACAGGTGTCGGTGGTGATGGCCTTGCAGCCCGGACGTGACTGCACGCCCGCAAAATAAGCATTGTGCCGCGCGGTCCACAGCCGGGTTCGCTCCTCAGGGGTTGCGGCCCAAGCAAAGGCGCTGCCATGGTTGTCGGCGGCAATGGACTGCACCGTTTCAACCTGCTCCTGCACACCCGCCGGGGAACCATGAAACTCCATCAAAAGCATCGCGCTTTCAGGCAGATTGAGTTTGGAGTGCTGGTTGACCACCTTCACGGTAGTGGAGTCGAGC
>CAIQBN010000325.1 GCA_903870065.1 uncultured beta proteobacterium | reverse complement strand
TGTTGCGCCCGACTTTGAATTGCCAGGCATGCAACGCACCATTCACTTAGCCGATTACCGGGGCAAGGCGGTCTATCTTGATTTTTGGGCATCCTGGTGTGGTCCGTGCAAAATGTCGTTTCCTTGGATGAACGAGATGCAAGCCAAGTATGGTGGGCAGGGCTTGCAGATTGTTGCCGTTAATGTGGACAGGCGCACAGCCGATGCCAGGACTTTTCTAAACCAATATCCGGCGCGGTTTGATGTGGTGTTCGACGCGGCAGGACAGACGCCGCAGTCCTATGCCATCAAGTCCATGCCGACATCGATGTTGATCGGGCCCGACGGCAAAGTGGCCATGGTACATGGCGGGTTCCAAGACAACCAGCGTGGGGCGCTGGAGGGCCAGATCAGGGCCATGCTTTCCATTAAGTAAGGGGCAGGAGGTACTGTATGCGATCGCGCTATTTGATGATGGCAATGGTGGGCGCAATGGGTTTGAGCGGCTGTGCGAATTTGGGGCAGGTCCCGGCGTGGGAAAAGGGGAATTTGGCCAAGCCTTCGATGGGCTTCGATACGGATGTGTTGGGGCAAAAGTTTGACCAGCATATCTATGCCAGCCGGGAAAATTCGAGTGGCGGATACGCAGTGGGTGGTGGTGGTTGTGGCTGCAACTGACCGTGCGATGGGCAGCGTACTGGCGGCCTCCCTCATGTTGCCGGGCATGGCGATACTGCCGCTTTCGCTGCAAGCCCAGAACCTGCCTGAGCACGGCCTGATTGCGCTCAAGATGGGCTACTTCAGCGATAGTCAGCCCGGTTGGGAGCGGGTGTCGGTGCGGTCACCACAACTGTATGCCCTGGTGCCAATCGCGGGTGAGTGGTCGCTGGAGGGTTCCCTGGCAGGCGATAGCGTTTCCGGTGCGACGCCCCGCATGCATACATTTGAGTCGGGTGCGACGCCACATATGGATGACTATCGCCGCGCGGCAGACGTCAAGGTCACGCGCCATTTCGCACGTGCCGCAGTGTCGGCGGGAATCGGATTTTCTTCCGAACTGGATTACAAATCTCGGGCATTAAACCTTCAGGCTCGCCTGTCGAGTGAGGACAACAACACGACTTGGGCGTTTGGCTATGGTGGCGCTCGAGATGTTATTGACAACCAGTCGATCGGTGGTGGGGCTATTGACCAATCCAGGCGGACAGATGAATGGATGGTTGGTCTGACGCAAGTAATGACTGCGGATGATATTGTTCAGATCAACCTGACCAGATCAGTGGGTGCGGGTTATTTCAACGATCCCTATAAAGACTTTGAGGATCGCCCTGGCTATCGCAATGTTAACGTGGCACTGCTGCGCTGGAATCACTACATGGATAGCATGGACGCATCAGTGCGGGCCAGTTACCGGCTGTATGGTGATAGTTTTGGGGTGAAGTCGCAGACGCTGGGGATTGAATGGTCCAAGTCCTTCCACCGGTGGACTTGGGTTCCCGGGCTGCGGGCGTACAGTCAAACCGCAGCGGATTTCTACTTTGACCCGGTAGTTGATGGCGCGGGCGTACCGAGTGTTGCACTGACCCGGCGTTTTGCGAATCGGCTTACCGGTCACCGTTCAGCCGATCAGCGACTTGCCGCGTATGGAGCACTGGCGATCAGTATGAAAGTGGCGTTCGACATTGACAGTTTGACACAGCTTGATTTGAAGGTTGAGAGTTATAGGCAGCGATCTGACCTCCAGTGGGGTGGAGATGGAAGTCCCCACCTTGAATCCTATAACGCGCGCTCCTTACAAGTGGGTTTGGTTCACAAGTTTTAGGGCCCGTCGATGGGGATTTGGCGCACGCTAGAGTTTGAGTTCGTTGCCATGGCTTCTCCTTGTGCAATCTGGATCGACACGAAAAAAGAGCAATTGGCGCGCAAGTCGGCAGATGCTGCAATTGCTGAAGTGCGCCGTATTGAGCAAAAGTACTCCCGTTATCAAGAAGGCAGTGTGCTTTCCCGAATCAACCGTGAAGCAGCTAATTTGGCAGTCGCTGTTGATTCCGAGACTGCCGAATTGTTGAATTTCGCTGAACGCCTTTGGCATGCGAGTGGTGGCTGCTTTGACATTTCTACTGGTGTCTTTCGGCGGATCTGGGACTTTAGGCGTGGCGAACTGCCGTCGCAATCCCAATTGGATGCAACATTGCCGTGCGTCGGTTGGCCAAAGGTTTCATGGAATGGAACACATATACATTTCGCTTGCAAGGGCATGGAAATTGATTTTGGCGGAATTGGCAAGGAATATGCTGCCGACAGGGTTGCACAGGTATTGCGAGATCATGGTTTTGAGCATGCGTTGGTTAACTTGGGAGGCGACGTCCATGCATTGGGTGCGCGCGCGCGGCCCAATGGTTCAGGTCAACCGTGGAGCATTGGTATACGCCATCCGCGCGTGCAGGAGCAATGTCTGGCGCATTTGCCGCTTCATCGTGGTGGATTGGCGACCAGTGGTGATTACGAACGATACTTTGAACGCGACGGACGTCGATATTGCCATATCCTGAATCCACTCACCGGCATGCCGGTGACCCACTGGCAATCGGTGAGTGTGCTCAGCGCCAATGCGACCAGTGCGGGTGCGATGTCAAGCATTGCCATGCTAAAAGAGGAAACAGCCATCGCATGGCTTGATGCGCAGTCGGTGAGCTACCTTGCGGTCAGGTCCGATGGGCAAGTGTTCACCCACCGCGTGGCGGCTTGATTTTCCGACTCGTCGACCGCTTCAACCCGTCAGAGATTGCAGCGCTTGGATTGCCGAGCACTGCCGAGCCTGTCCGGTGCCACCGATGCGAACATGCAGGTAACCAAGACCAGTGAGTTCCCGGTATATGAGTTGATCGATCGGTTGACTTGTGTG
>CAIQBN010000324.1 GCA_903870065.1 uncultured beta proteobacterium | reverse complement strand
GGTGGGTTTGCGGGGTGCCATGGCCGCAACCACCCTTCCAATTATTTGGCGGAAGCCGGGCCTGCTGCGCCCGAGAAGGTGCCGGCCCTGACAGTCACCATGTTCTCTGGTTTGAGGTACTTCTTGATGCTTGCATTGACCTGCTCGTGGGTCAGTGCATGAACCTTTTGCGGAAAGTCGTCCAGCCAGGCTACGTCGTAGCCACGATTGACGGCGCTGATCAGGGCGTTGGCCATGCCACCCGTAGTTGCCAGGTCAACCTTGAAGCCGCCAATCAGGTTGCTCTTGCGGGCACTGACTTCGGTGGGGGTGACCCCTGCCTCATACCAAAGCTTGAGTTGTCGGTGCGTCGAGGCGATACCCTGATCCAGCAAACTCGGTGCAAACGTGGCACCAATACGCCAATCGCCATCATTGAAAACGTCGTTTTGCAGGCTGGCACCAATTCCATAGGTCAGGCCCTCCTTGTCACGCACATTGGCCATCAGGCGGCCGGTGAAACCGCTCCCCAAAATGGCCGTGGCCAAGCGCAGCGCCTGGTAATCCGGGTCGCTGTAGCGCAGGCCGCTGGCTTGGCCCATCACCACGGACACGCTGGTTTTGCCCTCCATGGTCACGTCCTGGGTCGCAGCCTTTGCAGTGGCGGCCGGATTGGCAGCCCGCACTACGCCCTGTCCGCCGACCCAACCGGCAAACGCTTTGCCAATTTCAGACTGCAAGGCAGCCAGGTCCAGATCACCCACCAGAACCAGTGTCATGACAGCAGGGCCGTAGTGGGACTTGTGGAAGGCCAGCACCTCGTCCAGGGTGGCCGACTCGATTGCTGCCAGCATGTCATCGGGCGAGACATTGCGGTTGGGATGCCCCACCGGGTAGGTGGCACGGTTAAAGGCATCGCCGGCGCGGTAGTCGGTGCTCTCCAGGCTGCGCTTGATGCCGCCAATCATTTGTTTTTTGGCCTTGGCAAATTCATCGGCCGAAAACGCTGGCGTGCGCAATTGCTCGGCAATCAAGCCCAGCACCAGCGGCGCGTCTTTCTTCAATGAACGCGCACTGATATCGAGCAAGTCAGTGCCTGCCCGGAAATTGATCGCCGCACCAACGGCCTCAAGCTTCTCTGCAATTGCAAACTTGTCTTGCTTTTGGGTTCCCTGATCAAGCAACATGCCAGTGAGCGTCGGGATGGCCGGATTGCCCTTGCCGCCTTGCGACCGCCCGGCTGGCAGGCTGGCACGCACGGTCACCACATCCTTGACACCGGTGGGATAGGCGATCACGTCGATTCCCGCAATTTTGCTGCGTTTGACGTTGGGCGCAATCTTGGCACTTGGTGCTGCGGCTGCGCCGCCTGCCTCTTTGGCCGCTGCCATCACGGGTTGCGACGCAGCGTTCAAACGGGGGTCGCGGTAGTAATACGGGCCATCGGAGAGTGAATCCTTGAATCCCGCCTTGCCGGCTGCTGCGGCCGGGGCCGCGCCAGCTGCAGCGGGTGCGGCGTTGGCAGGCACAAACCAGCCGGTGGTGCTGGAGTCTTCGACCAGGTACTTTTGCGCCACGCGCTGAATGTCCGCTGCGGTGACCTTTTTGGTGGCTTCATCGAGCGAATAGAACAGGGTCCAATCTCCAGCAGAAATAAACTCGTTGATATTGCCGGCAATGCCAAAAGATCCATCGAGTTTGAAGGCTGAATCGGCAGCGGTCTTGGCTGCGGCAGCCTGGAGTTCGCTTTCGGTTACCCCATCCTTTTTAAGCCGCTCGATTTCCTGAACAATGATGGCCTCCACTTCCTCGTGCTTGGACCCCGGGGCCAGCGGTGCGAAGACGATATGCATGGACGGGTCGGCAAAAATACCCATTTCGCCATCCACACCCGTGGACAGGTTTTTGTTGGTGATGGCCTTGTACATCCGGCTGTTTTTGCCGTCGCCCAAAATGGCGCTCATCAGGGCCACTGCAGCAAAGTCGGGGTGTGTGGCAGCCGGAATCTTGTGCGCCACGGCCACGACGCCGAGTTGCCCCGGACGTTTGACAATCACCCGCCGCGCGCCGTTTTGAACTGGCTCTTCGGTGTACACCGCTGGAATGGGCTTAGGCGACTTGGGGTAGACGCCAAAGGTCTTCTTGACCATTTCAAGGGCTTGCGCGGGCTGGAAGTCACCAATAATGGTGATGGTTGCGTTGTTGGGCCAGTAGTAGGTATCGTAAAACTCGCGCAGCTTTTCGATTGACACTTTCTCGATATCGCTGCGGTGCCCAATGGTGCTGTGGTGGTAGGGGTGGGCCACGAAGGCGGTCTGGTAGATCTCTTTGTACAGCGCCTGTATGGGCGAATTCTCTCCGCGCTCGAACTCATTGCGCACCACCGTCATTTCCGGCTTGCGGTCGGCCTCGCGCAGCAGCAAATTGCGCATGCGGTCGGCTTCCATGGACATCACCGTGCCCAGGTGTTCGCTACCCATGTTCGCGTAGTAGTTGGTGCGGTCCAGCCAGGTGGTGGCGTTGTAGCGGGCACCGGTGCGCTCCAGCAACTGATCGACATTGTTGCCTTTTTCGCGGGTATGGTTTTTGGAGCCCTTGAACATGAGGTGCTCCAGCAAGTGGGTGGCTCCCGTGGTGCCGGTCACTTCATTTTTGGAGCCCACCCGGTAAGTCACCATGAAAGTCAGTGTCGGACTGGAATGTTCAGGCATCAACAACACCTGCAGACCATTGGCAGTCAGTTTGTATTCATCAATGCTGCCTACGGTCTTGACGTGGGCATAACCTTTGACAGCCACCGGCGCGGCTTGTGACAGCACCGAAGCGAATATAAGGCCCGCAGTAAATAGAAGTCGTTTCATGGATAGAAAAGTTCAGAAAAAGACAAGCCGTAGACGTTAGCACAACCGGCAATGCCCGCGCAGGGGGTAAACCATGGAATACCCGAGCGAGCGTGTTGAACTCGGACCTTGGGCGCCACAGCGTTCTGCTCCGTGTCCCCCGCCCTTCGGGCTCCTCCTTGACCTGCGCAGCACGCTCTGTCGTCCAAGCTCCTCCTGTCGTCAGTCTTCGAAGTACCAGTATCCCGCATTGATCCACTGAACAATCGCGCTGACAAAGGCAGGATTCTGGAGTGCGCCGCGCAGATGGGTGTGAGTCACACAGTCGTGGTCACATAGGGCTCTAATTGCCGCTTTCGCCTTGGCGCCAAAGGCATGGCGCTCGCCATCCACGTAACACACCCCCTGCGCCACCGTGGCGTCAACATAAAAGCAGCGCAAGCCGCCGGTGCGCACCAGGGGTTGCTCCGCCAGGCTCAGCAGCATTTGACTGGCGTCCATGGGCTCATCAAGCGCCTGCAAGTCAAGCTGGCACTTGGTCCTGGACAAAAAACTGCCGGCAAAGTCAGCCACCAGGCTGTCGTCATCCAGAATCGACTGCAACTGCGCGCGAATTCTGGCAAAGTCCGTGGCGTTGATCTGGCCCTGCTTGTGGTGAATGGGGCGACCCGGGTCACTGAACAATGTGCTGCCCAACTCCTTGTCGATCACATGGTCGGCCAGGCCGCTGAGCATGTCGCAAGCTGACTTACCCCGAAAGCCAACGGAGAAGCTCATGGAGGTTTCCAGCGACACACCGTCGTGCGGAAAGCCCGGCGGGATGTACAAAATGTCGCCCGGCAACAGTTCCACATCGATGATGGCGTCGAACGGATCCACATGCAACAGCGCCGCGTGCGCTGCAAACTGGCGGTGCGCGCCGCGGTCTCCCACACGCCACTGGCGTCGCCCGGAGCCCTGGCAAATAAACACGTCATACAGGTCGATGTGCGGCCCCACGCCGCCTTTAGGTGTGGAATAGCTGATCATCACATCGTCCAGCCGCCACTTGGGAATGAAGTCAAAGGGTTTGACCAATGCGGCAACTTCGGGCGACCAGTGGTTGACGGCCTGCACAATCAGCGACCAGCCGGTTTTGCCCAGGTGGGCATACGACTCAAAGGGGCCGTTCTCCGCCTGCCACTTGCCACGCTTCTTATAGACCAGCCGGGAGTCGACTTGTTCTTCGCATGCCAGCCCGGCCAGGTCTTCGGGGCTGATGGGATCAACAAATTTTTTGAAGCCCTGGCGGATGACCACCGGCTTTTGCTGCCAGTAGTGCTGCATGAAGTCGTCGAGCGTGAATTCGGCCAGGGTGAGTATGAACATAGGGACGGTCGGTTACGGTTAGGGTTGGAGAAGGCACAGCGCATCGTGGCTGGCCGATCAGGGGCGCCCGATGGTATGCCAGCTGGCCGCGGTGGTCACTGGGAATCTGGCCATGTGTTGACCTGGCGCATACCTGGGCCTACCTGGTGCGCATCGCTATCCGCACCACTATCATTAAGCAACGCAGTAAAAAAGGGAACCACGTCCATGCCGACCCGCACCGCAGTGCTGCAGCGGCACGCCAGCTTGCCGCACCGATCTTTGGGCACCTTAGGCAAAGTGCCGGTTTTGCTGTGCCTGGTGTGGCTGTCAGGCTGCGCGGACACCGGCTATTTGCTGCAGTCGGCCAGTGGGCACCTCAAACTCATCCAGGCATCGCGGGCCATTGATGTGTGGTTAGACGATGTGTCGGTTCCCGAGCGCGTGAAGCAGCGCTTGCAGCTAGCGCGCGAGATGCGGCGCTTCGCAGTGACTGATCTTCACCTTCCCGACAATGCCAGCTACCAGCGCTATGCGCAACTCGACCGCCGCGCCGTAGTGTGGAATGTGGTTGCGGCGCCCACCTATTCGCTCACACTCAAAACCTGGTGTTTTCCGGTGACTGGCTGCGTCGGCTACCGCGGCTATTTTGACGAAGCCGATGCCAAGGCCGAGGCGGCCCGGCTGCGCATGCAGGGACTGGAGGCCAGCGTCTACGGTGTGCCTGCCTACTCAACCCTGGGCTGGACCAACTGGCTCGGCGGTGACCCGCTGCTCAGCACCTTCATTCACTACCCCCAAGGCGAGTTGGCGCGCATGATTTTTCACGAACTGGCGCACCAGGTGCTCTACGTACCGGATGACACGGCGTTCAACGAATCCTTTGCCACTGCAGTGGAACGACTGGGCAGCAGCACCTGGCTGGCGCAGCAAAAGGACCCCGCTGTGGCATCGGAATACATCCTGCTTGACACCCGGCGCCAGGCATTTAGGGCACTTGCAGCGCGCACGCGCCAACAGCTAATGGCCGCTTATGTCCTGCCGACCGAAGGCGCCACCACCACCGCAATACCACCCGTACACGAGCCCGTACCCGAACAGCAGCAAACTCGCAAGGCTGCAATTTACGCCGATTTCCGAAGCGACTATGCCCAACTCAGGGCCTGTTGGGGTGGCGACAGCCGTTATGACGCCTGGGTGGCCAATGCCAACAATGCAGCGTTCGGCGCACTCGCAGCGTACGACGATTGGGTCGGTGCATTTGAAGCGCTCTTTCGCCACGAGGCAGGCGATTGGGAAGCGTTTTATGCCGCCACCCGGCGCCTTGCGCAATTGCCACGCCCGCAAAGAACCGAGCAACTCAGGCGTCTGCAAAGCACCGTGGAGCGATCTGCGCCCCTGGTCCCAGGCTGCGATACTGAGGCCCTGCGGCTGCACGGCGTGGCCCGCGCCAGGGAGTGATGCGTGCAATCTGCGAATGAGACTTGGTTTAACGAAGCCTATTACGAACGCTTCTATTTCAACAAGAAAACCAGTGTGGTCGACAAGGCCCACGTCGAACGCCTGGGTGCCTTTGTCTGCAGCTACTTGCAGTTTTTGCGGGTGCCTGTGCGCCGGGTGCTCGACATGGGCTGCGGCATTGGCCTTTGGCGCGAGCTGATTGCCCGCCACTACCCACATGCCCAATACCAGGGCGTGGAATACAGCGACTATTTGTGTGGCCGTTTTGGCTGGGAACGCGGCTCGGTGGTCAACTACCAAGCCGTAAAGCCGTATGACCTCGTCATTTGTCAGGGCGTGTTGCCCTATTTGAGCGAGGCGGATGCCGGGCTTGCCATGCACAATTTAGGCAGGTTGTGCACTGGTGCCTTGTATGTGGAAGCCGTCGCGCGCGAGGATTGGGACCAAGACATAGTCGACGAGACACTGACGGACCCCCGTCTTTTCAAACACCCGGCGCAGTTGTACCGACAGGGGCTAGCCGAAGGATTCACCGAACTTGGCGGCGGCATGTGGCTGAGTCGGCAAGCGGATTTGCCGGTGTTTGCGCTGGAGGGCGTGGACCACCGCCCCGGTGGCCAGCTGTAATCTCAGTCCGTATCTACCCGCCATGCCCAACGCCGCGCAAGCCCATGCAGTGTCGCGCCTGCGCAGCGCCCGTCTGGCGCGCAGCTCCAAACCCTTTCTAGCCCGCGGTGGACCGCGCGGCGAGCGCTGTGCTGCCTGCCGCCTGGTGCCCAGCCACTGTCTGTGTGGTGTGCGTCCGGTGGTGACCACACGGGCGGGTATATGCCTGATCATGGCCGACATTGAACCCCTCAAACCCAGCAACACGGGTTGGCTGGTTGCCGATGTGGTGCCTGACACGGCCGCCTTTGGCTGGGCACGTACCGAAGTGGACCCTGCCTTGATTGCGATGCTGGCTGACCCGCAGTGGCAGCCGTATGTGGTGTTTCCAGGCGAGTTTGTCGCGCCAGAACGGGTGGTTACGCAGTTGATAGTGAGCAGCAACCCGCGAAGCGATGGAGCGTGGGGGCCGCAATTCCCCGCCGGGCCGCCCCAAGGGGAATTAGCCCCCATGGGGGGCAGCGACCCGCGGTGCAGTGGAGCGTGGGGGCCAAAAAGCACGCGTCCGTTGTTTGTGCTGCTGGATGCCACCTGGCCCGAAGCACGCAAGATGTTCCGCAAAAGCCCCTACCTTGACCATCTGCCGGTGCTGAGTTTGCAGCCGGACCAAATTTCACGCTACAAGTTGCGCCGGTCCCGGCGCGACGACCACTTTTGCACCTCCGAGGTTGCGTCCCTGTGCCTGAACCTCGCCGGTGACACACGGGCGACGCAAACGCTGGAGGCATATCTGGATGTGTTCACCCACCACTACCTGCAGGCCAAAAACCAGTTGCCGGTCGACCATGACAACGAAGCGCACAGACGCCTGCGTGCATTGCGCCAATTCTGAAAGACTTGCAGAAACTGTAAATAAAGGTAAATGCCGTCAACACGACCGGTCACGCACCGTTACAGGCACAAGCCCGTTAAAAGTCTGGGCTGGCTCAAAACGGCCGGAGCGAATACGGCTGCTGTTGAACGGGATGCACCATGAATTTCAGGCGTTTACCTTTGCCCACCGGTTCCACACCATGGGCCAGAAGCGTCAGTTTAGGCAGACAGCTGCTGGCGGCACTGGCGCTCACCGTCAGCGTGGCGGGCGTTGCGCAAGCCCAGGGCTATGCCAACCTCACAGTGGGCGGCGCCTTTGCCCCAGGTGTTTTTGGCCAGATCTCGCTTGGAAACAACCCGCCACCACCGGTCTGGAATACACAGCCCGTAACCTATGGCCGGCCGGTTTATGGTGCGCCTGTTATGTACTTGCATGTTTCGCAGGAAGAGTACCGCCACTGGGGGCGGTATTGCGCACGCTACCGCGCTTGTGGCCGTCCGGTGCACTTTGTGCGGGTTGAGCGAAGCAATCCGTGGTGGGCGCGCCACGGGTACTATGGCAGCGGGCCAAGCCACTACCGCCAGGCACAAGACCATTGGGCAAGAAGCCATGATCGCCGCCGGTACGAGCCACACCGTGGCTACCGCGATGCACATGTCGACAACCCAAACGATCCGCGCCACGAAAGCCGACGTGGCGAGCGGTGAGAATTGCGGGATGCGGTGACAATCCCTGTATCCGTACGCCCCAGCCAACCTCATGAAGCCACCACCCAGACTGCAATCCCTCATTGAAGAAGGCCTGATCGATACCGTAGTGCGCCAGCTGATGAGCGGCAAGGAGGCCATGGTGTTTGTGGTGCGCACAGGCGATGAGACCCGCTGCGCCAAGATCTACAAAGAGGCCAATAACCGCAGTTTTCGCCAGGCAGTGGACTACACCGAAAACCGCAAGGTCAAAAACTCGCGCTCGGCCCGCGCCATGGCCAAGGGCAGCCGGTTTGGCCGGCAGGAGCAGGAGGCCGCCTGGCAAAGCGCCGAAGTCGATGCGCTCTACCGGCTGGCCGCGGCAGGCGTGCGGGTGCCCCAGCCCTACAACTTTCACGATGGCGTGCTGCTGATGGAGCTGGTTACCGATGCACAGGGTGATGCTGCTCCGCGTCTAAACGATGTCGCGTTTACGAAGGAGCAGGCGCTCCAACACCACGCCACGCTGATTGGCGAGGTGGTGCGTATGTTGTGCGCCGGGGTGGTGCATGGCGACCTGTCGGAGTTCAACATCTTACTCGCCCACACGCCGGGCACCGATGGCGCCGCTGGAGTGGACGAGCCGGTCATTATTGACCTCCCCCAGGCGGTGGACGCGGCAGGCAACAACCACGCCCAACGCATGCTGCTGCGCGACGTCAACAATCTGCGCGACTTTTTTGGTCAATTTGCGCCAGCGCTGCTCACCACACACTATGGCCCGGAAATCTGGAGCCTGTACCAGGCGGGTTTGCTCAGCAATGAGACTGCGCTGACAGGACGCTTTGAACGCAAACATGCCGACGTGGACATGCAGGCCGTATTGCGCGAAATTGACGATGCACGGGCCGACGATGCAGCCCGCCGGTTGCGCATGGCCACCACCTCCGCAGGCTGATAGCGCTATTATTGTTATAGCTATATATGCAGTATTGACGAGGGCTAGAGCTGGTTTTTTCTTGCAATTACGCAGCCAGGTGATCAGGTTCCGGATTCGGTCAGGCTGCGCATCCAGCCCAACCCGGCAGACGTCGCTCCGGCAGCCCCGCCCAGCGCCGGCCGGTATTCGCAGCCCACCCAGCCGGACCAGCCGCACTGCGCGGCAACCGCGTCTATCACCTGGAACAGATAGGCGTAATTCAACTCGCCCACATGAGGCTCATGGCGCTCTGGCACCCCGGCAATCTGGAAATGGCCCACGCGCCCGGTTGGCAGGTACTGGCGGATTTTGCTGGCCACGTCACCCTCAACAATCTGGCAGTGGTAGAGGTCGAATTGCACCTTGAGGTTGGGCGCGCCAATGCGCTGCACGACGGCGTGTGCCTCGTCCTGCCGGTTCAGAAAGAAGCCGGGGATGTCACGTGTATTGATAGGTTCAATCAACACATCGCGCCCGGCGGTGGCCGCCATTTCTGCAGCCCAGGCCACGTTCGCCTCGTAGGTTGCCTTTAAAGCGGCGCGCTCGACACCCGCAGGCACCAGCCCGGCCATGACATGAATGCGCTGGCAGTTCAGCGTGTGGGCATAGTCCAGCGCCCGGGCAAAACCGTCGCGGAACTCGAGCTCGCGCCCGGGCAGGCAGGCCAGCCCACGCTCACCGCCGTCCCAATCGCCCGGCGGGGCGTTGAACAACACCTGCTGCAGGCCGTTGTCGGACAGACGCCGCGCCAAGTCCTGCGCGGCAAAGGCGTAAGGAAACAGGTATTCCACTGCCTGAAAGCCATCTTTGGCGGCGGCGGCAAAACGGTCCAGAAACGCGTGCTCGTTGTAGAGCATGGAAAGGTTGGCGGCGAAACGGGGCATGGCATGAAAGGTGGGTTGAGGCGTTCTGCCCGGACCAAAAATTCGACATCGTTATTGGCAATGGGCGGCGCTCAACAAGTTGTTCACCACGCCTACATCAACAGGATTAGGTCCGAATTCCGGGCCCAAAACCCAAACGTGGTTGTCAGATGAATTTGTCGCGATATATGTGGCCTTGGATGGGTAGTGGCGGTAGTAGTACGTCGCCAAGCTTGCGGATGTTGCCCCTGGGGAAAAGTACTGCGGAAAACTTTGCTCTGCCCAATTGAATAGACAATCTGCTGCGGTAGTGGAAGTGGAAACGAGCCCTGATCGAACCGGCCATACATAGTAGGTCGAAAAAGAATCAGCAGGTTGGCCGATAGACCCGTCTGACATACTGACTACCCACGGAACTGCAAAAGTCGGGTTCATTACCGCGTTGAAGGCATTTGTGGATGATGTCCAGTAATAATCGCTTTTGACGTTTGTAAATGGATGATTGGAAGGGACGACAGGCGAGTTCGTCCGGCCGAAGTCAATCAGGCTATGGAGCTCCCTTCTGTTTGGCAAACGCCAATCGCTATAACCGAGATATTTGTTGGCATTCAGACAGGTCATGTGGGAAAGCGCGTCTGCCCAGGATTTCCAAACGCCAGCCCTGCAAACAGACGGCCCAGGCGCATTTGCATCCTTGGCCCACTCTAACCCCGTCAGCGCGTCGGATATTGCACCTTGGGCTGTTCCGGAAAACCGGCCGGCTGGCCATGTTATTCCTTTGCGCAGCGCCCCATCGTCACCCGATGCGCTTGAAGTCGTTAGTCCAGTTTGCCGCACAGCAGCATTGCTCGATGAGTTCGCTGTAGTGGAACGAACTGCTAGCACTCCGGCCGTCGTTGTTTTGGAACTGCTCCCCACGTATCCGTAGTACAGGTTGACGTTGAAAGCGAAAGACGGATAAGTTTCTCTGGTTGTTGAGGTCCAATAGGTCTTTGATGTGGACGGCGTATTGACAAATCCTTGACTATTCAACCAGCCCTGCATTGAACGACCGAGTGCCACGATGCTCTCCAGTTCGTTGACGTTTGGCAATCGCCAGTCGTTCTGCCCAAGGTAATTACCAGTGTTCAGGCATGCCACATAAGCTAGCGCATCCTGCCAGGTCTTGCCACCACCAGAACAGCTTCCTGCCGTCGGCGTCCCGGCATCGGCCACCCAGACCAAACCGGTGAGCGCGTCTGAAAGTGTCGTATCCGTGTTAGTGGTAAATCGCGGCGTTGGCCAAGCCAGACCCGCACCTGTCGACCCATCATCACCAGCCATGAAGGTCACTGAAAGTCCTGTCTTGGCCAGATTGAGTGTCGACGCGTCAGTCACGGGAAAAAACACTGTTGTAACCAAGAATGCTGCTAGTCGCAGGTGGCAGTTCATGTCATTCCTCTTCTACGGCAAATTCAATACTAGTGAAGCAGCGTAACGAAGTAGATATTGAAAAATTAAACGCCACATTGGCACTCTTGTCGGCCACTAGTGTTTTTTCGCTCCCTCGCGCTCGCAAATTATGATCCAAATCAAAAGGATCATGAGGCAAAAATTGCACAAGTCGGAATGGATTTGGCGCAACCTGCTATTTGGGTAAACGCCGTTGATGCTAGCGACAAACTTCTTTGCAATCGACAAACACCGGACCGAACTTGTCGGCCAGTGAATGACTTTCAAGTCCTTACCAGGAAGGAAGGCGCGCAGGACCTGGCGGTCAACTGCGATTTCAAGCCAAAATGCAACCATGGCTGGCATTTCAGACTATCCCACAAACCTCCGCGCAACCGCAATGTCGCTGCGTGCATGCGGCTGCTAGGCGGTCAGGACAAGTACCTCGTCAACGTTTACGGAGCCTTCACCATGCGATCCCTGTTTCACTTGGCTTTTCATGTGCGCGACCTGCAAGCTGCACGCCATTTCTATGGCACCGTCCTGGGCTGCCGGGAGGGGCGCAGCACGGACACCTGGGTCGACTTTGACTTTTTCGGCCACCAGATTTCTCTTCACCTGGGCCAGCCCTTTGCCACTACCAACACTGGCAAGGTGGGCGAGCACATGGTGCCCATGCCCCACCTCGGTGTCATTTTGCAAATGGCAGACTGGCAGGACCTGGCATCACAACTCATTGCGCATGGCGTGGCGTTTGTACTGACGCCAAGCATCCGCTTTGCCGGAGAGCCAGGGGAGCAAGCCACCATGTTCTTTCTGGACCCCAGCGGAAACCCCATCGAGATCAAGGGGTTTGAGTCGCTCGAAGGCGTATTCGCGACCTGACCCACCGCCGGCACAACCGGATTTCGACTACGCCTTGATGCGGCTCACCAACGCCTTGGTGAATTCTGCCGTACCGGCCTTGCCACCGAGATCCCCGGTGCGAACGTTGTCCAGGTTGAGGGTCTGGTCAATGGCCACCCGCAAGCGCGTGGCCATGTCGGGAAGCTTGCAATGGTCTAGCATCATGGCTGCCGCGAGCATCAGGGCGATGGGGTTGGCAATGCCCTTGCCGGCAATGTCGGGCGCCGAGCCATGCACCGCTTCAAAAATAGCTGCATCCGCACCAATATTGGCGCCCGGCGCCATGCCCAAACCACCAACCAGCCCGGCCACCAGGTCGGACAGGATGTCGCCAAACAGATTGGTTGTCACCAGCATGTCAAACTGCCACGGGTTGAGCACCAGCTTCATGGCGCAGGCGTCAATGATGACGGTGTCCAACTCAAACTTGCCTTTGTACTTGCGCTCATACAGCTCCAGCCCGGTCTCCAGAAAGATGCCGGTTAGCGCCTTCATGATGTTGGCTTTGTGCACGATGGTGACCTTCTTGCGACCGGTCGTCACGGCATGCTCAAACGCGTACTCCAGGAGACGGCGACTGCCCGCGCGGGTGTTGATGCCGGTGGCCATGGCCACGGCATGCGGGTCTGCGTCGATCTTCACATAGTGCTCGTGGCCGATGTACAGACCTTCCAGGTTCTCACGCACCACGACCAGGTCGATCTTGTCAAAGCGCCCACCGGGAACGATGGTGCGCGCAGGGCGCAAGTTGGCATAGAGCTGGAATTCTTCGCGCAGGCGCACGTTGGAAGACCGGTAACCGCCCCCAGTAGGCGTTTCCAGGGGACCTTTGAGCGCCAGACGGGTTTGGCGAATGCTGTCCAGCGTGGCTTTGGGCAAGGGGTCCCCCGCCAACTCGACGCCACCCAGCCCGGCAACCTGCCGGTCCCACACAAACGGAGCACCCAGCGCATCCAGCGCAGCCAGCGTGGCGTCCATAATTTCAGGGCCAATGCCGTCCCCGGGGATCAGTGTTGCTTGGATGGTGTTGGTCATGGTGTACTTTCAGTTTCAAAAAAAGACGCGCGCGGCGCACCGGGCGTTCCAGCCCAGTGTAAGGCGCGAAGTTACGCGAGTCTGACGCACAATTTGACCTACATCAGCATTTGTCCGCTCTACACTGACGCGCCAAGGAGCCACACCATGATCACGCTGCACCAGTTTCAACCCGCTTTTGGCCTGCCCAATGCCAGCCCGTTTTGCATGAAGCTGGAAACCTGGCTGCGCATGGCGCAGTTGCCCTTTGAGGCACCCCTGATGACCCTGAGCGCCATGGGGCGGGCTCCAAAGGGCAAGATGCCGTATATCGTGGACGGCGACAAAACGGTGGCGGATTCGACTTTCATCATTGACTACTTGAACACCACCTACGCAGTTTCCTTGGACGCGTGGCTTGATGCCGAACAGCGGGCAGTGGCCATGGCCTTTCAGCGGCTGATGGAAGAAAACCTGTACTGGGCAGTGGTCTACACCCGCTGGTTCACCCCCACTGGCTGGGCGCAGACCCGAATCGCTTTTTTTGGCACTATGCCGGCGCCCCTGCGCTGGATCATCCCGTCGCTGGCAAGGCGCGGCATGCGCAAGGAGATGCACGGCCACGGGATGGGCCGGCACACAGCACAAGATATCTATGCCATTGGCCAGCGCGATATCTCGGCACTGGCAGATTTTTTAGGCGGCAAACGCTATTTTTTGGGCGATTTGCCCTGCTCGCTGGATGCCTGCGCCTATTCGTTTCTGGCCAACCTGCTGTGGGCTCCGGTGGAGTCGCCGCTGAAGCAGCACGCCCGGCAATACCCGCAACTCGAGGCCTATTGCCAGCGCATGCGTGAGCGCTATTTCACGTGAGTCCCGCATGCGCTCAAGTTCGCCGCAGTCGGCGCTGACTGAAAATGGCTCTTGATCATGGGTCAATCGATCGCCCCGTTGGACAGAAATCGGCAAAAAGTGAACGAGGATACAACCAGATGAACAAGCTCGGTATCGCGCTGGCCGCAATGTGCATTGCGCTCGCCACGGGTTGCAGCAAAACCAGCGGGGTGGGCGGCAACGCGAGCGATGCCACCCCCGAGACCCTGAAGGTCAATGCCCAGCTTGCAAAGGATTTGAAGCTTGACGACCCGCAGGACTTCGACGATGCCAAGCGCGGCTTCATCGCCAAACCGGCGGGCAAAATTCTGGCAGACGACGGCACGGTCCTCAAAGACTTTGACGCTTACAACTTTCTGGAAGGCAAGGCCGCCGATACGGTCAACCCCAGCCTGTGGCGCCATGCGCAGCTGAACGCCAACTATGGCCTGTTCAAGGTGACCGACGGTGTGTACCAGTTGCGCGGTTTTGACATTGCCAACATGACCCTTATTGAAGGCAAAACCGGGTGGATTTTGGTGGACCCGCTGACCGCGCCCGAGACCTCCAGCGCCGCGCTGGCCTTCGCCCGCCAGCATCTGGGCAACAAACCGGTGTCGGCCGTGGTGCTGACGCATGCGCATGCCGACCATTTTGGCGGTGTGCTGGGCGTGGTGACTCCCAAAGAAGTGGCCGAGCGCAAGATCCCCATCGTCGCCCCGATCGGATTTATGGAAGAGGCCACCAGCGAAAACATCATGGTGGGCACAGCCATGGCGCGGCGCTCGCTCTACCAGTTTGGCCGCGACCTGCCGCGCAACGCCAAAGGCAATGTGGACACCGGCCTGGGCAAAGACGTGGCCTACGGCGCCATCGGCATCATTGCCCCGACCTGGCTAATATACAAACCCACCCAGCAAACCGAGCTGGACGGGGTGAACTTCGTGTTCCACAACGTGCCCGGTGCCGAGTGTCCGGCCGAGATGACCTTCAGCATTCCCGACAAGAAACTCTATGACGGCGCGGAAAACCTGGGCCAGCAAATGCACAACCTGCTGCCGGTGCGCGGAGCCAAGGTGCGCGATGCCCTGCGCTGGTCCAACTACATGGACCAGGCACTGGAGCAGACCAAAGACGCCGAGGTCTACATTGCGTCCCACAACTGGCCAGTCTGGGGCAATGCCAACATCAGAAAACTCATCACCATGCACCGTGATGTGTACAAATACACCCACGACCAGACCGTGCGCCTGATCAACGCCGGCCGCACACCACGCGAAATTGCCGACATGGTGCAACTGCCCAAGTCGCTCTCCAGCTACTTTGGCGCCCGCGGTTATTACGGCGACATCCGGCACAACGTCAAGGCGGTCTACCAGTTTTATCTGGGTGCCTATGACGGCAACCCGGCCAACCTCAACCCCCTGCCACCGCAAGAATCTGCCAAGCGCTACCTTGAACTTATCGGCGGTGCAGACAAGGCGGTCGCCGCAGCCCAAAGCGCGTTTGACAAGGGTGAATACCGTTGGGCAGCCGAATTGTTGAACCAGGCCGTGTTTGGCGACCCGTCCAACAGGGCCGCCAAAGAGCTTTTGGCCAAGACCTACGACCAGATGGGCTACATGGCCGAGGCCGCCACCTGGCGCAACAGCTACCTCACCGCCGCGCAGGAGTTGCGCAACGGACCACCTGCCAAGGGCATGTCCAAAGCCAGCTTGATGCAGATGCTGCTGCAAACGCCCATGGAGCGCTTTCTGGAGGCGATGGCTGCAGGCCTGAACGGCCCCGACGCTGAAGGCAAGGATCTCAAAATCAACCTGGTGCTGACTGACCTGAAAGAGTCCTACGTGCTCTGGATTGAAAACTCCGTGCTGCACTTCAAGAGCGCAGAATCGGCCGCGGACGCCAACGCCACGCTGACGCTCACCAAGGACATCTTCGTCAAGATGATTGCCGGCACGGCGGGCGTCAAGGACACCTTGCTCAGCGATGACCTGAAGGTTGGCGGCAGCAAGATCGACCTGGTGCGCTTCTTTGGACTGATCGACAAGGCGCCAGGCACGTTTGCCATCGTGACCCCATAATCAACCGAGCCCGGCCAGCGCGTGGCGCACCAACAGTACCGATAAAACCCACATGGTCACGCCAATCAGCCCATCGAGGACCTGCCAGGCTTTGGGCCGGGCAAACCACGGCGCCAGCCAGCGCGCGCCAAAGCCCAGCGAGCCAAACCAGAGCAGGCTGGCAGTCGTCGCTCCCGCAACAAACCAGATCCGCAATGCAGCAGGCTGCTGTGCGCCTATGCTACCCACCAATAAAACTGTATCCAGGTAGACATGGGGGTTGAGCAGCGTGAAGGCAGCAGCCTGCGCCATGGCGCCGGCCAGGCTTAGGCCTGCGCCACCCTCAGCAGCCCGCAGTTCGCTGGGTTGCCGCGCACGACGCAACGCCAGCCAGCCATAGACCGCCAAAAAGACAGCGCCCGCAAGTGCCAGCGCGCGGGCAAGGTTGGGGCGCTCGCCCAGTGCCTGCGCCATGCCCAACACGCCAGCGGTGATCAGCGCGGCGTCCGCCAGGGCACAAAACAGCACCACGCTGCCCACATGCTCGCGGCGCAGGCCCTGGCGCAAGACAAACGCGTTTTGGGCACCAATGGCGACTATGAGGCCCAGACTCAGGGCCAGACCTTGCACAAAAGCGGGCATAGCAAGATCTAAGGTCATGCCGGGCGATGCGTCACGTCATTCATCTACCGTGTCAGAAGGCTGGCCTGCGACCTCAATCGACAAAAAAATCCGGTAAAAAATTCGTATTGCCCGGCGTGACGGCGTAGCGGTCCAGGTCGGTGATGCCATGCGTGGCCAGTACCGCGTCGTCAATGTAGAAATTGCCGGTCTCCAACCCGTCTTGCGCGAAGATGCAGTACGCCGCGTCGGCCATGATGTCAGGCGTACGGCACAGCGCCAGATCAATACCCGGAATCATCTGCATGGCCGCGGTGGCAATGGCCGTGCGCGGCCACAGGCTGTTGACCGCAATGCCAAACTTCTTGAACTCTCCCGCGTGACCCAGTGTGCACAGGCTCATCCCGTACTTGGCCATGGTGTAGGCGGTATGCGGCGCAAACCAGTGGGTCTTCAGGGACAGCGGGGGTGACAGGGTCAACACCTGCGGCTGGCGTCCGGCCGCGGCTGCCTTCTTCAACTCCGGCAGGCAGGCCGCCGTGCACAGGTAGGTGCCGCGTGCGTTGATTCCGTTCATCAAATCGAAGCGCTTCATGGGCGTGGCTTCGGTGTTGGTCAGGCTGATGGCACTGGCGTTGTTGACCAGGATGTCGATACCACCAAAAGCGTCCACTGCCTTGGTCACCGCCGCGAACACCGCATCGTCGTCGCGGATGTCCACCGCCAGCGGCAAGGCCTTGCCACCCACGGCTTCAATCTCCTGCGCAGCGCTGTAAATAGTGCCGGGCAGCTTGGGGTTGACTTCGGTGGTCTTGGCCAGGATGACGATGTTGGCGCCATCGGCCGCCGCGCGTTTGGCAATGGCCAAGCCAATACCGCGCGATGCGCCAGTGATGAACAAGGTTTTGCCCTGGAGTTTGGATGCGGTTTGCGACGATGTGTTCACAGAGTCTCCAGTTGCTGTTCACTGATAATTGCTACGTTTATTATAGCGCTATGCATAGGTATTACGAGGGCTAGCGGTCAATTACCCCATTCTTTTCCATTCCACAAGCAACGCGCCGTGCACCCCGGCCATGTCAGGCGTTGACAACCTGGCGGAGCTGGGCCGCGACTTCATGGGGACTGGCTTGGCAGACCCACAGGCCGATGTGCTCAAACCCGCCGGTCAGTTGTGTGCTGGCGAGCAGCTCCAAATACACCCCGGCACCGGGGCCGTTATTGATGTTGATGTTGTAGGCAGGGGCCTTGCCCATTTGCGGCATGATGGTGATGATCGCTTGAATCGCGGCCACCATCGCCGTGACGAGATCCCTGCGCTCATCTGCGGTCAGCTGGTGGATGTACTGCTTGCGGTGGTCTTTCACGAGCACCAGCATGTTAAAGGGGCGCTTCATGAAATACGGCACGACCAACACCGCATGACCATAGTCGCGCACCATCAGCCGTTGCGGGTTTTCTCGCAGCATGTACTCTGAAAAAGTTTGCTGGTTGCGCTGCATGAAGCTGAAATTGTTGAAGTAGCGCTGCGGCATGATGTTGCTAAAGCCGATTTGCTGGTGCCCGTGTGTCATTGATGCACCGGCAGCATGACCAAAATTCTTGATGATGGAGACGTAGCCGAAGGTTTTGATCCCGCCAGTCATGTCCACCTCACCCGAGCGGTGCGGCAGCTTTTGCAGCACTTGGTCAGAGGCAGGCATGAAACCTTCAGAGTCTGTCAGCAGCTTGTGCTCCAGAACCGCCAGTCGGTCAAAGCAGACCAGGCAGTCCGCCAACGGCATGTTGTGCCAATCACGGTCATGGATCGAAGAAGTCCACTGCAACAGATGCATTCCATAGGAACTGCGACCATGGTGATAGGGGTCCGGATACATTGGCACACCCCGGGCGTCATCATGCAGATGCTCCACCGGGTGCAGGATTGGATACAGATTCTTGTTGATAAAGGTGAAGCCTTCGCTCAAAGGCTGCAGGTCAATCACCCCTGTACTCTTTGCTGCGCAGATCGGGCAATGTTCGTCGCGGCTGTCGACGGGTGGCGCGCCGGTTGTCATGTGCAGACGGGTCGCTCGCGACGAGTTGTAGACGATGACGTCACCGGTGCGGGGATCAATCTGACACAGGGAGTCCGGCAGGAAGGCTGCCATCTGCGCATCATCAAGAATGTCTTTCATGATCTCGCGGATCGAGAGATCATTGACATCGCGCGCGTTTATCAACGCTTCAATGGCTTCCAATTTGAGTTGTTGCGGCTCCACCATGGAGGGCATGTTACCGTGCGCCGGGCACGCCTGCCATGGCGACCACGTAAAGCTATTGATTTAATAGCTGCATACCCACTTATCACGAGGGCTAGCGGTCAATTATCCCAATCACCACCGCCATCGGAGCCGCCGCCTTCATCCCATGAGCTGGCGTCGTTGACGCCAAAGTCGGTGCCGCCCATGTCAGGATTGCTGTCGGCGATGGGTTGGTGGTCGGTGCGCGACCCGTTGTCGAGTTGACTGCCGGTCGTATTGTGGTCACCCATCAGCGTGCGGCCAATGGCCTGTGCTGCCATGACTCCAGCGCCCACGGCCAAGCCGGTGGCAACACCCCCCATGATTCGCCCTCCCATTCCGGTTCCGGTGCCCTGCGGCGATTGGGCATAAGCACCCTGCTGCGGATATGCGGGCTGCATGGCCCCAACTCCCGCGCCACCCATTCCGAAGGATTGTGGACCACTCAAATCACTACTCGGAGTGGCATAGTCCGGCTGCTGCGCACTGGGCTGGGCCACTCGGCGGCGAAGCACAAAGTAGCCTGCAGTCAGCACGCCGGCAACCAACAACAGCGGCATGAGCCAGGAAGGTGAAGAGGACACCGCCGGAGCAGTCGGTGCTGCAGCGCCAATGGACTGACGTGCTGGCGCGGTAGCGGTAGCGGGCGCGGCAGCTGCGCCGCGGTCTGGTGCCGTTTGGCGTGGCGATTTCACCGCCAGTTGACCGCGCAAGGCCTGAACCGCGGCGGGCTTGGCAAATGCCAGGCCGGGCGAGAGCCGGTCGGCAGTTGCCAGCGATTCGCGGGCATTCTCCAGCTTGCCCTGGCGTGCAAACAGTTCGGCGCGCACAAAGTGGGCTTTGGCACTTTGCGGATGTCCGACCAGTACCTGCTGGATCATCAGTTGCGCCTGATCGAGCTTGCCTTCCTGCGCCGTGGCATAGACCTGGTTCAGGGTTGGCTCCGACTGCGCCATGGCCGAACCCACCGTGAGCCAGGCAAACACCAGCAGCCCCAGCGCTGCGCGTCGCAAACCCGATGAATTTTTCATGCGTTCCACCTTTTCAATTGGATCAAGAGTTTGACCCTGCATAAGATGGCGATGGACTCGGCAATATCAAGCACCACAACCAACCGCTAAAGCCCCACAGAAGACAAAACGCCGTTGTCGATGGCAAGAACCGAACCTGTAAGACCTGGTTCGCCCAACCAACATGCGTCGGCAAATCGGTGTCTAGGTGTCATGACTTTTTGAAATCGTCATGGCATGCCTTGCAGGTGCGTGTTAATTCGTTCAATGCTGCTTTCAAGGCGATTACGTCGCCCTTTTGCGCCAACTCCTGCAATTTAGTGACATCGGACTGCATGCGCTGCGTCAGCGTCTTGAACTGCGGCCATTGGCTCCAGATGGCCGGCAAAGCCTTGGTGTCACCGTCGTGAGAGCCGACCGGAAAGCCTTCGAGCACGCTCTTGCTCAAGGCGTCGAGCCAGCTTGCCTGGCGTTGGGCTTCCTCGCGGGAGAACGGAGTGCTGCCCTTGGCCTGTTGCGAAAGCTGCTCATAATTCCACTTGATCATGACCATGACGGCTTTGCGGTACCGAATCGTGTCTTCCGCACGGGATGCCTGGGCCGCCATGCCGCAGGTCATAAGAACCATCGCCAAACCGAGTGCCAGAATTTTTCCACATTGCATGTTTTGTCACCTGCCGATAGCATCAAGATTGCACCAATCAAGTCTAACTCTGAAACGTTTCTGCTCTATGTCTGCTCGCCACTGGCTCTCACTTCTTGCCCTTGCCCTGGGCACCCACCTTGTTGGCCATTCCGACACCCTGGACAACGCCCTCCAGGTTTGCGCTACCTGCCATGGCCCGGGCGGGGTGAGTGTGCAGCCCAAAACGCCGCATCTCAACGGGCAACTGCCGGCCTTTTTCGTCGAGGCCATGCAGGCCTTTGCAAAAGGCAACCGGCCTACGGCAGTCGCGGAGCACAAGACCTTTGCCGCAGACCAGTATGCGAGCGCGGCAAAGTTTTATGCCGAGCAGAGAAACATGGTTCGTTCCAAGTCGAACACCGATCCCGCGATGGTCCTCAAGGGTGAAAAAATCTACCTCAACCGCTGCCAGGATTGCCATCTGGACGACGGCCGTGATTCCGACAAGGACGCCCCGCTGATCGCCGCGCAAGAACTGGAATTTCTGGTGGCACAGACCCTGGCCTTCAAAACCGGCGCGCGCAAATTCCCGTTTCTGATGGATGACGCCTACCGTGGCTTGTCCGACGATGAACTGGCCTCGGCCGCGCACTACTTTGCGGCACAGCCGCAAATCGCGCCAGCGCCTACTGGCAAGAGAAAACGTGGCAAGTAGTCCAGCCCCCGCGCTGCCGCAACCGACGGTGGCGAGGCATCATGGTCGCCATCGGCGGCATTGACCGCTAAAGCCCCACAGAAAACAAAACGCCGTTGTTGATGGCAAGAACCGATCCCGTGGGACCGATCGCCGTCGGCGTGTAGGCTTCGCCCAGGCCGCTGGTGAGTTGAATCTTCTGGGTAAAGCTGTTGCTGACCAAGTCCCAGCGGTACAAATAGCCATCTTCGCTGTTGACCATGACACTGCGCGTGATCGGATCCACAGCTGCGGTGTTGATGCACCACTCCTTGACCCCGCCGGGGTGTTCAAGATCGGGCGTCAGGCCCGCTATGGTCAGAATTTCCTTCATCACCGGCAGTCCGGAAATGGAATCGGCCTGCGACTGCCCCGGGTCCACAATGGACAGGCGGTTGACGCCATCACCGGTGCCGACGCCGCCATAGTTGTTGTACTTGATCATCAGCAGGTAGCTCGATGGCCCGGCATAACCGGGCACCATGCTGATCGGAACAACCGAGGCGGTGTCATCCCATCCGAACGAGCCCGGAACCCGCGTGGTCGACAGGTCGGCACTAAAACTGAGCAACCAGCCGCGAAAATTATGCGCCGGCGGATTGGACTCCAGCACACCGTAAAAAACCGATCCGTCCGCAGCGACTGTGGGTGAGGACGTGGCGTTGTCGGAGATCCACGCTGGCGCACCGGTTGCCGGGTCACGCAAGCGGATCCGCGCTTTGGTCGCCAGGCTGGTGCTGTCAAGCGCCAGCAAATAGCCCGACTGTCGCGTCGAGGGAGTCGCTGCCGTATTCACCGCGATGTACACCGTCTTCAAGTCAGGGGACAGCGCAGGCGCGCAGTTCATGGCCACTTTGTCGATCGCAGCATCGGCGCTGGCCAGGGCAGCCGCAACCCAAACACCTTCGCCATTGGCATCCACCCGGGCGAACCCGCTGCGTAAATTTGCCGGATTGGTGCCGGTCACGATAAAACCAAAAAAGAGATTACCAGCGTCGTCCGATGTGATGGGCGTGTTGATCAATACGCTGGCGTCAAACACCGCCTTGTTGGCGCCGTAGAGTGCTTGGCCATAAAACACGGCACTGGACACCACACCGCTGCTGCTGCCCGCGTCCGTGCGCATCCATAAGCGCCCACCTGAATCGGGCGCGTACACGCGATTGGACAAGGTCAGCACCGGGTTGTAGCTCGGCGTCCAACTGTGCGCCGGCATGACGTAATCGGTGGCGGCCGACCACAACAGGGCACCATTCAGTCCCTCACGCGCCTCCAATTTGAAGTTGCCGGCGGCGCCCGTCTTGACCGGCAAAATGACTACGTTGCCTGAGGTGATGACGGGGGAGCCATAGTGGCTCAGCAAATCACCACTGCGGTACTCCGGCTGCAAATCCACTGCAGCGCGCCACTGAATACGTGACAGCGGCTGGGCCGCCACACTGCTCAGCGCCGTGTGCTGCGGGTTGCCGCCAAACCCGCGCCACGACGGCCCGGTTAGGACCGGCTGCCCGCCAGAGTCGCCCGGCGTGGCAGAGGAAGACCCCCCACCACCGCAGCCGGCAAGCAAGCCGGTCGACGCAAAGGACAGCAGCACCGATCTGCGGCTCAACGCCGGCGCGGCAGGAAACAACAGTGCATTCATAGGCAAACCTCCATTCACGTCCACTATGCCAGAAAGAGCGCGGACCTGCCTTAGCCTGCCCAAGCCCGACCAGCGCAAACACAGGGCGCGCCGCCACTCCACAATTGCTCCACATTTGCATTGCACATTCGGGTTGTTTGCCACACCCGTTCAACTTCCAAAAGGAGCAATGCCATGCAATCCAGACCCACAGCACCCTCACGCATACTGATGGCCCTGGTCATTTTTGCCACCCACCATGTGGTGTCCGCTCAGCCGGCCCGCCCCCCTGCACCGCCACGTCCGGGCCCACTGGTCTTGACCGCACCCACCGTGCCGGGCGTGGCAACCGGTGTCAGCGCGGCACCACTTTCGGCGTCGGCGCATGCCAGCATTTCTGAATACCTTGCCCTGGACCTGAACAATCTCTTCTCCTATGCAAGGCCAAGCCTGCCAGTGCATTACGACGCCGCAGTCACCCGCGCCGACAACACCCCGCCAGACAACCGGATCACTGACCCGGGGGCCACACTAGGGCGGGTGCTGTTCAACGACAAACGCCTGAGCACCACCAACACGGTGGCCTGCGCATCCTGTCACCAGCAGGCCAGCGGGTTCACCGATCCTGCGCGACTCAGCGCCGGTGTGGCACCTGGCATCACCACCACGGCCCATTCCATGCGCCTGGGAAATATCAGTTACTACAACCCGGGCAGCATGTTTTGGGACAAACGCGCGGCCAGCGTTGAACAACAGGCGACACAACCGATCTTGAACGCCAACGAGATGGGCTTTGACGCCAGCCATGGCGGCATCACCATGCTCATTGCAAAAATGCAGACCCTGCCCTACTACCCGGCACTCTTCCAATGGGTGTATGGCACGCCAGCCATTACCGAAGCGCGGATTCAACGTGCCTTGGCCCAATACGAGCGATCAATGATTTCAGCGGGCAGTCGTTGGGACAGCGGATATGCCACGGTCTACAACCCGCAACTTCCCGACAAGGGCCTGAGCCTGGATGTGCCCGGCTTGACGGCGCAAGAAAATCACGGCCGTCGCTTGTTTTTACTGCCACCGCAACAGGGTGGCGAGGCCTGCGGAAGTTGCCACCGTCCGCCAACTTTTGCTTTGGGCGGCAATGCGCGGGGCAACGGCCTCGACGTTGGCGAGACTACGGTGTTCAAGTCGCCGTCACTCAAGAACGTTGGTGTGGGCAAAGCGTTTATGCATGATGGGCGCTTTGCAAGCCTGGAGCAGGTCGTTGACCATTACGACCATGGCGTGAAAGACGGCCCGGCACTGGACAACCGGCTCAAAGGGCGCAATGGCCTGCCCCGGATTCTCAATTTAACCCCGGTTGAAAAGGCGGCACTGGTGGCCTTCATGAAGACCCTGACCGATACCGCCTTCCTGGCCGACCCGCGCTTTAGCGACCCGTTCAAGAAGTAACATAACCAAGGGGAAATAGCTATCTAATCGATAGCTATCAGTCCAATATATTCGAGGGCTAGAGCCGCATTTCACCCATTAGACCCTGGAGAAGTCGGGTTTGCGCTTTTCCAGGAATGCGGTGAATGCCTCCTTGGCCGCGGGCTCCTGGAGCAAGCGGCCAAAACTGTCACCTTCCTCGCCCATTTGCGCCAGGACCTGGCTCATTTGTCCCTTCTTCATCAGCCGCTTGGTCTCCATCAGCGACGCCAATGGCTTGGCTGCCAGTTTGCGGGCCTGCGCTTGCGCCACCGCATTCACTTCGGTGGGTGGCAGGATGCGATTGACCAGCCCGACTTCCATGGCGGCCTCCGCCATGAAGGGCTCGCCGAGCAACAGGGCTTCTGCCGCCCGGTGGTAGCCCATCATCTGTGGGACCAGCAGGCTCGATGCGGCCTCCGGGCACAGCCCGAGGTTGACAAAGGGCATGGAGAACGCCGCGTTGTCACCGGCATAGACCAGATCGCAATGAAACAGCAAGGTGGTACCAATGCCCACTGCCGGGCCGCACACCGCAGCGATCACCGGCTTGGGCTGCGTCGCTATGGCGCGCAGAAAGCGGTACACCGGTGAATCCTGGGTGGAAGCACCACGCTGCAAAAAGTCGCCAATATCGTTGCCGGCACTGAACACCGTCATTCCACCCTGAATGACCACCACGCTAATGGAGGGGTCCTGCTGTGCCGACTCCAGGCCGTCAGCCAGGGCGGCGTACATGGCCGGGGTGAAGGCGTTCTTCTTGTGCAGGCGGTTGATGGTGAGGGTCAACACACCATCGGCGGCATGGGTCAATATGTCATCCATAAAACATCCTTAACTTTTGTAATACACCACTTGGTGGGTGGTCACCAGCAACGCGCCGGCCTGATTCCACAACTGGGCTGTCTGATCAAAGTAACCATTGCGAAAGGCTTGCGCCTGGGCCTGGGCGAGCAAGTAACCGCTGCCACTGGCCTGCAATTGCGCCGCATCCGCATGGTAGTAGACCGTCATGGTCACGGTGCCCACGGGCACCAGCGTGGCCCGGCGCACAAACACACGCGGAAAAAACACATCCGCCAGCGCGGTCAGGGAAGCAAAATCCAATGTGCGCGGCGGATTGTCGCGCACCCAGAGTTGCGTCAGGCTGTGTTCGCCGCGACCGTCCCACGCAGTGGGCATACCACCGGTGATCGGGCGCATGTCATAGCGCTTGATCCACTCCATGGGTATGGGGCCCAGACCGTTCGGAACCTGCTCAGGCGCAGGCACCTGGGGCATAGCTTGGTCGTCCACACTCCAGGTGTCCCGTCGCAGCGCAGTGAATGCCGTGCCGGTGAGCACCGTCTCGCCGTTTTGCAGCAGCTCGATCATCCAGTGCTGGGTCGATCGATTGGTGCGTGCTGGACGGGCCACCACCACAAAGGGGCCAGGTGCCAAGGCAGCGGCGAAGTTGACAGTCAACGACACCGGCTCACCCAGGCGCTGCGGATGTAATAACACTGCGTTGAGCATCTGGGCGGCGCTGATGCCGCCAAAGGGACCAACCATGTTGGCATAGGCCGCACTGGTGTGGCCCGCAAAGCTTCCGTCGGCTTGCAACTCCATTGCCATGGCCTGATCAAACACGTGTGAACTCACTGCCCTGTCTCCACAAAAAAGCCACCCGCAGGTGGCCTTGTACTGGCCTCAATGGGTTGGCGAAAGACTCTCTCGCAACCCGGCTGAGGGTCTTGCCGCGGGATATTACACGCGCTCAAAAATGCCTGCAGCACCCTGGCCCATGCCGACACACATGGACACCATGCTGTATTTCAAATTATTGCGGTGCAATGCATGAATGGCTGTCGCCGAGCGGATAGCACCGGTGGCGCCCAGCGGATGACCCAATGCAATGGCACCGCCCATAGGGTTGACCTTGGCCGGGTCCAGCCCCAACGAATTGACCACGGCGAGCGACTGCGCGGCAAAAGCTTCGTTGAGCTCGATCCAGTCGATTGCGTCCTGCTTCAAACCGGCGTACCGCAGCGCAGCGGGAATGGCTTCAATCGGGCCAATACCCATGATGTGCGGCGGCACACCTTTGGAGGCAAAACTGACAAAGCGGGCCAGTGGTGTCAACCCGTACTGCTTGACGGCTTTTTCGCTGGCCAGGATCAGGGCGCCTGCTCCGTCCGAAGTTTGCGAACTGTTGCCCGCCGTGACCGAACCGCGCGCTGCAAACACCGCGCGCAACTTGCCCAGGCCTTCCAGTGTGGTGTCGGCGCGGGCGCCTTCGTCCATTGAAACCGTGCGGCGTTTCTCGACCACTTCACCGGTCTGCAAATTCGGGCTGCGGTCTACCACCTCAATCGGGGTGATCTCGGCGGCAAAGTGCCCCGCGGCTTGCGCTGCAAGCGCGCGGCGGTGCGACTCGACCGCAAAAGCGTCCTGCGCATCGCGCGTCACTTTCCATTGGGCTGCCACCTTCTCGGCGGTCAGGCCCATGCCGTAGGCAATGCCGATGTTCTCATCGCGCTCGAACATGGTTGGTGACAGCGATGGCGAGTTGCCCATCATGGGCACCATGCTCATGCTCTCCACACCGGCAGCAACCATTACGTCGGCTTCGCCTACACGAATACGATCGGCTGCCATCTGGATGGCCGACAGGCCGGAGGCGCAAAAGCGGTTGACCGTGATGCCACCGACGCTGGTGGGCAAGCCCGCCAACACCGCGCCAATGCGCGCAATGTTCAGGCCCTGCTGGCCCTCGGGAATGGCGCAGCCACAGATCAGGTCTTCAATCGACTGCGGATCCAACGTGGGCACCTGGGCCAACGCGGACTGCAGCACCTTGACCAGCAAATCATCAGGGCGGGTGTTGCGAAAGAACCCGCGGTGCGAACGACCAATGGGCGTGCGCGTGGCGGCAACGATGTAGGCTTCTTGAATTTGTTTCATGTTAGTTCCTCACTGGCTTTCCGGTAGACATCATTCCCATGATCCGCTCCTGGGTCTTGGGGTTGGTCAGCAAGGCGCAAAAAGCCTTGCGCTCCAATGCCATCAGGTATTCCTCGGTCACCAGACTTCCGGCATCGACATCACCGCCGCAAACCACTTCGGCAATCAGCCCGGCAATGTGAAAGTCGTGGGCGCTGATAAAACCACCGTCGCGCATGTTGATCAAAGATCCCTTGATGGTCGCCACGCCACTGCGCCCCGCTACGGCAAACTGGCGCTTGTGCGGCGCACGGTAGCCGCTGTTGAACAAGGCCCGGGCTTCATTGATGGCCACAAACAGCAGTTCGTCCTTGTGCGGCACCACCACGTCGCTGTCGAGCAGATAGCCCAGCTTGCGCGACTCCAGCGCGCTGGTGCCCACCTTGGCCATGGCCGCTGCCGTGAAGCCTTCAGTGAGGAAAGGCACGATGTCCTTGCCCGTGGATGCGGCCGCATTCTCGGCAGCACGGCGGGCAATATAGGTCAGGCCGCCGGCACCAGGCACCAGGCCCACGCCCACTTCGACCAAGCCGATGTAGCTTTCCATGGCGGCCACACGCTTGGCCGAATACACCGCCATTTCGCAACCGCCGCCCAGCGCCAAACCGCGGACGGCCGCGATGGTGGGCACATTGGCATAACGCAGTTTCAGCATGACACGCTGCAGCTCGGCAGCCGCACCGTCAATCGCCTTGGCACCACCCATCATGAAGGCTGGCAGCATGGATTGCAGATCGGCGCCGGCCGAGAACATCTCGTCTGGCGACCAGATGACCAGGCCCTGGTAATCCTGCTCGGCCATGTCGATGGCCTTGTCCAGCCCTTCGATCACGCCCGCGCCGATCGCGTGCATCTTGGTCTTGATGCTGGCGATGATCACCGCGTCGTCCAGCGTCCACAGGCGGATGGTGTCATCCTCATGCAGAGTCTTGCCGGCAGTCGCGGCGGATGTCGCATTGGCGCCCAGCACGCTCTCGGGAAAGTGCTGGCGGGAGTAAACCGGCAAGCTGCGCGGCGCGACAAATTGCGCGGTGGAGGGATTCCACGAGCCACTAGGGGTGTGCACGCCGCCGGTGCCATTGTTCGAGTCAGCCACCGGCCCCTTGAACACCCATTCTGGCAAGGGCTCCTTGCAAAGCGCCTTGCCAGCGTCGATATCTTCCTGAACCATCCTGGCCACTTCCAGCCACCCGGCTTCCTGCCACAACTCGAACGGGCCCTGCTTCATGCCAAAGCCCCAGCGCATGCAGAAGTCCACATCGCGCGCGTTGTCGGCAATGCTGGCCAGATGCACGGCGGCGTAATGGAATGCGTTGCGCAAAATGGCCCACAGGAACTGGCCTTGCTTGCCTTCGGCATTGCGCAAGAGTTTCAAACGTTCGCCAGCCGGCTTCTTGAGCATGCGAGCGTAGACTTCATCGGCTTTTTCGCCCGCAGTCACATATTCCTTGCTGGCCAGGTCAAACCGCATCACGTCGCGGCCCACTTTTTTGAAGAAACCGGCCTTGGTCTTCTGGCCCAGGTTGCCCATTTCCAGCAAAGTTTTCAGCACCGCAGGGGTGGCAAAGCTTTCATAAAACGGATCGGTCTCAATGGACAGCGTGTCTTGCAGCGTCTTGATGACGTGGGCCATGGTGTCCAGGCCCACCACATCGGCCGTGCGGAAAGTGCCACTCGATGCGCGACCGAGCTTCTTGCCGGTCAAGTCATCGACCACGTCATAACTCAGACCGAAGTTTTCTACCTCTTTCATGGTGGCCAGCATGCCGGCAATGCCAACCCGGTTGGCAATGAAGTTGGGGGAGTCCTTGGCATGCACCACGCCCTTGCCCAAATTGCTGGTGACAAAGGCTTCGAGATCGTCGAGCACTTGCGGCAAGGTGGTCGGCGTGTTGATCAGTTCCACCAGGGCCATGTAGCGCGGTGGGTTGAAGAAGTGAATACCGCAGAAGCGGGGTTTGATCTCTTCTGGCAGTGCCTCGCTGAGCTTGGTAATCGACAGGCCGGATGTGTTGCTCGCAACGATGGCATGCGGCGCAACGAAGGGCGCAATTTTTTTGTACAGATCGAGCTTCCAGTCCATGCGCTCGGCGATGGCCTCGATGACGAGATCGCACTCGCCCAGTAGCGCCATGTGCTCTTCGTAGTTGGCCTGCTGAATCAGCACGGCGTCGTCGGCTACACCTAAGGGGGCGGGCTTGAGCTTTTTCAGACCGTCAATGGCCTTGGTGACGATGCCGTTTTTGGGGCCTTCCTTGGCAGGAAGATCGAACAAGACCACGGGCACCTTGACATTGACCAGATGGGCAGCGATTTGCGCACCCATCACACCGGCACCGAGCACGGCGACTTTCTTGACTTGGAAACGGGACATTGCGAACTTTCTCAGAATTTAAATTACTGCACGCGAACCCAGGTCTGCGTGCGTCCGATGCCAAATACCGAACCGCGCACCTCCAACTTTTTTCCACCTTCAATAGGTGTCAGACGCAAGGTGTAGCTCTTGCCGTTTTCAGGGTCAAGAATCTTGCCGTCTTCCCACACGTCCTTGCCGTCTGCCTTCTTGGCTCCGCGAATGATTTCCAGGCCCAAGACCGGTTTGCCTTTGCGTTCGTCGGAACATTCATCGCAGACCTGATCCTGCTTGGCGTCTTTGCGCAGCAATTTGCTTACCTTTCCACTGATCACCCCGGCCGTCTCAGCGATGGTGATTTCGGATTTGATTTCATTGGTTTTGTCGTCAATCGAGTGCCAGGTTCCCACAGGCGTCATCTGTGCGGAAGCGGACACGCAGGTCAGGGCAATGGTCAGGGCAGTGGTGGAACGAATCATGGGAATCTCCTGCAGTTTGTGTGGGGGGGTTAAGCAACGGAGCCGGATCAGGCCAGCGCGGCGTCGGTATCCATCAAAACCTTGCTACCGGTGCGGGCGCTGCGCATCAGAGTTGCGGTCTCAGGAAACAATTTGGCAAAGTAAAAGCGTGCTGTCTGCAGCTTGGCCAGGTAAAACGGGTCGGCATTTCCAGCGGCAATTTCACGCAGTGCCACTTGCGCCATGCGGGCCCAGAAGTAGCCAAACACCAGGTGACCAGCCACGCGCAAGTAGTCCACCGCAGCAGCGCCCACTTCATCTGGATTTTGAAAACCCTTGAAGCCGATTTCGGTGGTGAACTTGGTCATCTGGTCGCCAAGAACTG
>CAIQBN010000323.1 GCA_903870065.1 uncultured beta proteobacterium | reverse complement strand
TGAGCCAGGACGGTGGCGGACGGGCGGATTCCAATCCCCTTCAGTGCCTGCCGCAGACGATTGGCAAACCCCTCATTCTCTATCTGCTTGGATGCTTTTGACATGCATCAGAAATTAGGCGCAAGCGCTCGGTCAAATATCATCAACATTTAGTTTTTAAATAAATATCGATTACATTTCGATCACAAGAAGCTTTCGTCGGCAAAGGCTGCCAGCAATCCAGCGCACCCGGTTACCGGCATTCACTGCCGCATCAAGGAGGATCACTATGCTCAGCAAGAACTCTTTCCACAAGGCGGCGACCAGCGCCACCCTGGCATTGACGTTGGTGTTGGGCGCATGCGGCGGCGGGGGATCTCCGGCACCAACGCCTACTCCAACCCCGACACCCGCCACCGTAACCATCACCGGCATCGCGGTCAAAGGCGTGGTGCTGGTCAACGCAGCCATCGTCGCCAAGTGCGCCAACGCCATGAGTTACACAACGGTGTCTTCCAGCACGGGCGGATACTCCCTCGACGTACCTGCCACCGCCGTGCCCTGTCTGATTCAGGCGACCGGCCAGGATGGCACCGTGTGGCGCACCGTTGCAGTGGGTGGGGGCTCCACCGCCATTACGCCGATTACCGAGTTGGTGGTTGCCAAGTTGCTGAAAGCCTCACCAGCGGATGCATTCGCCGCCTACCCAAGCCCCGCAGCAGTAGCACTGCTCACGTCAGCCAACGTGGCTGCGGCGCAGACCGACGTTCGCACTGCGCTCAATGGCATCAGCGACCTGTCGGCAATTCCGGACTTTATTGCGACACCGTTTAGGGCAGCAACAGCAACAACGACCGGGGATGCCATTGACCAGGCGATTGATGCGTTGACGGCGGCTTT
Organism: uncultured beta proteobacterium; assembly: GCA_903870065.1. Lineage (GTDB taxonomy): Bacteria > Pseudomonadota > Gammaproteobacteria > Burkholderiales > Burkholderiaceae_C > Allorhodoferax. Next base: position 2,278 of record CAIQBN010000323.1, on the reverse strand, counting down.
GCAGGCCAAAGGGTCAAGCACGCAGATGGCCGCCAGTGCGCTTGCGCAGGGGAAGACGGTCAGCAGCACGTTTGGCAGCAGTGGCACCATTCGTGCGGCGCAGGTGCCTACAACGGGGTACACACTTGCAGAAGGGCTCAATAAATTCCGCGACGTTTGGGCTGTATCAGGAACAATCGTGGTAGCAGGTAACGGCTTGGCAGTCAGCGAGGACAACGGTAATTCCTGGTCCGGCATAGCCCAAGTCGTTGCAGAGGGGCGAAGTGCGATTGGGCCAGGAGTGATTCTTTACGGTGGTGGATCGGGCTCCTTGTCGCGTCATGTCCGAACCGGGCCCGGCGTCTGGACCAAAGAGGTATTGACGAGTCTGAAGTTTGTGCACCCCACATTGGGTGCTCCGTTTTTCCTGAATATCCAGTCACTGGCCTACTTCGAATCCAACTTTTATGCTTCTGTAGGTTCTGACTATCTTGTGCCCGCGTCGGTCTATAAGAGTAGTGACGGTGTTTCGTGGGCCAAGCTAAGTCGTGGCTTCTATGCCCTTTGCAACTTACGGGACATGTTTAGATCGGCAGATGGCACTCTAAAGTACTGCGGTACTGTTTCCACAGACAATGGCGTGAGTTGGACGAATGACCTACTCGGATCCGCCTATAAGCACCTCGTCATCGCAGGCACGGAAGTCGCAATAAATCCCAATACCAAGGAACTCTACCAATCAACCGGCAACGGGACTACGTTCTTGCCGGTAGAAAGCAATTTGGCTAATGTGACCGGGGTCAACGCAATTGGGCATATTGCGGCAATTGGCACAGATATGGTGGTTGTTTACACCGAGTCTTCAGCTGCCGGAGCTCGGACAATTCGCATCATCCGTAGCTCCGACAAAGGGAAAACATGGGTCGCGAGTGAGGCTGGATTTGCCGGATCGGGGCTTTTCACCTCGGAGATCCAGCATTCGATGTCGGTTGTCGGCAATGAGGTCTACCTCAGCGCGTTTACCACTGGTGACAAATTGGGATTTGAATCCTATCTCTATCAATCACACGACGGTGGAAAGAACTGGTTCGTTGCACTCAAGGCCGAGAGTTGGTCGAATAGAAATCTCTGGTCGCAGGGCGGGCAGTGCTACCGCAATGATTTCTGGTTAGCGAGCGGTGTGTTCCACGAGCGCACGCAAAGAAGTTCAGATGGTTTGCTCTGGGTCGCTGCCGAACAAGCCGTTCCCGTGGACGACCTGGGCACGCAACTGCGCACTGTGTCAGTGGACGCAGGGTCAAGCAACAGCGTGGTAACCGCTGGAAGCGCGACGGTCGAGAAATTCGATGCCAAGGCGGGCGTTTGGCGGACCGTCTACGCCTCGCCAACGACTGGCTGGGTCACTCCACCCACAGGTATTGGCGGGGCTCTGTATGTAGGCGTGTCTGCCCCGGCCAAGTTACTCAAATCAACTGACCAAGGTGAAACCTGGCAGGCAGTCCCCAATGCCACGATCCCGGCATACAACATTGAAATAAAAGCACTGGCAAATGGCACTTTGCTGGCGGTCAACTGGCCCAAACCCTGTATCAACCGATGTGCGGTGTTCCCGGGCTTTCAAGAGGGTGTCTTCATCAGCAAAGACGAAGGTGTGACTTGGAAGCAAATTCCTGAATTTGGCGTGCCGCGCAGTGTGGCGGTTGGTAACGGCGTAGTCATCGGCTCACGAGCCAATGGCGCTACCGGATTGGTACGCTTGGGCGCCCCTTATACCAATGCAACAAGCGTCGAACCTAGCTTTGGCGCAACTACCGACTATTTGTACAAAACGGTGATGTTTGAAGCAAACAATTTCTGGTTTTCCGACACCGGAGGGAAACTTCGCATGAGTGGTGACGGCAATTCCTGGCAGACGGTTCAGTTGGACGTGACCGACGCGATTACGGGTGTGGCCATCTGTGGCAACCGTCTTGTGATGAAGACCAATACGAACGGCACCACTGTGCTCTTGGCATCCCCTGCAGCCTTGCCGTAATGCTTGCCAACATAGCCGCTTGATCGGCCCGGATGATGGTACTGGCTGTAGAGAGGGTATCGGGGCCGACAAGGCATGGTGGAATTTTCATTTCAATGGGCGGGAGGCACTATGCGATGGTTGTCAGAATTCGGTGACGGTTTGAACAACGCGTTAGCTGAGGTTCCAAAGTGGTGCCGCTCCCTCGCGTTGGGCTTGATATGGCTGTCGCTTTGCTTGCTCGGGGCGGCAATGATTGGCAAGTACACGCATGTGTTCATGGTC
>CAIQBN010000322.1 GCA_903870065.1 uncultured beta proteobacterium | reverse complement strand
AGCGCTATCGTCTTGGGACAACTCTTTGAGGCGCACCTTCTCGCCATAGATTCGAGGTCTGCCTTTGCTACGGCCTTGGACTATGGGTACTGGCCGGTAAGCCACCGCATTGGTCTTGGCACGCGTGACCAGATGATGCCCGTTGTTCAGAAGAGGCGTGATCACCTTGCCACTGGCGTAGTAGGCATCGGCCACAAGCACGACCGGCCTGTTCCAGACAAGAGTAATGGAAAACAGCAGGGCCACCAACTTGTCGAGCAGCGTCTTTGAATCCCGATTGGAGAACACCAGGCCCTCATGAATGCGCGAAGTCAGGGGAATCGCCGCCACCTGGCCCGCAGCCGAGTGGACCAGAAGAGAAATGGCCTGCAACGAATGCCCCATGATGTACTCGGGCTTGGTATTGCTGGCTGACTGCTGATGCAGATACTTCACGCCAGGCATGCGTTTACCTTCCTTGGGAGCTTTGATGCCATCGGCGATGCAAACCAAACGCTGTCCGACCTTAAATGGGCGAAACAGCACAAGGCACAGGCGCACCCAGCAAGCAGTCAAGACATTAAGGTCCAGTGCTTTGCTGTGAAAGAGGTGAAGAAACCGGTGATAGGCCTCACCGCGCAGATTCAATACCCGCACAAAGCTGGTGACCCCGGCGTTGTCAGATCGACAACACATTCCCATCAACACAAGGGCCATCCACACAAAGGTCAGTGAACGCAGGCATGCCGGTCGCAGGGCGCGTACCGCCGACAGCCATTGGGTCCATAGCTTCATGGCGGTGTCTCCTGGAGATGGCAGTTGCCATGTGTTTTATAGCCGCTAGCATTGTAAAGCTATCGGCTATAAAACGCTACACTTGCAATATCAAAACCAACCGGATTACTGCGATGGCCACCCGCCGAGAAGCGACGCTGCAACGACAAATTGAGAAGATCAAAGGCGACCTGGCAGCCCTTGGGGATCTACGCCCTGGAAGCCTCTCTACCCAGTACAACGTTTGTGGCTCACCAGGGTGCCGGTGCAAGGCCACACCACCGGTAAAGCACGGGCCCTACTACCAGGTCAGCTACACCCGCAAGGGCAAAAGCAGCAGCAAGTTTGTGAAGAAGGAGGATCTGCCGACAGTGCGCAAGCAGCTCAAGAACTACGAACGCATGAAGCTCCTGATGGAGAAATGGATCGACTTGGCAACAGAATTGTCAAGCTTGCGCTTGATCAAAGACGTCGGCTGAAAGATGGCGAGAACTCATCACTGGCCAGCTCGTAAGCTGACCGTCAAAAATGAACGTCGGCAATGGAGGGATTCCTGGACCGGCAGTGCGGCGCTACCGGTCCTTCGCAGTACCGCCTGGGATCGAACCTTCTTCTCGATAGCGGTCATAGCGCCAGTCGGTCCAATTTCATCAATTTGTCACTGCCAAAAATCCTTAGCGGGCATTCGCGGGCGACAATCAGTTTTTGAAGATGGCGGTCGGCAGTGCCGCGATTCCGGTCTTAAAGGAGCTCAATTTGGCTCGCCGTTAGTCGACATTCACGGCCAGCACCTTCAGCTCCAGCACCAGCACCATGATCGCGATGATGATGGCAATCACGCCATCGTTGAATGCTTCCAGGCGGTTTTTGTTCATACTGTCTCAAACCCTGCGGCCTTGTGGCTGCCATCGCAATACGGTTTGTTTTTACTGTGCCCGCAGCGGCACAGATAGGTTTCGCTCAATTTGTTGCAGGTGCGCCCCGTGCCGCTCACCACTTCGAGGTTGCCCACCACGCGCAAGGGCCCGTTCGGCAATGGCTGCACATCCAGCGGGCCGTTGCGAACCGCCAGTGCGCTAAAAGTACCCGTGGCTGGCTCCCCCGTAGCTACAAAGGCAGCGGCCACATGGCTGCCGTCACAAAACGGCTTCTTTTGGCTCTGGCCGCAGCGGCACAGAGTGGCGCGCGGATTGGTCTGCTTCTGGCCTCCAATCAGCAGCTCGGCCTCCACTGCGAGCGGTCCGTTCTCCCGCACACGCACTGTGTTGACGATTGGATGCCCGTTGGAATCGACAGAATCCGCTGTACCAGCGCTATGACGCACCACCGTGATGGCGCCCGAGGGGCAGTTCTGCGCAATGCGCACGAGTTCTGCTACGGGTTGCGCATCCGGGTGAATCCAGGAACCCACCACATTAGGCACAAACACATCCGGGTGCGACAGCACACAACTGCGCGAGTGGATGCACTTCTGTGCATCGAAATGGATGGCTGCTTCCTTGCCAGTGACGACTTCTATGGTCATGAAGTTCTCCTTTATAAAGTGACTATTTTTTGCTCAGGTCTCGATATGCGGCAGGTACGTTCAGGCCGGGATGGACCCAACCAAACAAGGCGTATCCGCCAAACTCAGGCATGGTGGTTTGCGCAATAGTTTGCTCCAGCGTCAAACCCTTGTCCACAGCCGCCTGCACATTCGTTTGTACGCTGGCCAAGTAATCAATATGCCACTTCATGTCTTCACGCGTCATGGCGACACCATGGCCGGGAATGATGCGGGCGTCAATGGGCAAGAATGAGTACACACGCCTAAGGGTGTCGAGGGTGGCGACCAGATGCCCGTCCAGCAGCCAGGGCAACGCGGGCTTGGCAGCGATGATCGGGTTACCCGCCCACATCACTTTCGATTGCGGCTCCCACACCCACAGGTCACCGCCGGTTTGGGCAAAGCCAAAGTCGATCACATCCACCACCTTGCCGCCCAGGTCTAGCGATACCGTGGCCATGGGCGCGACCAAAACATCGCCGGTGCGCGCCTTGATTTCCTCAATGCCCCGGCCGGTGCCAAAGTTCTTGATCATGAAAGCTTTGTCATCGCCCAAATGTTTGTCGATATAGGTGCGCGTGTTGGCGTGCTGAACAATGCGGGTGTTTGCGGGCAAAAACATGTTGCCAAATGAGTGGTCGCCGTGCGCGCTGGTGTTGACCGCATAAATCAGCGGTTTTCCGCCGAGCTTGCGGCTGAGGTCTTGCACCTGCTGATTCATGCGTTTGTTGAGCATGGTTTCAATCAACAGCGCACCCTTGCTGCCCACAATCAGGCCCCCGCTGGTGGCCGCTGCGCCGCCCTTGGCATTGAGTTCGCGGGCATCGCTGGCGTAGTAGGCGAAAACACCGTCAGCCAACTTCTCGCTTTGCATCTGGACCTTGTTTCCATCCCAAATCGGCTCGGCCGCCGTGGCGCTGTCAAGGCTGGCGAAACCCAAACCAACGCAGAGCAGCAGCGTCGGCAGGGTCTTGTGAATCTGTGTGTGTTTCATGGCTTTTTTCCTTCAAGAAGTTGTAAGACTGAAGATTAAGCTCTACATTAAGACAAGTAAATTCAAACAAATTGCAAACCGGCTTTGCATAAATGCACAGAAATGAAAGACCTCAACGACCTGATTTACGTCGCAGCAGTCACCCAAACCGGCTCACTGTCGGCGGCGGCGCGCAAGCTCCATGTCAACCACGCCACGGTTTTCAGGCGCATTGCCCAAATCGAAATGGACCTGGGCGTGCGCTTGTTCGAGCGCGGCGCGGGCCGCTACGTGGCAACGGCGGCCGGTGAAGAACTGGCGGCGGCAGGCGCGGCCATCGAGCAGACGGCAGAGTACTCGCTGCTCAAAGTGGTCGGGCGCGATTTGCGGCCCAGCGGCGTGGTGCGCATCACCACCACAGACAGCTTTGCTTCGACGCTGCTGAACCCGGTGTTGGCTCTGTGCCGAGTCCGCTACCCACAAATTGCGCTGCACATCAACATCGACAACAACATGCTGGACTTGTCCAAGCGCGACGCCGACATCGCAGTGCGCCCGACGCTGCGCCCGCCTGAGTATTTGGTTGGCAAACGCATTGCGCCGTTGGCGTTTGCGGTGTACGGTGCGGCGGATTACCTTGAGAACACCACTGCCAGCAACCTGCCAGAGCACCAGTGGATTGGTTTGGGTGAATCACAAGAGCGCCACCGCACCTTGCAATGGCTGCAGAAGACCATTCCGCTGGAGCTTGTAGGCTTGCGAATGGACGGCTTTGCCAGCGTAGCGCAGGCGTGTGCCGACGGGCTGGGTCTTGCCGTTTTACCTTGCTTCCTCGGCGACAGCCTAGCCCCATTGCGTCGCATGCAGGAGCCAATTCCAGAGTTGGCATCCGAACTCTGGGTGCTGACACATCCTGATCTACGAAAAACAGCGCGCATCCAGACCGTGTTTCAATTTTTGCACCAAGAGCTCGGCAAACGGTCACTAGCTTTGCAGGGTATCAAGCCCTAGCGCTGCGCTTTTGCGATGTTGACGTCTCCATCTCTTTAAAGCTTGTCTCGAAGCTGCGCACATCAAATCTTGCAGTAAGCAAGGACAGTGGAACCCGAAACCAATTGGATGAACGCCCCCACCTTAGGCAGCACCGTTTTGTGTCAAAGTGGAGTTGCGTAGCAACCCCTTCAACAGACAGGAGCAACCATCATGAAAGTCACTACTGTAGGTATCGACCTAGCAAAAAATGTGTTTGTGCTTCACGGAGTCAACGAACTGGGCAAGACGGTTTTCAAGAAGCAATTGCGGCGTGACCATATGGCCGCATTTTTCGTCAATCTGCCCGCGTGCTTGATTGGGATGGAAGCCTGTGGCGGTGCGCACCATTGGGCGCGCAAGTTGCAAGGTTTTGGCCACACCGTCAAATTGATGGCACCTCAGTTCGTCAAGCCATATGTCAAAACCAACAAAAACGATGCGGCTGATGCCGAGGCGATCTGTGAGGCGGTAGCCAGACCCAATATGCGTTTTGTGCCAATCAAGGACATCGAGCAGCAAAGCGTATTGGCCCTGCACACGGT
>CAIQBN010000321.1 GCA_903870065.1 uncultured beta proteobacterium | reverse complement strand
GCCACAGTGTGCCCCGCCCCGCCCGGGGCACTTTGCCACCATCACCGGCATCGGTTCCAATTCAAAAGAGTGCGCCGTGATTCGGTTCTTTTTAACGCTGTGCATTGGCTGCTTGCTGTGGGCAGCGGTGCCCATCCAGGCCGAATAGGCCGACGTGGTGATCAACCGGCGCGCCGAGAAAGAAGGCATGCGGCCTGTTATTTTTCCGCACTGGTTTCACCGCATTCGTTTTCAGTGCCGGGTGTGTCACTATGAGTTGGGATTCAAAATGCGCGCAGGTTCAAACGACGTCACGATGAACGACATTGCCGACGGTAAATTTTGCGGGGCATGCCATAACAACGACATTGCCTGGGGGCCTGATCGATGCGATTTGTGCCATTCTGGAAAAAAGGGCTTGGCAAGTGGAATCATGGGTGGCCATGAAACCAATGGCCCCGGCATTTTTTAGGAGATAGTCTTGACGCGGTGCTTGCCTATTTGCTACTGGTCTGCCTGCCTGCTGGGTGCGTGCGTGCGCATCTGCGCCCCAAAACATGCGCTTTCAGCTTGAACTTGCCCCCCGTCTGGAGAACAAGTGCCTGACTTGGCCGTCCGAGACTTCCGACGAAGTGCCACGGTATTTTTATGCTGGAGAACTCACTGGCGAGCCTGACTTTGCCAAACGCGAAGCAGACGCCAACTCGCTGGCTTTGACAACGATATTGGCCGCTTCGGTGTGTTCAGCTTTTGACCAGGTGAACGGCAAGTTTTCAATATCTCTTTTATCTCAGCGATCGCTTGAATCGACACGTTGTTGTCATCGGGCAAGTTGGATCAGATCAATATACACTCGGCGAAAGGGTGCTGAAAGTGCCGGATGCCTTCACCGTAGATCTAGCACGAGCGGTGTCATTCCGGCGTCTTTCAACTGTATTCCCAAGTCGACCCTGGAGAAAAACACCTTGTATCTTGCAGACAGCATCTATCGACGCATACTGAGCTTTCATGTATCGCCTGCATTCCCGGGCGTACCAGCCCGTGCGCGCTCCGAGTGAAAGCAACTGCTGTGTGCAATTCAGGTTTCCTGGGTCGACTTTGGGTGGTGGTGGTTGCCTGGATGTTGGTTCTAGGTGGCTGTGCCGAGGTCAAGTACTCCATGCGCCTCGACCCAGAAGAACGTGCGACAAGTGTGGTCAAAGTGTGGCCTGCACCACCGGAGACCCCCCGTTACAAATATGTCGGTCAACTGTGGGGTGAAGACAATCTTGTTGCCCAGGACGGTAACAAGGAAAATCTGGGAACCAGAATATTCAACTGGATTGTCGGGCTCTATGACGGAACTGTAGAAAAAATCACGTTGAAACGTCCGCAGAGCGGAACCGTTGATGCGCAAGGGCGCATCTATGTCACGGACGTTAGCAATCACGCCGTATTCGTTTTTGACCAAACGGCAGGTAAGCTGCAAGTTTGGGAGCATGCTCAGGAAACCCGCAGATTTGTGACACCCATTGGAATTGCCATTGGCGCAGGCGGGCAAATCCTGGTCGCCGATGCAGACCTGGGTTTGGTGGTGCGCCTGGATCGCGATGGGAATCCGATCGGCACATTTGGAAATGGGATTCTCAAACGCCCTACGGGCTTGGCGCGTGATGCCACTCGGGGGCGAATATACGTGTCTGACACGCATGCGCATAACATCAAAGTGTTTGATGACGCAGGCACACTGCTGGAAGTGATGGCTCAACGCGGAGAGGGTGAAAATGAATTGAACTTTCCTACCCATTTGGCATTCGGAGGAGACAGGCTCTATGTCAGTGACACCATGAATGCGCGGGTTCAAATATTTGACGCACACGGTAAAAACGTTGGAACGCTGGGTAAAAGGGGGCTGTATTTTGGCAACCTGACGCGTCCCAAAGGAGTCACGGTGGATAGCTCAGACAATGTTTACGTGATCGAGTCGTTTTATGACAACCTGCTGGTGTTCAACAAACAGGGCGAGTTTTTGATGCCCCTTGGTGGCACCGGCCAGCAAGTTGGGCAGTTTTATTTGCCGGCAGGCCTCTGGAGCGACTCGCGGGGGCGAATTTACGTAGCAGATATGTTCAATGGGCGGATCGTTATTTTTCAATTTTTAGGTGGCTCATGATGCATATCTGTCAACTCCTATTGGCACTGCTGGCTGGTTTTGCGATGCTGCTCACGGGTGGCGCTGCGCAAGCCGCGCGGGTATCCAATATCGCCGCTACCAAACACAACTTGTCCACCAGTGGGACAGGCAGCTTGAAGGCGACCACCGAAACGCAGATTTGTGTGTTTTGCCACACGCCGCATGGCGCGACGATAGACGGCAAAGCCCCTTTGTGGAACCGCAAGTTGAGTACCGACACCTATACACCCTACACATCGAGCTCACTCGACGCAAAAACCATCCAGGTCACACTTGAGCAGCCTGGTGGCAGTTCCAAACTATGCCTCTCCTGCCATGATGGCACGATGGCAATCGGGCAAGTCAATGTACTTGGTGGTCAGGGCTCGGCGACGATTCAGGGCACTCGTCCTATTGCCATGACCGGTACAAGTACCAGCACTGTAACAGGAGCCATGGCAATTGGTAGCGGGCCGACAACTGGCTTCACGCGCAACCTTGGCACGGAACTTGGCAACGACCACCCGATATCGGTAACTTACAACATAGCGCTGGTCGACGCCGATGGCGAAATGCGCGCTGTCGATGCAGCACAAAGCACGGTCGCCAATTCCGCGAGCTTACCCCTGGGCAAGCCCCTTACTGTCGGCATCCGAGATTTCGCCGCGAATACGCGGCCCTTGCTGGCACTGGAAAAGACTGGCGCATCGAATGCGGGACAAGTCCAGTGCGCCACGTGTCACGATCCGCATATCCGAGACGCATCGGAAACCGTCAGCATCAAGTTCCTGCGCGCCAATCGCTTCCAGAAGAATGCCGGACCAACTGGCGGAGTTTTCAATTACAGCAACGACATCATCTGCCTGGGCTGCCACGACAAGGCTGGAACGGTATGGTCACAATCGGCGCATGCCGTAAGCACGACGACACAAGCCTACAACAACACCGCAGCAAACTTGCGTGAATTCGCAATAGGCACCGAAGTCTGGCAGGCCGCCTGCCTCAACTGCCACGACACCCACACCGTACAGGGCGCTCGCCGACTGTTGCGCGAGGGGACCGTCAAAACCGACAACACGGTCGACACCGCCATACCCAGGACCGGCGGCAATCCCGCAATCGAACAGACTTGTTATCAATGTCACCAGTTGCGCACAAACACCGCGACATCGACACCGCCGATGGTGTTGAATTTGGCCACACAGACGGTGCCCGACATCATGACCGACTTTACTGCTCTCGGTTCTTACCATATGCCGATCACAAGCGCTGAGCAATGCGCCGGCAGTGAGAAACACAGCATCGGCGATACCGTTACGGATGGAAATGCGGTGGCGCTAAACGGAAAGGACTTTGTTGAACGCCCAGCGTTGCTGGGCGCAGGTGGGGGCAACGACTGTAACCGCCACGTTGAATGCACCGACTGCCACAACCCACACCGGGTGAAAAAGGGTAACCACGTCGTAAATCCGGAGCTCTTAGACATCCGTGGCACACTCAATGGAAACAACGTCTCCAATGCCTTGCTTGGAGGCTTCGGCGTCGAACCGGTTTACCCTTCAGATACTACATTTGGCAGAATACCCACCAGTTTTTCCCTTCGTTGCGGCAGCGGCAGCGGTTCAAGCAACTGCACGCAAGTGCTCACCAAGGAATACCAGATTTGTCTGAAGTGCCATTCCAATTACGCGTACACCGATGTTGACGATCCGGTTGGCGACGCGGCAACGGGGTACGTTACCAATAGTCGCCCAACCATCGGCGGGATGGGAACCACACCGGCCGATCTTCCTGCTTTCCTGGGGAAAAATGGCGTCAATGTCTGGCCAGCGAATTCGAAATACACCAACCAAGCGATGGAGTTCTGGGGGCCGGATTCGCACAAGGGCGAAGCGACTGCCGGTGCGCCAAGTCCCTCGCACGGCTTCACTGGGGCATACGCTTCACCAAACCATCGCTCCTGGCATCCAGTCATGACGGTTACCGGCAGAACATCGACCGAAAGAGGCGGTGCAGATAACTGGAAATCCCCTTGGCAAACCAACTTGGGCAATCAAACCATGTACTGCACCGATTGCCACGGCAACACCACCACCAATACCGATAACACGCCCAATACCAATAAGGCTTGGGGGCCCCACGGGTCGACCAGCCCCTTCATCCTGAAGGGTACCTATGACAAAGACAGCCGCGTCGGCGACTCAGCCACCACAGTCCTTTGCCTGAAATGCCATACGCCAAACAGCGGGACCAGTGGTTTCTGTTGCGATGGCAGAGGCAACCTACACGCCTACCATGCGAGCAAGATGAACGGCGGCAGTAATGGTCGCGCTCACTGTACCTACTGCCACATCGCTGTTCCACACGGCTGGAAACACAAGGCCTTGCTGGCGGACACCCGGACGGTGGGCAATGAAGTCGGCTTGACGACAGAGACTGACGTTTCCTTCACCAACACGCAGGGCTACACCAAGGGTCCGTACTACCTGAACGCCATGCTCAAGGTAACGACTTGGAAGCAGAGCGGCAGCTGGGCCAAAGGCAACTGCAACGGTGGTGTCAACGGCATGAAGTCTGCCTGCCAGAACCAATAGTCTGCGGGAAGTGCCCTCCCGGATTAACCGCCACCGCGTCTTGAGCTTTTCAATCCCCGTTTCTCGCCCTGTGAGGGCTGGAATGGCTCTTCTGACGCTTGACGAAAGGGCAGCAGATGCCCTTTCCGTTCAACCTGCTGCCCGGCGCGGTCAAGCAGGATCGCCAAATCACGCCACCGGTGCCGATGTGGCGGGGCAACTGGACGGTCCGGGTGCAGGGCGCGCAGGGTGTCCTGGCCGAAACTGTTTTTGTCGTTGGGGAGTAGCGCGTTGAAGTCTCCCGTAAACGTCTCGCCATACCCACATCGATCAAAAATCTGGTCGTTGCTGCACACGCTTGCGTCGCTCCGGCTCACCTTGTTCGGCTTGGCACTTTTGCTTGCCTGCTTATTTGCATCGCTACAGGGCTGGCTCTCAACAACCACTCTGTTGGTCGGACCGCTCACGCTGCTGGCGATCAATCTGGTCGCAACGATCGCAAGCAACCGCAAAATGCGGCATCAACCGGGCTTGCTGTTATTTCATCTCTGTCTGCTTGCCATTGTCGTGCTCGCGGCAATGAGCAGGATGACCTACCTGAAAGGGGGGGTTGAGGTTACCGAGGGTATGGAATTCACCAACGAGTTCACCATGCTGGAAACCGGGCCCTGGCATACGGGCAATCTCAAGGATGTGCGTTTCATCAATCAATCGTTTCACATCGATTACAGCCCCGAAGTCACCATCACCCGCACCGAGAATCGTGTCCGTTTCCTGGATGCTTCCGGCCAGTGGCGCGAATCACTGATCACTGAACAAAAGCCGTTAGAGTTGCACGGCTATCGCTTTTATGTCACGTCAAACAAGGGCTTCGCGCCAGTGTTCACCTGGTTTCCGGCAGATGGTTCCATGCCCCAAGCCGGTGCCATCCATCTGCCGCGCTATCCGACGAACAAGTTTGCCCAGGCTATGGAGTGGCCGATTCCCGGCACGGGCATCGTGCTTTGGCTGCAACTTATGGTGGACGAAAACTTATTGAAGGAAGGCGAGGCTTCGCGCCTTCAAGCGCCGCAACGCTACCATGCCGTCATTCGACAGGGCGACATGCGCAAGGTGCTCAATCCGGGGGAGCGCCTTGTATTGCCGCAAGGAGAACTGGAGCTGACCGAATTGCGGATGTGGATGGGATACCTCGTGTTTTATGACTGGACTATCCCATGGATGCTCACAAGCAGCACCTTGGCTGTTTTGTCGCTGGGCTGGCACTTCTGGCGCAAATTCATGTCCAAGCCATGGGATACGACAGATAGGTAAACCTCCCGGCTTTGCCGGTGGAATGTTGCTGAACAAGAAAGACAAACTCCCATGGATGAACTCAAATTGCTCTGGATCGCGCTGGTGGTCTATGTCCTCACCGGCTGTATTGCCATCTTCGCCGTGGCACTGGACAAGCGCCCGGAACGCACGGTTCTGGGATTGCTGGTTGCAGCCTTGATGCTGCACACCCTGGCGATTGGCTTGCGCTGGGAGCGGCTCGGGCACGGCCCCTATGTGACGATGTTTGAAATTTTGTCCAGCAACATCTGGAGCCTGTCGTTGGTCTTTGCCATCGCCTACTGGCGCATGCCCAAGGTGCGCCCCATTGCTGCGGTGGTGATGCCAATTCTGTTCATGATGATGGGCTGGATGATGCTGATGGACAAAACACCGGGCCCCCTGCCTGCAACGTATCACACCATCTGGCTATTCATTCACATCGGCTTTTCCAAGGTATTTTTGGGCGCGGTGCTGGTTGCCGTCGGCATGGCCACGGTCATCCTGTTGCGCGAAGCCGGAAGCGGCCAGCGCTTCGCGCGCCTGCCGGAAAGCTCTCGACTGGATGAACTCGCCTACCGCTGGATGGCACTCGGGCTGGTGTTCAATTCGCTGATGCTGATTTCCGGCGCAATCTGGGCACAGGACGCCTGGGGCCGCTATTGGGCTTGGGATCCGCTGGAGACCTGGGCCTTCATTACCTGGCTTTCGCTGGCCATCGCGATGCACGCGCGCTTCACGCTGAAACTGAAGCCGCGCACCGGCGCCCTCCTGATATGGGTGGTATTCGTCTCGGCCTTTTTTACTTTTTTCGGCATTCCATTCGTCAATGACGTGCCACATAAGGGAGCAGTTTGATGCAGATCCCGCCCTACGGGCTGTCCTGCGAGAACGAGCCTGGCAAGCGGCATGCCGTTGCCTGGTTGCTGCTGGCGGTCGCCTCGGTTGCAGCTTCCAGCTTGTTTGCGTTGTTGCTGGTGGCGGCTCGTGCGCCGGGCCTGGGGATGCTGTTTCCCGGCGCGGACTTTTACCGTGTCGCGCTGACTCTGCACGTAAACCTGTCGCAAGTGGTCTGGTTCATGGCTTTTTCAGGCGTGCTGTGGAGCATGGGTTTGAACCGTCGTGTTGGCCTGCTCAACCATGCGGCTTTGGGTATTGCCGTACTCGGCGCGGCGCTCCTGGCCGCATCCCCGTTGCTCGGCGCGTTGAAGCCGCTGATGAGCAACTACATTCCGGTGCTTGATCATCCGGTCTATCTCACCGGGCTGCTGCTATTTGGCATCGGTATCGCGCTACAGGCCCTCTCTGCATTTCTGAATTTTCCGTTCGGTCAACCGGACGCACCGGGCGCGATCCGCACCGGGCTTTGGTGTGCGGCTGCGGCAGCCCTGTTGTCGCTGGGACTCATGTGGACTGCGTGGATCCGAATGCCTGTGGGTTTCGATCAGCATTTGTTTTTCGAGTCACTGTTCTGGGGCGGCGGTCACGTCTGGCAGATTTGTCTTGCAATGCTCATGACCGTATCGTGGCTTTGTCTGGCGTCGGACCTGTCCAGCGATTGCCGGCCCGATCCCGGCCTTGTCAAGTTCCTGTTCGTTGTCGGCCTCATACCCACGCTTTTCGCCCCCATGATCGAAATGACGCATGTTCCGGCGTCGGTTGCATTGCGCAATGCCTATACCCAGATGATGATTTGGGGAAGCTGGATCACCGCATTGCCGATCGGTCTGTGGCTGGCATGGCGCGTCTGGCGATCACGCCCGACAGAGGTCACGGGCCAGGCCAGCCGTACTGTGCTGTTGTTGACCTTTGTGATGTTTGCATTCGGCCTGATCCTTGGAACCGCTATCTCTGCCGAAACCACCTTGGTGACCGCCCATTACCACGGCACTGTTGGGGCTGTCACGCTCGCGTTCATGGGTATGACCTATGCGCTGTTACCCAGGCTGGGCTTTGCCCACTGCGCCGCACGCTTACTGCGACTTCAGCCTTGGTTCTACGGCATGGGGCTGATGCTGATGATGGCCGGTCTTGCCTGGGCTGGTTCTTTTGGCGCGCCGCGCAAGGGGCCGGGGAATGTCCAGCTGGAAGGCGCCGGATATGAAGCTGTTGCCCGTACCGTAATGGGAATAGGGGGCACTTTGGCCGTGATCGGCATTCTATTGTTCCTGCTGATTGTTTACCGCGCCTTGCGCGCTGGAAAGTCAACATCTCTATCCAGCCCGGTTGCAACGCCACAAATTAACTCCCCGAAATTGAACGGGGGAAACCTGGGACTACCCACAAAGAAAACTACAGCGCTAATTGCTCTGCTCCTGGTTGCCCTGATGCTGACCTACGCTTATACCGACTGGTTCTCCGTTCCTCGCAACATGCCGTCGCCGCAACTCGTCAAGTCACATGATCATGTGGTCGAGAAAAGGCGTCAAGAAGTCGATCAGCGCTTCAAACAAGGAGTGGTCATGTTGCATGCCAAACAGTACGATTCGGCCATGACGGCGTTCCATCGCGTGATACAGCTTGCCCCGGACATGCCGGAAGCCTATGTCAATGCCGGTTTTGCCTTGTTGGGCAAGAAAGAATATGCAATGGCGGCCGATTTTTTTAACGATGCCACCAAACTGAACCAGAATCAGCTGAATGCCTATTACGGGCTGGCTGTCGCCTTGGAAGGCATGGGTAACCTGCGCAACGCGATTGAAGCCATGTATGCCTACCTGCATCAAGCCCCAAAAGATGACCCCTTTCGCAGGAAGGCGGAAGCTGCCATCTGGGAATGGCGCGAAGCGCTACGTAAGGAACAAGAGGGGCCAAAAAATAAGCCATGAAGTCAGAAAGGCCAGCCAGTGGAAGGCTGATGCTGCGATTTCCCCCGAGGAGCATAGCGCGGCCTTGAAAGCGGCCCAGGCCAGTGGCGTGAGTCTGAATCAGTGGGCGGCCAAAGTGTTGCAACAGACTGCAGCGCACGGGTGAGGCGTGGTTGTCGGAATAAGTCGCTATGCTTTTTGTAGCTATTCATGCAATGTTTACGAGGGCTACAGGCATAAATGGCATATGTCTTGTGCCAAAAGAATGGGGCGAAGGGCGCTCGCGCTGGAAGGGCTGAACGACTTGCCCGGGGCAATGGGCGCCATGCAAACCAATTTGCATTTGTCCAGCGCCGATGATCCATTCAGGGCAAAGGCCGAGAATGCACTTCGGAAATGGCGTGCGGCAGCGCGACCGACCCCCCAACTAAGCCGATAATGCAGCCGAGGGAGGGCGGTTGATTCCATGTCAGCAGCAAGTCGGATGAATAGCTTGAACACATGCTCACGTACCATTTGCGGAGCCAGCTTGGCGCTGCTGTGCCTGTTCGCACGGGCCGAGATTTATATCATCAGTCATCCTGGGCTGCATATCACTGCCGATCAAATCAAGGATATCTATACCGGTGAAAAGCAGTTTGCAGGCACTATCAGGCTCACGCCAATCGATAACGGCATATCGCAAAATGCTTTTTTGGCGGCTGCGCTCGGGCTCGACGTGATGAAATACAACGCG
>CAIQBN010000320.1 GCA_903870065.1 uncultured beta proteobacterium | reverse complement strand
TATTGGTGACGCAGGCCAGCCGCCAGCCCGCCGCCTTGAATTTTTGCAAGCCTTCTTCCACTCCCGCAAACAGCGTGGAGTGGTGTCCGTTGATAAAGGCATAGTGGTGCTGGTAGCGTTTGAATGCTAAGGCATCGAGTGCCAGCACATCCTCAGGGGTGCTGGCAGCTTGTGTCTCAAGCGCGATTGCGGTTTGGCGAATATGCATGAGCAGGCTAGCAATCAGGTGCTCAGAGCCTTTGCCAACCAGTGTTTCCACCAGATCTGAGCGGACGACAAACTGTGCATAAGGTGAGGGGAGTTCCCGCAACATGCGCTGCAAGGCCTCAACGAAGTCGCCCACAGTATCGACCATGGTGCCGTCGAGATCAATGATGGCTGCCTCGAATAGATGGCTTTCCAAGAGATGGGGTGTCAAGATGGGGCTGCTTTCAAAAATTAAACTGCACTGGAATTGTCCAGCCGTCAGTCCTGCGATGGCAAAAATGAAGGCTCGCTCGGTGCCTTGCCATCGCTGGGTGCACCGTCACGGGCCATGATAATCACCCGACCCTGAGACCCCTCGGCACCACTTGCAACCTGGCGTTGCTGCAGCCCATAACGGACACCGTCAATTTCAGCGACGGCCCCCATGCCATCGACTGCGCCAACCAGGGCGGCATGCAGCGACGGCAAGGTGCGCGCCAGCCGCGAGCCTAACGGGGCGATGCCGCCCCCGAAAAGAGGCACGGCAGCGGGATTGATCAGCACGATGGTGTCTTCGCCATCCAGGCCAATGACCGGCAATGAAATGCCGCGCATGACTTCATGCAGCATGGCAAGGTTGCCTGCTTCCTGCGCCAATTGCAGGTGCTGTTGCTTTAGTACCTCTTCAAGTTGCCGATTGGCAGCGACAAGCTCCTGGTTGGCGGTCCGAATTTTGATGCCCAGCTGCTGGTTTTCTTCTTGCAAGCCTTTGTAAGCCAGCGCCTGCCGGACCTGTTCGCGCAAGGCTTCATCGTCCCAGGGCTTGGTCAGAAACCGGTACACCGCACCCTCGTTAATTGCATTGGTGACGGTCTCCAGCTCGGTGTAGCCCGACAAAATCACGCGGATCGTGTCGGGATGGCTAACTTTGGCAATGCGCAAAAATTCAATTCCTGTCATGCCGGGCATGCGCTGGTCAGAAATAATTACATCCACTGCATGCTTGGCGAGCATCTCCAACCCCTGTTGTCCGCTATTGGCGGTGTAAATGGTGTAGCCCTCGCGCCGAAATACGCGATTCAAGGCGGACAAAATACTCGGCTCATCGTCCACCATCAGCAGCGTGCGCCGCGGCTTGGCGAGTCGCAACAAGTGGTCTGGCAGTGCGTAGCCCTGCGCCAACAGCGCGCTGATAGTTGCAAAGTCTACCGGGCGCGACAACAGATAGCCCTGTATTTCGTCACACACACTGTTGCGCAGCACGTCGCATTGCGCCTCGGTATCTACCCCCTCGGCGATCACGCGCATGCCCAAGCCATGGGCCATCGAAATAATCACATTCCCCAACACCTGGTCGCTTTGACTTTGACTGAGATCGCGCACAAACGACTGGTCTATTTTTACCGTGTCAAACGGGAACCGCTTCAGATAACTCAAGGACGAATACCCGGTCCCAAAGTCGTCCAGTGACAGTTGGACCCCCAAACCCTTGAGTTCGCCCAACAGTCGCTCGCTGTGTGGCACGTCGTCCATCAGGCCGCTCTCGGTCACCTCCAGCTCAATGCACCCAGCATTCAAGCGGTAATCCAACAGTGCCGATTGAATCTGCCCCAGTAGCCCCTTGTTGTGAAACTGCAGGGGTGAGACGTTCACCGCAACCACTGGAACCTCGATGCCGGCATCAAGCCAGGATCGCACATCTTGGCACGCTCGTCGCAGAACCCACTCCCCCATCGCATCAATCAGGCCAGCATCTTCCGCCAACGGAATGAATTCTGCTGGGAGAATCACGCCCCACTCCGGGTGATTCCAGCGCAACAAGGCCTCCAGCCCGCAGAGACGACCGGTCTGCAAATCGGCCTGAGGTTGGTAGAGCAACTGCAATTGCTCCCGCGCAGCGGCATCGCGCAATGCCTTGACACGCAGATCGCGCGCTATCACTTGCTGATAAATTTCGGCATCAAAAAACTGGAACAGACCGTGCCCGCTGGCCTGTGCACGGTGCAAGGCAATTTCCACCGAGCTCAGCAAGCCGTCAAAGTCCGAACCGTTTTCAGGGTAGACGGCGATGCCGATGGATGTCGTCACACGGATTTCTTTGCCACCAAGCAGGTAGGGCTGGCCCAACTTGGCCTGAATATCAGTGGCCAGGTGCGCCGATCCGTTGGCCGGTGTATCGGGCAGTACCAAAACGAATTCCCGTCCTTCTAGACACGCCACAGTGTCCTGATCGCGCAAGTTGGCACTCAGTCGGCGCGCCACCGTCACCACTAGCTCGTCGCACAGCGCATGGCCCAGCGTGTCGGCCAACGCACGCAACTGGTCCACACTCACCAGTAGCATGGCCAAATTTTGCCCCGCCCGCTCTGCCATACTGAGGGAAATTTCGGTTCGATCTTTCAGGAGGTTGCGATTGGGCAAGCCGGTCAGCAGGTCAAAATGCGACAGCAGGTGGATACGTTTTTCGGCCTCTTTGGACTCGGTCAGGTCCGAGAAGCTGCCCACATAATGG
>CAIQBN010000319.1 GCA_903870065.1 uncultured beta proteobacterium | reverse complement strand
GGCCAGCACCAGCCAAGCCAACTCCATTGGAAGGGCGTCGCCCGCCAAGGTCCCGCCAACCAATCCGTCCACCACATGCCCGACCTGGCGCGGAATATAGACCGTCAGCGCGCTGACCGCAGCCAGCATCAGTGCCGACAACAGGTAGGGGCGCCAGTTCTGGCGCACATAGACCGCGATCAAGCCCGTCAGACTCATGCCAAAAACACGCTCGTTCCTATGCACCGCACATGGGTCGTGCGCTTCATTTGCGTCGTGTGCTGGCATTCATCGCCCGCATTGTCCACCAGACGGCGCAATTTTGCGCGATGTCACGCTGCCGATGTCAGCAGCCAGTTCCCATTGGCCAAAGATGGCTTGTGAAGACCAATACTCCTGCGCTATGCTCACCCTTCTCCAAGATTCTACAGTGAAGTATCCGACTGAAGCCCCTTGTAAAGTCATCGTGTATCGCTATCAAATTCGAAGCATATGAGTAATTCCACCGTAAGCCCAATCCCAATGAACAACCCAAACCCTGGAACCTGGCTTGTAACGGGCGCAGCCGGCTTCATTGGCATGCACACGACCCTGCGCCTGCTGGCGCGCGGTGACACCGTGTTGGGATTGGACAACTTGAACGACTACTACGACGTTGCGCTCAAGCAGGCGCGGCTTGCCCGTTTGCAGCAGCATGCCAACTTCCAATTTATCAAACTCGATATTGCTGACCGACAGGGCATGGCAGACCTCTTTCAGCAAAAAAAGCCAGAGCGCGTCATCCATCTGGCGGCGCAGGCCGGTGTGCGCTACTCGCTCAGCAATCCCCATGCCTACATCGACTCCAACCTCAGCGGCTTTACCAATGTGCTGGAAGGCTGTCGCCATGCGGGCGTGAAGCATCTGGTGTATGCCAGCAGTTCCAGTGTCTATGGCGGCAATACGACGCTTCCATTCAGTGAGCACCACAACATCGACCACCCCGTGAGCTTGTACGCCGCCACCAAAAAGGCCAATGAACTGATGGCCCACAGCTACAGCCATCTGTTTGGTCTACCCACCACCGGGCTGCGGCTTTTTACGGTTTATGGCCCATGGGGTCGCCCGGATATGGCGCCTTTCCTATTTGCCAAGGCCATTCTCATGGGTGAACCCATCAACATTTTCAACCACGGCAACATGGTGCGCGATTTCACCTACATCGACGATGTCGTGGAAGCCATCATTCGGGTGGCGGACAAGGCTGCAACGCCCAACCCGGCCTTCGACAGTGGCCTGCCTGATCCCGCAAGCAGCATCGCCCCCTACCGTGTGTTCAACATTGGAAACAACCAACCCACGCTTCTTATGGACTACGTCCATGCACTGGAAGAGGCCTTGGCAAGCACTGCCAAGAAAAATTTCCTATCCATGCAGAGCGGCGATGTTTCAGCGACCACAGCCAACACCGACGAACTGTTTGCGTGGATTGGGTTCAGGCCCAACACTTCGGTAGCGGAGGGAGTGGGACGTTTCGTGCAGTGGTACCGACAGTTTTACTCGATCTGAATCAACACGGCGCACCTCAACACTTATGAAGATTTCCATCTTTGGTGCCGGTTATGTGGGCCTGGTGAGTGCAGCCTGCCTCGCCGAGGTCGGGCATCCGGTGATGTGCGTGGATGTCGACCCGGCAAAGATAAGCAAACTCAACAGCGGAATCATCCCCATTTGGGAGCCCGGACTGGAGCCGCTGCTGGTGCGCAATGTGAAGGGCGGGCGTCTGCAATTCACGACGGACGTCCCCAGTGCGATAGCGTTTGGGCAGGTGCAGATGATTGCCGTGGGCACGCCATCGGATGAAGATGGTTCGGCGGATATGCAATTTGTTCTGGCTGTTGCGCGGGAAATTGCCAGCCACATGGTGGACTACAAGGTCATTGTCAACAAATCAACGGTGCCGGTTGGCACCGCCGACGAAGTGCAATTGCTTGTGCAGCAGATGCTCGACGACCGCGGTCAAGTGCTGGACTTTGATGTGGTCTCAAACCCTGAGTTTCTCAAGGAAGGAGCCGCGGTCAACGACTTTCTCAAGCCAGATCGAATCATTGTTGGCTCAGAGCGTGAGCGCGCCAAAGCGATCATGCGCGAGCTGTACGAGCCTTTTAATCGCAACCGAGAACGCACGATTTTCATGGATGTTCGAAGCGCCGAATTGACCAAATACGCGGCCAATGCAATGTTGGCTACGAAAATCAGCTTCATGAACGAGATGGCCAATCTTGCGGAGCACTTGGGTGCCGATATTGAACAGGTTCGCAAGGGAATTGGATCGGACCCCCGCATTGGTCACCACTTCATTTACCCAGGGTGCGGTTATGGCGGAAGCTGTTTTCCCAAAGATGTCAGGGCATTGGCCCACGTAGCACACCGGGTTGGCTTTGAGGCCAAACTATTGCACGCGGTGGAGTCCGTCAACCAATACCAAAAGGGCACGTTGTTCCAGAAGCTGGCGGCGTACTTTGGTGGGTCAGACCTCTTACGAGACAAAACCATTGCCGTCTGGGGTCTCTCCTTCAAGCCCAATACCGATGACATGCGTGAGGCGCCTAGTCGCACTTTAATCGAGTTGCTGTGGCAACACGGCGCCAGCGTTCATGCCTATGACCCGATAGAGATGGAAGAGGCGAAACGCATTTATGGAGCGCGTGCTGACTTGGTTTTGTGCGCGGATCAATATGCTGCCTTGCAAGACGCTGATGCGCTGGTGATTTGTACCGAATGGCAGCAGTTTCGCGTGCCGGATTTTTCCGAGATGGAGCTACGCATGCGTGCGAAGGTCATAATCGACGGGCGCAATTTGTATCGGCCGCAGAAACTTCGGGAGGCTGGGTGGGTCTATATTTCGGTGGGGCGGTTGGCGATTGAAAATTGACGCGGGCTATTCCATGCACAAATTCCCACCATACCCATGCTTCTTGAGTAATGAGAGTTGTTTTGCTTGTGCTAGGTCGTTTTCGGCCATTTCCTGGGCAGTGATCTAGGATACGCAACCCAAATACAGCAAACTGGAGCACTTAACCTCGTGTGCGAATTTTCAATCGAGGCGAATGGACGACATCAGCCGCATGAACATGGTCCGGCGGTTCGCGTAGTGTGTAATGTTACAGAAAGGAGTGGGCGTGCATATTGATTGGCCTCTAGTCCGCCACTACCGCGAGCGTGGACTCTGCTAGTGATGTTAAACCTCAAGGGGCAAGGAAGACTTTTTAGGGAGGGTTTTTGGATTGTCCTTGGCCAGGTAATGATGGTGACAGGG
>CAIQBN010000318.1 GCA_903870065.1 uncultured beta proteobacterium | reverse complement strand
CGAGGCACTTGACCGCGCCGTCGGATCACTTCCTGCCTTATGAAAAAGCCCAAGCTTGTCCCCGCCAAAGAACATCGTGCCAGTCGTCCGACAATGATCGAGGACGTGAGGCTCACCAGATTATATTCAGTGATTGAGGTCGCGACCCTAGCCGCTGTGTGTAGCGGCGAAGCTCCAATCGACAGGATAGACAACGCAATCGAACTTCTAGCCGCAGCAGAAAAGTACGCCTTCACAGGCAAGTGGGAGAACTTCCGTCAAAAGAAAATCAGGGAAGCAGGATCCATAGCGAGTAATCCTAGGCTAGTGGAGGAGTATGTAGCCCGCGGGAATGCCTATTTACAAAGATCAATGAAGGCTAGGAAGATTTGTTCAGAAGCCAAACGCAGTGGGAGTGGCAACGAATCGAAAATTATCCGCACCTCCTTAGTCCAGAAAGCCTGCATAGAGGCTGGTGTCAGTCGCGAAGAAGAATCCTTACACGGGGGACGCCTTTTCAACGAGTGGATAGGGGAAATGTCGATGGACATCGCCAGGGGCCTTGCCTCCGAGGAGATGTGTAGAATCGAGGGATCCACGTCATCTGATCCGTTGATAATCCGAATGTG
Source organism: uncultured beta proteobacterium (assembly GCA_903870065.1). Taxonomy (GTDB): domain Bacteria; phylum Pseudomonadota; class Gammaproteobacteria; order Burkholderiales; family Burkholderiaceae_C; genus Allorhodoferax. The sequence continues at coordinate 1,814 of CAIQBN010000318.1, read as the reverse complement.
GAGCGACGCGGAGTTCAAGCATTGGGAGGCACTTGTGCCGAAATTCTTGAAGGACGCAACGGACAAATACAAAGCAGGTATTGAAACAGGGAAAAAGGAGCAGTTAATTATCGACGAAGCAACAGCACATGAGGTTGCATTCGGCTTTCTTGGCTGGTTGGAGAATCGGGGCAAGAGGGACTACGAAGCGCCCATGCAATCGCAGCAAGAAGGCACGAAGGGGCAAATTGTTTCACCAAAGACCAAGGGTTCGAGCAGAACCAGCTCTAAGAAGTACGCAACCAAAGCGACGGAACCGGTGATAGAACACAAAGTTCACATGCCCGGAAAAATGCCGACAATCGGCTGTTAGCCGTTACACGGAAATTATTTTGCCGGGACTGAACGATTTTCTTGGACCCGTTCACCGAAAATGCGTGCGCGACAGGCAATTTTGACACGCCTTGGGGCATTTGTTAGACGCGTTGGGGGGCCTCATGTGTGCGCAGGATGCCTTCATGCGTGATCTGAGCGGCTCCCGTTACGAGCTTGCGGGTGAAACACACCAATGCTACCCCGCGATGGGGCAATTATCAGCAGTCCCGCAACCATTCGGGGCTATCAATCCGCCTGCTTCAAGATTTCGTCAAAGACGATCTGATTCGGTCATCAGTTGTTCGGAAGCCGGGATCCAAACGAGGCGTCCGGCTAATCGACATCCGCTCCCTTGATGAATTCATTGAGAAGGGAATAGGAGCGAAGACCGCCCTGAAGATGAACGTCACCGGCTGAGTCGGAGTCGATGCCCCGCTGTGGTGGCAGGCAGCAAAAGCTGACAGCAGACAACGTGATGCAGAAAATCGGGGATGGTTCATTGGCGATAAGGAAGGACATCCTTATCTCAGTGTTGACGCTTAAATACCAGGTTAGCAGCCGAACGGTCAGCGAGCGTTTGGAATCTTTGCTTCTGCTCGAACGCGCCCACGTCTCAAAATGCGAAGCTCGCGAGGGCGGCGGAAAGCCATACGAATGGATACTCCCCGGCCCCAAACCAATCGGAAGAAATCAAATGGAAACTTCCGATTGAACCAATCCCCGCACATTGCCCGAACAGCAAAGCAATGTGCGTGCAAACATCCCTTTACGGGTGTTTCACACCGCACATTGACTGCCGGGCCGCAAACCGCAAATGGAAAACTTCCAACCGACCATCCCAGAAATTCAAAATCAATGAACTTACTCAGCTACTCCCAACGAATCGCCAGCGCACTCCGAAGTCTCAAACTCCCACCCGGCACAATCGCCGTCGCCACCGTCCAGCATGACCCCGATTGCCCCGGAGCAAGGGGCTGTCCAATTTGCCGGTGCCAGCCTGACATCACCATCCAACTCCCGACAGGCAGCGTCCACGTCCTGCCTGACGGGTCAATCCAACCAACCGCAGACCTCAACTGAAACCAATCCTATGAAAACTGAATCCAACATACCGAAGGCGAACACCGCCACCGCCACAACACCAGTCGAGAAACTTGCCATCGCGCTGGAGCAAGCGTGTCCCGAGTATAGGCTCTCAGAAACTTTGAGCGGATGTTTATCGGCAACTTCCACAAGTCGCTCCGGAGCAATTGAGCCTAACTGGTCCGTACGCCTTCAAGCTGTGGGGATGATATTGGATCACAGATTCGGAAAACCGATTCAGCGACAAGAGATCGTGACCAAGACGCTCGACACGGACGGCGAAGCTAACCTGAGAGAGAGACTGAAAAAGTCCCCGGCGCTCAGAAAAGCGTTACGGGAGCTTTTGGAGGATGGTGATCGGATTGACGTGTAGGTCG
>CAIQBN010000317.1 GCA_903870065.1 uncultured beta proteobacterium | reverse complement strand
GCCCGGTACTCAGCCACCACCTCCAGGCAGCGCAAAATCTGCTGACGATCTATTCGCATCTCGTATTCCTCGTTGATTTCGGAAACACGAGGGTGGCACGTTCCTCCAGCGATTTACAGATGAGATGCCGGAACGTTTACGTTCAGTCGTCCGTAGCATCCAATGTCGATTTGACTATCTTTATACGCGCTTGATAGGCACGAATTGCCCGATCCACATCGGGACGCTGTTCTCCTACTCTTGTCACTTTCTCAATCACGGACTCTCCAGAGCGAAGTTTGCCTCCCGAGGCGGCGTCAAAGACAACGGAGCATACGTTCGCGAATCTCGATGAGTCTCCACGACTTACCTTCCAGGCAGGGTCGTCTAGAGCAATGACAACTTGTCGGACAGCAGACACCGGAGCTAGTGGGGCGAAGCGTTTCTTCGGAACATGATTTTTAAGCGCGCATTCTGTGGCGTTGGCAATCAAACGCAGTAGCGACGAAACGTTGACAAATTCAGGCAACTCCCCAGTGTCACCCTCTACGGTATTGCACACTTCGTTCGGTGGCTTGTCATGCGCCCCACTAGCAAGGTAACCGTTGGCTAACCATAGCGCACCTTCTTTCGCTCGGGACAGCTTGCCCACAATGCGCTCAGCATTTTTGAGTTTCTTGAGAAGGTCTTCTAGGGGATCAACAACGTCAGCCCTGGTTCCGCTCCCAAGAACACTGTCGCGTATCAATTGCAGCCGTCGACGCAGTCGGTCAATTTGCTTTTCCGTCACGCCCAGCTCAAGCAGCTTTTTCGACTTTGCCTTTGAAAATTTCATCTTCAGTCCCTTAGAAATTGATATACCTACTAGGCGCGTTTCATTCGCTTGACGTTGCTCGACTCAATCTTCCCATCGATCAACTCCAATAATCGACGCTCCCAAGCGACAAGTGCATTTTGTTTGACAATCAGGTAGTCATGTTGGTCATAGTGGCGATCTTGGACCCCGCCAAGTCCATGGGACAGTAATTGTGCGCGTATGTCCTTGCCTATTCCCATGCTAGCCAGCATCGTTTCGGCTGTTCTACGCAGGTCACGTGCCTCAATTTTTGGACGATCCAGGCCCTTGCCATCATTGCGCTTCAAAATGTTTTCCTGCGCAATGGTCAATAGGGCAGCGCCCTTTCTCGCCAAGGTATCGGGGGTAGTTCTTGCAGTCTTGTCTCCGAACAGCCAGTCGGCACGACGATGGGACAAGATGTGCTGAATCAGATTGAAGGCACTGTCCGTCAACGGCAAAGTGTGCCGTCTTGGCGTTGCCCTGCGACCTTTGGGATCGAACAACACGACTGTTCTGGCAGCAAGATCAACATCGTCAAATTGAAGTCGAAGAACCTGTGCCAACCGTTGGCCTCCGAGGTGGATGCTGAGTTCAAATGCTGAAAGTGCGTCATCGTAAGTGGCCTCACGACGCGCGGCAAGCAGTCGCATAACCTCACTAAGCTCTTCCTCGTTGAGAGTCGTCTTGCGCTCGGTCATCGAATTCTTTATTGCACTTGTGGATGCAACTGGATTTGTCTCAATACCAAACAATACGAGGGACGCGGGAGCTTGCGGGTTGATCTCTGCACCTTGCGCGAGGGCGTACGCCGCTCGTAGGTATGCGCGCAACTTGGCAGCGGTGCGGGGGTGTCCCTGCTCAATGACGGTACGAATCAGTGAGGTTGCATGGATGGCAGTAAACTCTCTTGCAGGCATTCCAGCGAAACTAGTTGATCCAATGTGCTTGGCAAATATACTGGCTGCGTCCGATGCCGACTGTTTACCCAGTGCAATTTGGTGCTTGATGTACCAATCACACAGTGCCATAACGGTGTATTGAGCAGCCTGTGCTTTATGCGCAGCTTCGGTTTGCCTTGTTGCAACAGCCTCCTTTTTCGTGAGGTTGGGGTCTACACCACCCGTCATTTCCCCAAGTTTCATCGATGCTAGTTTGCGAGCTTGATCGGCTGTAATCTGCCCCCGCAACCCGATTGTGTGCCTGACGGTTCGCCCCAGAACACGCTTCTCAACGAAATATGCGACTGACTTGGTCCCAACCCTTAGTCCAAAGCCAACCAATTTTGTATCCCGGTACAGCACCTGCCCTGCCCTCTCCAGACTCAGTGGATTGACGTTCTGTGCAGTCAGATGAAGTTGTGGCATGTCGAAATTTAGTAGGCGGTTAGTAGGCGGCAAAAATCGGGTTAAACATGGCTACCTACGGACAATTATGGTGCTAAACTTGAAATTAGCTATAGTAAATCGCCATTTAACTGCCTACTAAAACTTGTTACAAACATCCGCAAGGGACTGTTAATCCGTAGGTCCCTGGTTCGAGCCCAGGTCGAGGAGCCAAATAAGCCTCACGGCTACTGAAAACCCTGCTATCTAATCGGTAGCAGGGTTTTTTCTTTGTAGCTGAGTAGGCGCCTGCGTAGGCAGTATTGAGTAGTCAACAGCCCATCCACAACATTTTCTAAGGACTACCCATGCACATCGACACCATCACCGCCTCCG
>CAIQBN010000316.1 GCA_903870065.1 uncultured beta proteobacterium | reverse complement strand
TGGCCCTGGATTGGAGCACTGATCTTGCTTGCGTCTATATAGTCCAGCGGAGGGCATCCGTACCAGACCACACCGGCATCAATCTCGGGTGATTGGGTTAGTGCCAGCAAGGTCAGCGCGCCGCCCATGCAAAAGCCTGTGACACCGACCTTGGGTGCGCGTGTTTTGAGGTATTGCACTGTGCCACGGATATCTTGCCCGCCGGCCTCTGCAAAATTCAATCCTGACATCAGATGATTTGCCTCTTGCTCTTCGACAGTGGATTGCCCGCGATACAGATCGGGCACCAATGCCTGATAACCTGCAGTCGCAAATCGCTCGGCAACCCCGCGAATTTGGTCGTTGAGTCCCCACCACTCCTGAATGACCACAATGGCGGGTGCTGCACTGGACTGAGCCGGCTGGGCTAAATAGCCTTGCACGGATTGCCCATCGGGGCGCTGAAAACTGATCATGGATCCCATCTGGCTTGCACTCCTCATCAGGTTATAAAGCACGCATATTACGCGTGTCGACGGATTGACCCGCACGCCGCCACGATGTGTGCTTCGGCGTATATTGCTGGAATTTCTGCAAATGAGGGGATGCCATGATCTTCGACTCGGACCGACATGAAGCCTTGGTAAAGGCAGACTGGAGTGAATCCCTAGCATTGGCGCAAATTCAACACATCGTGCGGGACACTCAGGACCGTTTTGATAGTCTTCAATTTTGGCCTGTGCATCCACACGATACCAGTGCGTCTGACCTGGCCGATACGGGCAAGACCGCCCTGTATCACGGGGCCTGTGGTGTCATTTGGGCCATGCATTATTTGCAGGGCTGTGGTGCCGTCTCGCTCGACAAGGATTACCTCCCGCACCTGGAGGGCATTCGGGCCCGCAACCAGGAGTGGTTGGGCACGGTCTACGACGAGGCAGCCCCGTCGTATTTGATGGGCGATACACCCTTTCGATTGCTTGAACTGGGCCGCAGTGCCGATCATGCCGCGCCAGCCCGTACCTTGCATGGTCTGCTGGCATCCAACCTGGATCATCCGCATCGTGATTTGATGTGGGGCTCGCCTGGCACGATGCTGGGAGCATGGTTTTTGCATACGCACACCGGCGACGCACAATGGGCTGACGTGTTTCGTCAGACGGCGGCCAAACTGTGGTCTCAGTTGCTGTGGTCGGATGAATTTCAATGCCATTATTGGACCCAGGACATGTACGGCCGCCAGAGCAGCTACCTGGACGGCGTGCATGGTTTTGTTGCCACCGCGTCCGTTTTAATCAAGGGCCGCGACTTGCTGGAGCCGCAGGCGTGGCGCGGCTGGGAGGACTGCATTGTCAATACGATGGAGAAAACGGCCTCGGTGGAAAATGGCCTCACAAACTGGCGCGCCCATCTGTTAACTCCATCGGACGAAGTGCCACGGCTGCTGATGCAAATTTGTCACGGAGCGCCCGGATTTGTTGTTTGTTTGAGTGCGCTTCCGAGCAAGTCGCTGGATTCGCTGTTGCTGGGCGCGGGGGAGGCCATCTGGCAAGCCGGTCCACTGGTCAAAGGCGCAAATTTGTGCCACGGAACAGCGGGCAATGGATACGCATTTCTCAAGCTGTTTGAGCGCACGGGTGATGCAATTTGGCTGCAGCGCGCGCGGGCGTTTGCAATGCATGCCGTCGCGCAATCCGACGCGGACCGTGCCGCCTACGGGCAGGGCAATTACGCGTTGTGGACGGGTGACCTGGGCCTGGCGATTTTTCTGTGGGACTGTGTGAGCGGCAAGCCCCAATTCCCCACCCTCGATGTCTTTTTTGCTCCAGGGTAATCCGGTAGAACTAATGCGCGCACCGGACATCTCTTTGTATCCAAATTTCACTGCGCAAGGGCAGGCTTTCAGTTTGCTGTCCAGTTGACGTGTGTTACGGGTAAACCCGATGCGCTGCTGGTCCTTAGCAGATTACCATGCCCCAGATAAGTGCATCGTTGGTAAGACCTTATTGGGTGAATGGATATTTGGGCATGTCGATTTTCAAACTCATATATCACCCCGGACTGCAGTTGATGCAGGGCATGCCATTGCGAACTCGTCTGATTGTTTTGATGGTCGTTCAGGCGGTGGTGCTGCCTGGCTCTGGCGCGATGTTGGCAAGGCTCGGCACGGGGCAAGCCTCTGGCTTGGGTATGTCAATGATGGGGGGCGTGGTTGGCGTGTTAGTGGCAGCCTATGTGTTCGTTGTCTTTTATCTTAGCCTCACCCAGGCGGCTGATGCGCTGCTCGGTAT
>CAIQBN010000315.1 GCA_903870065.1 uncultured beta proteobacterium | reverse complement strand
TCTCGTCGGAGCGAATCGGGTAGGTCGCTTCGAGGTAGTACCCCGCATCGAAGAGTGACTCCAGCACCGCGACCCACGGCTCGTCCTCGCTGTGGTGGAAGGTGAACGCGAGGATGCCGCTCGGCTTCAGAATGCGGTGCGCCTCACGCCAGCATTGCGTCAAAAGTCTTTGATAGAACCCGTCGGCATCTTCGGGTTCGCGTGCGCGGTTAGCGACTGCCTCAAGTGACTTTGGTGTGTATTCGGCAGTAAAGTGCGCCGGATACTTCGCTTTCAATGCGAGTCGCATCCAGACATAAAAGAAGTCTGCCAATTCTGAATAGTGAAGCAAATCTCCGAACGGCGGGTCAGTAATTACCAAGTCCACGCTGCCGTCCCCGAGCTGGTCAAGATCGGTTGACGAAGCGCAGAGAACTTTGGCACCTAAAACTGGATCGCCCGTCCGAACTTTCTCGCTCTTACCAGCGATCTGTCCACCGAGTCCTGGGTTGATCCGCCTTAGACTCTCGGCACTTACAGCCTCCCAGGGGTCAACACTCCACTCTCCGCCTTTTCGCAACACTTCTACTGTCGACGACCAAGGGCCATAGCCCATTGGGGGGAAAACGCCGACCTCGACGACATTGCTCTTTGGATGAAAATTGTTGTTTGACAGTGCAGGGGCAAGCTTGTCCAACTTAATGTGCCAGAACGAAAACATGTTCTGGTTCCGAAGATGATTCTGAAATGCGCCGAGGACATACTCTCTAGTGGCCCAGTCGTAGGTGCCAGTATTGCAAATCGCCTTCATCAATTGCGAATGCACCAACATCTGGCGCGCATTGAACATCTCTGCCCACTTGAGATATCCATGCTGCGGAAGAGGCTGACGTTGATGTGTCATGTGACCAAACGGAATGTCGCTCCTTGGCCAGTAATCTGCTAGATCAGCATCCCTTCGCCGTTCCCATTCGGCTTGCGCCGCATTAAGAGCGCTGCTGTCATTGGCTGGAAGAAAGAATCGACCGCCGTAGGGGTTATTTGTGGCAGCGAGTTTTGGCGAATAGCCTTGAATGGTATAAACACTAGCTGGCGCAGTTTTCTTTGTTGCCTCTACAGCGGTCACTATTGGCTGAACCGTGCCGCATGACGCGCAAGCAAAATTTGCTGGCTTCGGTACTGTGCCACCACCCGATTTGAAGGTGACGTTCGTTTCGGGGCAGGTAACCTCATCTGGTAGTTCTCCTCTCACTTCAAGGAATCGAACTTTCGATGCGCGCACCTGGTTCCAAGACGAAGATGAGATTGCATCGTCTTGAGCTGAACCTCCAAATTGATTGCCATTGGCATCAAGCTTTGGGCTGCCAGCGAGCCACTGAGGATGCATAAGCAAACTTAGCTCGACCTTCTTATTCGTGCCCTTGCCAAGATTGACTATCGCGGTATGTTTGCAATGTGGGCATACCACTCCCTTCTTCCGGTCGAGGATCGAGAATGGGTACTCGGAAGGGGCGACATACAGTGGAACATCGGATGCCATCCGCGCGGAGTCTTCTTCGACGTGAAACTCGCATCCGCACTTGCCGCAGCTATGCTGCCAATGCTTCACGCTGAGCGTTTTGATCGCCATTACCGGGCTTGCCATGATCGGTGTGCGATGTCCACAGCCCGTCACCTG
>CAIQBN010000314.1 GCA_903870065.1 uncultured beta proteobacterium | reverse complement strand
TGGGCGCATTGGTCAACTTCAGCACGCGACCATCGCCCAAGGTCTCCACGCTGTAAGTGCCCGTGCCAATGGTGGTGCAGTTGCGCTGCGAGCCATTAACTGCACGTTGTTTGCAAGAAAAATAGGTCACCGCATTGGCAGCGGAAAACCCGACGCGAATCAGCGAATTGGTGGTGTAGTACGCAGTCGCGCTAGCAGTGGAGGCTGTGCCAATCGTGCCAATCGATAGGGTGCTGTTGCCCCACCATTCATTCGGGTCATCGCTTCTGTAAGTAACCCCGTTAACCGCCAATGTGCCTTGCCCGAAAATACACGGCGTGCCTTTAAAGGCCTGGGTCAATTGCTCCAAAGTGGTCACCCGATTGGCGGCTGCCAGTTGCGCCTCGGCAGAATTGCAGGCATGGGTAGTACTGGTGCGGGCATCTCCACCGCTTGCTACTGCAGCGCTGTAGGAAAAAACTTCGTTGCTGGTACGTACGTCATAAGCAACACTGGTTTCCAGCGTGGTGTTTGTCTGGTATGACAACGTCGACCCGGTGGGAAATACGGCATTGCCCAGCTGCAATTTGTCCGAACCATCGGTACTGCTCATCCCCCACTGGCTGTAACTGCTGCTGCCATTGAAATAGGGGTAAGCACGAATGCTGCTGACCACGCTGCTAAGCGTCTTGCCGCTGATATCTACCTCGGTACGCTCGTTGCTATTGCGGTTGTAATTGTCGCAATACCAGCTTTCATTCTTTCCTTGCGCGTCCCGCTGGGTCTGCGTGTTTTGCGTGCCCAAGGGGCAGTTGACCCAGGCTTGGCCGTTGAAATGCAGGTCATCGCGGCGGTTGTAGTCGTTGTTAAACGCCCAATTGACGGTGTTGCTTGCCGTGTTTTGTGCGCGGATTTCACGGTATTTGGACAAGCCAGTGGTATCGGGTGTGCTCTCAGCTGCGGTTGCGACAAAAGCCCGGTAATACCAGTTATTGGCATCGGTAAACTGAAACCAATCCAATGTTGCACCTGCTGCAGGTGTTGGCACCGGAGTTGGAGTTGCGCCACACGATGCAGCACGGGCTACCGGAAGAAAAGTCCCCAGCGGCCCGACATTAATCACAACAGGGCCCAACACCCCACCCACAGCAAGAATCGCGTTGGAACTGCTATCAACCCCCGCGAACAGGCCACCGCTGTAGGCGCGGTAGCTGATGGTGAAAATGGTTTGCGTGGGTTGCAACGCTGGATTCAGAAGCGTTGGCAGTTGGACTTCAGCCCAGTTGAGAAAGCAATCCACATCGGAAACAGGGGGAACTGCCGTGGTGTCGGCGGCATGGGCATAGCCGCCCGCCAGTGAGAAGGCCGCGACCAGGGCGGCGATGTGGGTTTTCTTCCAGCGTAATGGCGATTGCATAAATTGCCTCCAGGATAGGATTTTTCTCATGTATCAAATGTCAGTATAAGTATTCTGAAGAATGCGCGTACTCACGCAACGTGAACCGATGGGCAGCGCCTGAAAAGATCAGACCGGGAGTTTGGCTACCGCTTGCCTGACTCCCAATACGATGCACAAACGAAATCAAACGGGACGGATAACGGATAAGCCGTTCAACCGCACGAGCCGCACTAAATGCCCTCGGTAATGAACGCGATCAGGCGCATCTGCCCACCACACAGCGGGCACAGCAGCGGGAACACTTCGTAAATACGGGCGAACAACACCGCCCACAGGTAATGCGCCTTCGACGGTTTGGCAAGCCCGGCCCACGAAGGCGCGCAGGGTGCGGCGCCGCAAATCGGTCTGCACCTGGACCACAGCGGTCTCATCGATGGCACTGGCCGGGTGAAAGACGATGCCCGGGGTGGCGCGGGTTGTAGAGTTTGGGCTTTGCACCCGCTTGCCCACCCGCGTGTGAATGCGCGTGCGTTGGGCGTGCAGTGGTGGGCATGGGGCAGTCGCCATTCACTCCTGAACTGATAGCGCGTAACGCATGTTGCACGAGGGCTGGACGCAATATCCTTATTCACTATTGCCAGACGCGGCATTGCCCCATCGGCCATGCCTCTGGTGGGACTGTCTGCGCTGTTGTGGATCGGTGGAAAAGCCCTCCTGCAAACTCAAGCCGCCAAGAGTGCGCCGACCTTCCTGAAGAATGTGGCCCTGCTAGCTGCCGCACCCTTCATTGGTCTGTTGTATGCGATGGCCTTGCCTTTCGTTGGCATGGGTTTCCTGGTAGTTACTGCTGCCCGGGCTCTGGCGTCTTCGCGGTATGCGCCCAAGGTCGCCACGTTTCTTGGTTTTTGGGGCAAGCTCACCGCCGCCCCGTTCATCGGCCTGGCCTTTGCCGTGATGCTGCCCTTGGTTGGCACAGCCATGCTGTTGTGGGATGCTGGCAAGGCGCTTGTGCGCACTGAATCAGCGTAAAGAGCACTCGGACCCTGCGGGTTTCTTCTGGGCGCCATGTGTCCGTGGCGATGTTCGCCAAGAGGCGTAGCCGCGCCACTTGTTAAGACCTCACAAACCGGTCGGCGTACGAAAACGGTCCAAACGTGTTCATGTGCTACATTGCGCCCATCGGGGTTGCAGCTCCCCGGTGTCGGGCCTCTCAGGCCCCAAGATGGTGTCCCATCCAATGGCTGGTAACGCAACTGGAGTTATCCATGGACACCACGCATTCGTCACTTTTTTCCGTTTCACCCCAGGCCTTTAACACCCGGCTCGGCCGCGCCGGAACCCCGCTCGTGCTCGATGTGCGCCGCCAGCCGCGCTTTGACGAGAGTCCGCGTCTGCTGGCCTGTGCGCAGCGCTGCGCGCCGGAAGACGTGGCCGCCTTGGCGGCCTCTCAAGCACCGCGCGAGGTCTATGTCTATTGCGTGTACGGCCACAACGTCAGCGAAGACGCCGTGACCACATTGCAGGCCGCTGGCTGGAATGCCCATCGGGTGACAGGCGGCATCGAAGGCGGCCAGGACGGAGTGG
>CAIQBN010000313.1 GCA_903870065.1 uncultured beta proteobacterium | reverse complement strand
TATCTGGTGGCCAGCGTTGCAGTGTTGTTGTCTTTGACGCCGCGCATGCTGTACCAGGCCAACAGCAATTTACGCAGACGATGGCCGCTGGACCGGTTTGCCCTTGCCTATTTGTGGCGGGCGGCTGTGCCATTGGCTCTAGGTGTCGCGGTGGGCACACTGGCGGTATCGGTCCACTCTGATGGCAACGCCCGACCTTTGCCCTATTTGCCATTGCTCAATCCCACTGACATGACACTTGCGCTTGCGTTGGCCGCTTGTGCTTTGTGGCTTGCCCGCATTCGGCAATGTGATCTGGTGCGCTCCAGTGGTATCCATCACAGACGCTGGACGTTGGCATTGGCTGGCGTCGCGTTCATTGCCATCAATACCGTGTGGCTGCGCATTGCACACCAACTGGGCGGTGTGCGGTGGCATGCCGAGCGCCTGTATGCTTCGTTTTTGGTGCAGGCCGGCTATTCCATCCTCTGGACTTTGTTGGCGATGGGGCTGATGGTATTTGGCTACCGTCGCGATGCCCGAGCGGTTTGGATGGGAGGTGCCACGCTCATGGGATTGACTGTTGTCAAGCTGTTCCTGGTTGACCTTTCCAATAGGGGTGGTTCTGAGCGTATCGTTGCATTTATTGCCGTTGGTGTGCTGATGCTGGTAGTGGGCTACTTCGCGCCGATTCCACCTACCGCGGCGCCAGACGGGCGCATCAGCGAGGAGCAGTCCACATGAGTTTCTCCTTGCGCTGCAACGCAGGGTGCATCGCTTGTTGGCTGGCGCTGGTTTTCGGCAGCGCACCCTTGCAAGCAGGTGCGTCAGGCGGTCCTGCAGCGCAAGAGTTTTCCTGGCGGGCGCCACTGGCTTTGCCTCCTGGTGCAAGTCTGGCACGACTTGATGTGCCTGTGACGGCCCTGATACAGCTGCAAAACAGTGCAGCAGATGACTTGCGCATATTTAACGCCGCGGGCAAGATCGTTCCTTATGCCATCCTCGGAGGCGCCCACGCCGCAACCACCGCGCCGGTGGAACACACTGATCGATACAAGGCGCATCCGCTGTTTACATCCCGGACACCCTCCAAACCGGTGCCAGGGGCGGTAGAGGTGCAAATCAATACCTCTGGTGCCAACAGGAGCACCTGGGTGCGTTGGGAGAGCGGGGATGTCAAAAGTTCCGGATCAGGGAAGCTTACGCAGGAATTGCAGGCGGTTCTGTTCGATACGCGCACTGAAAAAAGCGTTTTGGCTGCACTGGATCTCGATCTGGATTTGCCGCGCAATGTCCTGGTGCCTATCGAAGTCGCTATCAGCGCTGACCTCAAAAATTGGACTCCGCTGGGCACGTACGGTCCACTATTCCGGTTCGACGGACCCGATGCGCCAGCGAATGCCAGCCTGGAGTTTTTACAGCCGCAACGCTTGACCGGGCGATATGTGCGTCTGTCCTGGTCAGGTCAGACCGGCGTTAAGGTTCGCTCCATGACGGGACGGGCAAAGTTGCTGCATTCCATGCCGACACCGTTGCGATACATTTTGCCCGCCGGGACGGCGGAGTCCAACAAGTCCATCACTTGGACGATTTCCTTTGCCACGCCGATTGCCGCCCTGCAACTGGAAGCCACGGCAGACAATACATTGCTGCCAGTGCGCATTGCGGGCCGTATGGATGCATCACAGCCCTGGCGAACATTGACATCATCGCTGGTCTACCGCATCGACAACGCTGACAATGTTCGCGGGCATGGCCAAGGTCCACGCAACGTGGCCACGCCCCTGCATGGCGTCTCGCTGCGCGCGCTGCGGGTGGAATCCATACAGGCAAATGGCATGCCGGCGGGTGGCCTGCTGGCCACGGTCGAACTGGATCCGGTTCAGGTAGCATTTCTGGCATCCGGCGACGGTCCTTTTGTCCTGGCCGCAGGTCGCGCACGGACGCCGGCAGCGTCTATTGATGCCGCGGTGCTGGCAGCTGTTTCGCCGGTCAAATTGGCCGAATTGCCGGTCGCGGTCGTGGGCAATGTGGTGTTGCGGCCAGACGGTGCAGTCGAACTGTTCGCAAGCAGTTGGCTGTCAGACGGCACATCGCCGCAGAAAATATTGTTGTGGGCCGTGTTGGTGCTTGGCGTTCTGGTGCTTGCCGCTGTTGGGTATTCCCTGGTGCGCCAGTTGAATGTCAGGCGCTAACTCGCGCACCTAAGAAATCGGCATGTAGCCCCCGTTCTGTAATGGTTTCTAGCTATTAAAATAATAGCGTTTGATTGACTGCTCATTTCTTTGCAATTTTGGTGAAGTCCATTAGCGGTATGGCGCCTCCAGTGACTTGGGGCAAATGGCCGTCCCATTTTTCTATGGTTCGCAACGCCAGCACGTCGGGGGTTACCTCCTGCCGCTGCAGGCGCAAGGATTCGGCTTCAGCCTTGGCAGACGCGACTTTCTGTTCTGCCTCTACCCGGATGCGCATTAAGTCACGCTCTGCCTTGAGGTTTGCTTGCTCGGCATTGACCTTGGCTTCAATGGCTGCCGTGAACGACGGTGAGAATGCGAAATTAACGATTGCAAATTCATCGAGTATTAGTCCATGCCGGGTCATTTTTTCGCGCAACAGCGTTGCGATTTGTTCACGAACCTGCGTTCGTTTTGTAATTAGCTCCTCTGCAGTGAATTGTGCAGTGACGGCTTTGAAAGCCTCGGGACGAGCGGGGTCCAGAATCCGCGCGACAACCTCATCTGTGGTTTGTCCAACATCCTTGAAGGTTTTCGCAGCCATGTCAGGGTTAAGGTGGTAATTCACAGCAACCTTTACGCGCACCTGCTGCAAGTCTTTTGATGCTGCATCTCCTTCGCCCTCACTCTTGGATATGCGCACATCCATCAGGTGCATTTTTTGGACAATAGGAATCAGAAAGTGAATTCCCTCGTTGAAGTTGTCTGCAGACGGCTTCCCCAATGTTGTCATGACGCCGCGCATGCCAGCTGGGACAATGGCGAATGGCGCCAGGGACCAGCCCAGGATGATTGTTAGACCCAAGCCAAGCATCCAGATAGTAAGTGATCGATTCATTGTGTGTTCCAGTGTTGTGATGGTATGTTTGGGTGTGGGCCCATCCCACAGTAATGGTTCGCCCGGTGAGACTGATGCCATACGGAGTCGTCAAACGGGTTTGGAGCGTCGTGTAGTTTGTTTGCCGGTGTGATCGGCCGAATTGCAATAGTGATCAACTGTTTGCAAAAATGAATTGCACATCATGTCGCCCTTGAGACCGAGTTGCTCGCAGGCCTTTGCCATCCACCGACCAGTGGCCGCAATGTCCGAGCTAACCGGTACAGCATCGCAGAAGCCATCCGAATAGCGACTTTTTTGGAGGCAGGCGCTCATTTGAACGCTGTTGAGGACGATCATGTTGATGGTCTTT
>CAIQBN010000312.1 GCA_903870065.1 uncultured beta proteobacterium | reverse complement strand
TTGCGGTGCCGCAAGACCTGGCCGCTGGCGACTACAGCGTGACGTTGGGCAATGGCTCAGATGCACCTCAAACTGCGGGCACCTTCACCATTCCGGTGCTGGGCAGCCAAATGGGGGGGGCACGACAAGGTGTGGTGCTGATTTTAGGTGCCGTTGTAAGCACCCCGGCAACGCTGGCGGCTGCCGTCAGTGGCATGACCACTGATGGCAAAAACCTCTTTGTCGCCGGCTCTGGCATTATTTATCGCGTCGTCATGACAAGCGGCGAAGTCAGCGTTTTGGCAGGTGGCGCAACGCCCGTCAGAGGATCCAATTACTGCACCCCTGCCGATGGCTTAGGCGCTTTGGCCTCGTTTTGCGGCACCGGCCAGCTCACCACCGATGGCACCAACCTGTATTTTTCAGACACCTTGGCCGATTCGGTTCGGAAAATTGTGATCGCCACCGGCCAAGTGACGACATTGCCGGGGCTTTTCAGGGTTAACGGTATTACCACCGATGGCACCAACGTCTACATCATCAACAACACCAACCCGCAGCTGATGAAGATCGATATTGCCACGGGCGTGAGGACTGCCTTGGCCGGCTCTGGGATAAGTTCCATCATCGACGGCACGGGCACTGCCGCATACTTTAAAGCGCCTGCAGGTATGACCACCGACGGCACCAATCTGTATGTGACTGACGGCAACACCATTCGCAAAATCAATCCAGCCAGCGGCGTAGTGACCACCTTTGCTGGATCGGCCACGGTTACGGGGTTTGCCGATGGTGTGGGTACGGCTGCGACCTTCAGCGCACCAACCAGTATCACTACCGACGGGAACTCTCTTTATGTCACTGATACTCAGCACTACACGGGTAGCACACTGACCAATTCAATTCGCAAAATTCACATTGCCACTGGCACCGTGACCACGTTGCCCATCAATTCGTTTACCCCATTCACGACGGATGGCACCAATCTATACGGTGCACCCATGGCCTCTGGGCTGTACGGCATCGCGAAGGTTCAAACCGCCAGAGCTGTTGCCAGTGCCCCGATCATCGTTTCGACCACTGCCATCAGTTCAGTCCATGCCAATTTGAAATGGACACCGGTTGCTGGGGTGACAACTTACAACATCTATCGCTCCACATCTCCCAATGTAGCGCTGATACCTGCCAACAAAGTCAACGCGCTGGCGGGACCGATTGCAGCACTGGAATACACCGATAGCACACTGGCTTCAGCCACCACCTATTACTACAAGGTGACTGGGGTCATTACAACAAGCACGGACACCGCTTCATCAAATGAAATCTGGTTGAGAACGTTGACTGCACCGAGTGCGCCTGCAGGGCTTGCTGCGACTGCGGCGGGCACGACAAAAATTGATTTGAACTGGACGGCAGTGAACGGCGCTGTCAGCTACAACATCTATCAATCCAGGTCGCCTAGCGTGCAATTGACGGCAGCCAACAAATTTGCCACCGCAGCGACTGGCATTACGACTCAAATTACTGGGCTGATTGCCGGCACCTCGTATTACTACAAAGTCACCGCAGTCAATGCAAAAGGCGAAAGCCTGGGCTCCAATGAGGCATCGGTCACCACCACGGCACTGCCAGCGACGGTTACCGGTGTAACCGCCTCAACAATCAACGCAACACAAATCGACGTGAGCTGGACTTCGGTGTCGGGTGCAGCGTCTTACAACGTTTACGATGGAAACAACAGCTCGTTAGTGGGTAACACGACACAAACCACGTTTTCTGCAACCGGGTTACCGGTCACAAATTACCGCTTCTTTATCCGTGCGGTGAATGCGGGTGGCGAAGTCAGCGTGCAGCCATCAACCACGGTGACGGCCACCACGCTAGCCCGGCCTGCCGCACCCACAGGCGCGACGGGTACAGCGGCTAGTGCTACCCAGTTCAATATCAGTTGGACTGCCGTGACGGGTGCGACAGGCTATAACTTGTACCGTGGAACCACTGTCGGATTTCCGATGGTTGTCGCCAACAAATTAAACACTGCACTTCTCACCACAGTTGCTTACTCGGACACTGCACTTACCGCAAATACGACTTATTTTTACAAAGTGTCCACAGTGACTACAGCCG
>CAIQBN010000311.1 GCA_903870065.1 uncultured beta proteobacterium | reverse complement strand
TGCACGACAAGCTGGGCCAGTTGCGCATCAGCAAACTGCGTCAGCACTTTGCCCGCATTCCGCAGGTGGAAGCAGTGGCAGAATCGCGCCGGTTTTTGCATTGGGATTTGTGCTTTGCGGACATCTTGTTGCAGCGTGGTGGGTTTGATTTGATTCTGGGTAATCCGCCTTGGCTCAAGGTGGAGTGGAATGAATCCGGCATTTTGGGCGAATACAACCCCATCTTCGCCATCCAAAAAATCAGCGCCAGTGACCTGACCGGTCTGCGTGCAAAGGCGTTCAAAGACTTCACCGGCCTGCAAACCGCCTGGACCGACGAACTGCAAGAAGCTGAAGGAACGCAGAATTTTCTAAACGCGGTGCAAAACTACCCGCTGCTCAAGGGCGTGCAGACCAATCTTTACAAGTGCTTTATGCCGCTGGTTTGGCGACTGGCCAGCGCCACCGGGGTCAGCGCCCTGCTGCACCCGGAAGGGCCGTATGACGATCCGAGAGGTGGCAATTTGCGCGAAGCGGTTTATTCACGACTGCGCAGGCACTTCGGTTTTGTCAATGAATTACAACTTTTTGCCGAGGTAGATCACCACGCCAAGTACAGCATCAACGTCTATGGCCCAGTGCAATCCGCCCCAAAGTTTGACCAGTTGGCCAACCTATTTGCCCCGGCTACGGTCGATAGCTGTTACCAGCACGACGGCAGCGGCACCGTGGGCGGCTACAAAAACGAGAGCGGCCAGTGGAATACAAGCGGGCACTACGACCGTATTGTTCATATAAATGACACTGCGCTGGCGACCTTTGCCCAGCTTTACGACGAACCTGGCACG
This sequence comes from uncultured beta proteobacterium, assembly GCA_903870065.1. Taxonomy (GTDB): domain Bacteria; phylum Pseudomonadota; class Gammaproteobacteria; order Burkholderiales; family Burkholderiaceae_C; genus Allorhodoferax. Next base: position 964 of record CAIQBN010000311.1, on the reverse strand, counting down.
CGACCGCGCCGCGCCCGTCTGCCTGCGCTGCACGCCGGAGCCCTGAACAGCGTGCTGGCAAAGCTGGCGGCCTACCCGCGTCGGCTGGCCGATTTGGGCGATGACTATGTGTCCTCCGAGATGTGGCACGAAACCATGCAGCAAAAGGACGGCACCATTAGCCGTCGCCCCAATAGTGATGCGGGTTTTGCCGCCAGTCCGGCGGACTGGGTGCTGTCTGGCCCGCACTTCTTTTTGGCCAACCCGTACAACAAAACCCCGCGCAAGGCCTGCACCGCCAACGGCCACTACGACATCATCGACCTGCCCACCTTGCGCGACGACTACCTGCCGCGCACCAATTACCGCCCCATGCCCGATCGTGTCGAATACGCCCGCCGCACCCCGCGCGTGAGCTGGACGGTGCAGCGCGAAGAATGGGTCGATCCGCGTGACCTGACCCCCGACGAACAAGCCGCGCTGATGGCTGATGGCAAGACTGGTTCAGACACAAACCAGCCAGTGCAGGTGTTGCGGGCTTATCGACCGCTGGTGACGGAGTGTTTTCGGCATTTTCATCGCAGTTACGTTGGCGGAGCATCAGAGCGAACCTCTATGCCCATGCTTGCTCTTGAAGGCGTTGCTCACATTGATACTGTATTTTCTGTGGCGTTTAGAGAACCAAAACATCTACTGGAACTTGGTGTTTTTATGACATCTATTCCATGTGATTACATGGTGAAAACAACCGGCAAGCCAAGGATTAAAAGTGATGTCATTGATCCCATGCCGTTTCCTAACACCGTACCTGCATCCTTGGCACGCTACCTCGCCCTCAATTGCCTAACCACCCACTACGCCCCTCTGTGGGAGCAGGTCTACGACCTAGCCTTCACCGACCAAAGCTGGAGCCAGCCCGACAACCCGCGCCTGCCGCAAGACTTCTGGCAAGACCTGACCAGCGACTGGACGCGCCATTGCGCCC
>CAIQBN010000310.1 GCA_903870065.1 uncultured beta proteobacterium | reverse complement strand
TGTCTTTGCCGCCCGACAGGCACACCATGACACGGTCACCCTCTTCAATCATATTGAAATCGATAATGGCTTGGCCAACCTGGCGACACAGGCGTTTTTCCAGTTTATGGGTTTCGCGTTCGATCTTGGCCTCTTTGGCCAAGGGTGCCACTTCATTTTCAATCCAGACTGCGCTCATTCATGCTCCAGGTGCCGAACCAGGCCCGGCAGGGGTAAGGGGGGTATTTTCGGTGTTTCCGGCAAGTGGGATTGGAGGCACTTCCCCAATTCCTGTCCTGCCTCGGATGTAGCAGTTCTTGGCACAGCAAGCCCGCGCAAAGTACACAGAGCTGGTTGTTGAAATTGTAGGGGATGCGTATGGTGCGCGCTCGCTTGCCCATCGTGCTGTGCTAACCAACATGGTGTTGCCGCGGCTTGGTGCACTTTTGCTATTATTTGTATAGCTTTCTAAGCATATTTCACGAGGGGCAGGGGTCAATTTGATATGAATAATTGTATTTTTGTAACCGGCGGCGCAGGGTACATCGGTTCGCATACTTGTGTGGAGCTTCTCCAGGCGGGCTACAGCGTTACGGTTTTCGACAACTATTGCAACAGCAAGCCCGAAGCGCTGAACCGGGTTGAACAAATCACCAGAAAGAGCCTCACCCGGGTTCAAGGTGATGTGCGTGACGGTGCCGCACTGCGGGCTGCCCTGCGGGCGAGTGGTGCAACTGCGGTTGTTCATTTTGCCGGACTCAAGGCAGTGGGCGAGTCGGTGCAGCAGCCATTGCGTTACTACGACAACAATGTCGTGGGAACACTGCGTTTGCTTGAAGCCATGCAAAGCTGTGGCGTCCGCTCCATGGTGTTTAGTTCATCAGCCACGGTTTACGGTGATCCTCAGCGCTTGCCTCTGACGGAAGACCACCCCTTGTCTGCAACCAATCCGTACGGACGCAGCAAACTGATTGTGGAAGACTTGCTGCGCGATGCGTTTGCTGCAGACCCTTCATGGCGATTCGGCATTTTGCGTTACTTCAACCCGGTGGGTGCTCACAGCAGCGGCCGAATTGGTGAAGACCCGCAAGGCGTGCCGAACAATTTGCTGCCCTTCGTCGCGCAAGTGGCGGTGGGACGGCGCGAGTTTTTGAATGTGTGGGGCAATGACTACGCCACACCGGATGGAACCGGTGTGCGTGACTACATTCACGTGGTGGATTTGGCCCTGGGCCATCTGCGCACGCTGGAAATGCTGGCCGGATCAGCGATGGGCGGGTGCACTGCGATCAACCTGGGCACCGGAACAGGCTATAGCGTGCTGAACATGGTGCAGGCCTTTGAGTTGGCGAGCGGCAGGTCGGTTCCTTACCGGGTACAACCGCGCCGCGCGGGCGACGTTGCGGCCTGTTATGCCAACCCGGCACTGGCCCATGGTCTATTGAACTGGCATGCCAGCCGTGACTTGCAGACCATGTGCGCCGATGCCTGGCGCTGGCAAAGCCTCAATCCGCAGGGCTACTGCGCAGTCTCAGATTGACGGTTTCACAGGGCTACCATTCACCGGCTTCAACCCGTATCGCTACTTCGCAGTCATCAAAAATTTCCAGCTTGGCGATCTTCACCCGCACACCTTGCACGCCGGGCAATTGCATTAGCCGATGGGCCAGCTTGCCAATCAGGCTCTCCAGCAGGTTGACGTGTTCTGCCGTGCATTCATTGATGATGATCTGGCGCACCTTGCGGTAGTCCAGAACATGGTGAATGTCGTCGTCGCGGGGCAGCAGGGGTTGGGTTCCGAGGCTCAGCTCAGCATCCACCTGAATGGGTTGGGGTGCAAGCTTTTCCGACTCAAGAATGCCCAGGTTGGCGTCGAACCGCAATCCGGTGAGCGTCAGAATTTGTGTTCCCGTGGTGTGTTGCATGGGCTGTATGGGTTTCTACATCAGGGAAAAATCGCGCTCAAAGCGCATCAGGTGCTGGCCGCCGTCCACCAGCAGCGTTGTGCCGGTAATGGACTGGTTTTGTAGCGCAAATAACACGGCCGATGCCACGTCCGGTGCTGTTGAAGAGCGACCCAAGGGTGAGAGTCTGTGCAGCGCCTCAAACTTGGCATCGCTGAGCAAATGGCTGGTCAGGGTCAGGCCCGGCGCTACCCCGACTACCCGTACCAACGGGCTCAGCGCCAGCGCCAGCATGGTGTTGGCGGCTTCCAATGCCGCTTTGGAGAGGGTGTAGCTGAAGAAGTCAGGGTTTTGGTTCCATAACTTCTGGTCCAGCAAATTAACGACAACGCCACGCGGAGTTGGCGTATCAGAGTTGGCGACTTCTGGCCGGTGTGCAAGGTGGGTATGCAGTGCCTGGGCCAGCAAAATCGCCGCACCCGCATTACTTCGCATATGCTTTTCCATCGCAGAAAAGCTAAAACTGCTGTTCGTATCGTGTTCAAAAGTGGACGCACTGTTGACCACGGCATCGACATGCCCCAGTTTCTGCACTACCGCTGGCAACAACCCGCGCACTGCCATTTCATCGTCAAGATTGGCGCGAAATCCGGCGGCACCGCCCGTCAGCGCGGCACACTCAGCCACTGTTGCGGTGGCGTCATCAAGCGAATTGCGGTAATGCACAGCGACCCGCCAGCCAGCCGCAGCCAGCGCCAGCGCAATTTCACGACCCAGGCGTCTGGCGGCACCGGTTACCAGAACGGTCGGAAGGTGAGCACCCGCAGTGCAATGGTCGGACATGGGCGTGTGTTGTGATGAATGGGGCTTGATTCTACGGTTGCGGTGGGTTCGAATATTTGCCATGGACCGACATTGCGTCCCGATGAATCCGGTCCGAACAGGGCGTGGCAGCTACGGTGCGTAGACCGTGGCGTGTTCAATTGTGCGGCTTCGCGTTGACCTGGATCAATCAAATACTAGATTGAGACGCGGACCTGCCCCAAGAAGGTGCATCTGCACGAGAATGCGCGCTTTGCCAAATCAGGCGCGGCCGGCATCTCGGCCTGGTCAGGTCAGGTCAGGTCAGCACCACCATGCCGACCATAAAAAATTGTTACTTACCGAGTACATGATGCGACATCTCCTGAATCAAATTTCGCTGCTTTTCAAACTCGCTTTGCTTACTTTTGTCAGCGTTTTGGGGCTGCTGACAGTGGCAACTTATTTGCTGCTCGACATGCGCAACCACAATCGCGAAGGGCGAGAAGCGCTGGTGCGCCACACCGTTGAAAGCGCATCCGGCGTGTTGTCTTGGGCGCATCAGTTGGAGGTTTCGGGCAGGGTTTCGCGCGACGACGCACAGAACATGGCCAAGCAGGCCATCGCGCAGATGCGTTACAGCAAAGATGAGTACTTTTTCATCAGCGACATGGCATCGCCCGCCAGAATCGTCATGCACCCCATCAAGCCAGACCTTCAGGGCAAGACCATCCCCGGTGTCAACGGCGGGCCACCGCTACTCGATCTCTTTGTCAAAAAGGTGCAGAGCGATAAGGCCGGCCTGGTAGCCTATTTCTGGCCAAAACCAGGGAGCGATGTTGCGGTGGAGAAGATCTCCTATGTTCAAGGGTTTGCGCCGTGGGGCTGGGTGATTGGCTCAGGCATGTATGCCGATGACCTCAAGGCGGAAATGGTCGCTCAGACCCTGCAAACTGCGGTGGTGGTGCTGCTAGCGGTGTTGGTCATCGGCTGGATCGCGTTTGTCATTTCCAAGAGTATTCGCCAGGGAATTGGAAAGGCAGTCCGCGTGGTCGACGCCGTTGCGCACGGCGACTTGACCCTGCGTATTCGTGTTGAAGGCAGGGATGAGGTCGCGCACTTGCTGCGATCCATGGCCAAGATGCAGAGCAGCTTGTCCAGTGTGGTCAGTGCCGTGCGCCTGGGCTCCGACAGTGTTGCCAATGCCAGCGCCGAGATCGCGCAAGGCAACCATGACCTCTCTTCGCGTACCGAACAGCAGGCCAGTGCATTGGAAGAAACGGCAGCCTCCATGGAGGAGCTCGGATCCACGGTCCGACAAAACGCTGACAGTGCGCGCCACGCCAACCAGCTTGCCCAAAGCGCATCGGCCATTGCAGTCGAAGGGGGGAATGTGGTTGGAGAGGTTGTGCAGACGATGAAAGGCATCAACGAGTCCAGTCACCGGATTTCCGACATCATCAGTGTCATTGACGGTATTGCGTTTCAGACCAACATCCTGGCATTGAATGCAGCTGTTGAAGCGGCACGGGCGGGCGATCAGGGGCGCGGTTTTGCTGTGGTGGCCAGTGAAGTGAGATCACTCGCCGGTCGAAGCGCCGAAGCCGCCAAAGAGATCAAGGCACTGATCAATGCCAGTGTCGAACGGGTCGAGCATGGGACCTCCCTGGCTGACAAGGCCGGCACCACGATGGCCGAAGTGGTCGCCAGCATCCGGCGCGTGACCGACATCATGGGCGAAATCAGCGCTGCCAGCAGCGAACAATCTTTGGGCGTATCGCAAGTCGGCGAGGCGGTAAGCCAGATGGACTTAACAACCCAGCAGAACGCTGCGTTGGTGGAGCAAATGGCCGCAGCAGCGGGTAGCCTCAAGAGTCAGGCGCAAGATCTGGTCCAAGTGGTGGCGGCTTTCAAAGTCGAGGATTCCGGCAGAGGCCAGTTAAGGCTTTTATAGTCTTGCCGAAATGGTGAAAAAAAAGCTTCGCGGTGCGCCAGGCAGTAGGGTCTGGCTAGTGCCGCTGGCATCAGAATTAACAAAATCGTTGCTGCCCAACGTGGCTATGTAGCTTTGGTTGGTCAGGTTGGTGATGCCGACCCGCACGCCAATGTCCGACAAGCCGGCAAGGCGCTTTGTCCGGTAGCCCACATTCAAGTTGAGCAGAGTGCGCGAGGGCGCCGCACTGTCGTTCAAGTAGGTGTAGTAACGCTGTGACATGTGGTCAGCATCCAGTTGAACCAATAAATGGCCATCGTCGTAGACGAGTGATGACTTGAACAGGGTCCGTGGTGTGTCGACAACCTGCTTGCCCGCAATGGCCACTCGGACACCATCGCTCATCACGTCGTCTTGATAAATGGAGGTGCTCTGGCTGAGACTGTTGTACCAATGCAGTCCTGCTGCCAGACGCACGGATAGAGCGGCTTCCACCCCCGTGCTGAGCACGGCGCCCACATTTGACAGAACTGAGGGATTTCCCACAATGCCCGCACCGCGCTGAACGGCCAACAAGCGGTTCCCGAACCGGACGTGATAGGCGGTGAGCGAACCTTGAAACTGTGCACTGTGCGCTCTCCAGCCGCCCTCCAGGGTATCGGACGTTTCCGGCTGGATGGTGTCCTTCATGGCTTCGAACCCGGCATCGGTGGTCGCAAAGGGTGCCGCGCCGGTCGCCGTTGCCGGGTAAGCGCGCATATTGCGGGCAACGCTGGCAAACAACTCGCTATTTGGAGAGACCTGGTAGGTTAGACCCGCTTGGGGTAAAAAATAGTTCTCCGCAATGATGCTGCCCGACGGTTTGCCGGTGCCGACCTCCAGCATGCCGTCGATGCCGACGCGAAGCGTCTTGAAACCTGCACCCAACACCAGTTCGGGCGATGCCGTATAGGTTTGCGAGACTGACACCTGGTCGGTGCTGATCTGGAATCGGTATTGCCAGCTCGTAAGAAACGGGTTGGTGGGATAGTCGTACGGGTCGGTTGGTGCCGCCGCTGGCGTGGGGTAGAACCGGCGGGCCGTTTGAAACTCGTTGCCTTCATGCCAGTAACCCAGGCGGATCTGATGGTCGGAGAAGTCGTAGCGCAGGACAGTAAGCAGACCGCCGCGTCGAATGTCGTATTCAGTGGTTCGCAGTGACAGCGGTGTGCCGTCGGGTGAGGGTGTGTAAGGGGTGAACCACAACCCGCTGCCGTGGTTGTCATGCCGGTATACCGTGGTCTTTACGCGGGCGGTGTCGGACAATTCGGTATCCAGCGTGATGCCGCCCAGCCGGTCATCGCGTAAACCCGAGCCGGCGTAGTAGGCGTCGTCACACTGGCTCACGTAAACACTGCCGCTGTTGCCGCATGACGTGCGTGATGCACTCAGCGCAGCTGCAAAGTCCGGATAGAAATTGTCCCACCGTTCGCCCAGGCGGTTGATCATCTCCAGCGACATGTCCTGGTAGTCGATGTCGCGTCGTCTTGATGTGTTCACGAAGGCAGACAAACGGCTGGTCCCGATCTCCTGGAAGTACTTCAAATTCCACTGTTCCTGGCGCTGGTCGCCCGTGCCCTTCCACTTGACAGCTGCCTGTTGGGTGTGGCTGATGTACCACTGCCCGCCGTCGGTGATGCCCGAATCCAGTCGAACAAACTGACGCCGATGCTGGTTGCTGCCGGCGGATTCTTGCACTTGAAGCCTGAACTGCTTTTGCGGTTGGGTGGAATAGAACTGAAGGGTGCCTCCAAGATTGCTCGAAGTGGCAGTATCCAGCGCGCCAGATCCTTGCGAAAGAAAAGCGCGGGATACGTTTTCACTGGAGATTGCGCGGCTGATGTGCAGGCCGTTGTAATTGGCATAGGACATATCGCCCAGCGGCACATCGTCCAGTGTGAAACCGAGCTGGGTCTGTGAAAACCCGCGAACGGCGATCCGCGTGGACCATTCGTAGCTACCCAGCGTGTCGGCAGACGTGAAGCTCACGCCGGGCAGGCGCGACACCGCAATCAGTGGGCTGGTGCCCGCGAGCGAATTTTCGAATTCTGGGCGTGTCAGTCCATGCATTGATCTCAGCTGGCCGCGGCCAATCGTGATATTGACTTGATCCAGATCAGTAATTCCCGAGGTCTGTGACCATGCTGGAGCAACGCATGCCAACAGTGCGATGTGGATCGCAGATACTCGCCTGCATGAAGATAGGGATACCGTCATCGGGCCTCCTGAGGTGCTGCGCAAACGGGCGCCCACTGATCCCGATGCCTGAAAATATTTCTGAAATGTTAAGGCAAACCATGGGTCCTGCCAAGCTTGGTTGGGTTAACCTCGGGTACATCAACCCGGGTCAAAATGCGTTGGGGTCTGCGTGCTCAGATCAATAAGAATTTGCCTGGTGTCAGGGTGTCATCGTGGTGTTGACCGGTCGGTCTCGTCGGAGTGGCTGGTCCGATCCTGCAGCGTGTCAGGAGTGTTTGCGGTGCGATATTGGGTATTTCTGTTGTGCTGGGCCTGGATCGGCTGCACCAGCGCCCTTGCCAGTGACGTCGTGAATTTGGCCATCGGTGAATGGCCTCCCTATACATCCGAGGCGGATGCACACAGCAAACTGCTGGAGAAGGTGGTGGTGGCTGCGTTCAAATTGGAGGGGCTGGACGTGAAATTCAGCTACTTTCCCTGGAAGCGCAGCTATTTGAAGACCCGGGACGGTAGTTTTGATGGCACCTTTCCATGGAGCCGAACACCCGAGCGGGAGAACCATTTCTTGTTCAACAAGTTGGCGTTGGTTACCGACCAGAGCGTGTATTTTCATTTGAAGAGCACCCCTTTTGATTGGGCGACCATGGATGATTTAAAGCAGTACAAGGTTGGCGTAACCAGCGGTTACAAGAACGAGGCGGTTTACAAGACCCAGCAAATTGTTGCGGATGCCGCACCATCCGAAGAACTCAATTTCAAAAAACTGATTGCAGGCCGGATCGATGTTTACGAAACGTCCAAAATTGTTGGCTACTCTACGATCAAGAAAACCTTGTCGCCGGATCAGGCCGCTCGATTCACCCACCATCCCAAGGTTGCCGAAGAAAACGACTACTACATTCTTTTGTCCCGCGCCATTCCCAATGGTCAGACACTGGCTGACCGGTTTGACTCCGGGTTGCGCAAGTTGAAGGCATCGGGTGCCTACGCGAAAATTTTGATGCCGTGATGACACACCCTGTGCATACCCTGACGGACATTGGAGCGGGTTTTCCGCTGGCGCAGCCCCGCTTGCGGGCCTGGTGCAATGCGAGACAATTCAGCCCCTTATGACTACCAAATCCGAATCCAGTTTTGAAACTTCGCCCCGCTCAGTCGACGAAACAGCCTCCGATCCCATGCTGGCGCACCTCAGCAAAGTCATCAATGCCAGCGGTGGTTGGATCGGCTTTGACGCATTGATGGCACAGGCGCTTTATGCACCTGTTCTGGGTTACTACGCCCGCGGCTCCACCGTGTTTGGAGCAATGCCACAGGGCATGCGCAACAGCCAGGGCGAGATGGTGGGTGTTGGCAGCGATTTCGTGACAGCGCCTGAAATTTCACCCTTGTTCGGTCAGGCACTGGCACGCCAGGTGGCGCAGGCGCTGGAGGCAACCGGCACGGATGAGGTCTGGGAGTTTGGTGCGGGCACCGGCGCGCTGGCACTGCAGATGCTCGATGCGCTGGACGCCCTGGGCGTGATCGTGCGTCGCTACACCATTGTTGATTTGTCTGAGCCGCTCAAGGACCGGCAGCGGGCAACTCTCCAAGCCCATGCCAATCGGGTGCGGTGGGTCGATGCGTTGCCCGATGCCATGCAGGGCGTTGTGGTTGGCAACGAGGTGCTGGACGCCATGCCGGTCAAGTTGCTGGCGCGGGTGGCGGGTCAATGGTTTGAACGGGGCGTTGTTTTGGATAGCAGCGACCCGGTTGACCGGTTGGCGTGGCAGGATCGCGCCACCGAACTGCGCCCGCCACACGAAGTGAGTGGTGTGCACGATTACCTGACCGAAATTCATTTGCAAGGCGAAGGTTTTATCCGGAGCGTCGCAGACCGCTTGCAGGCCGGGTCGGTTTTTCTGCTGGACTATGGATTTCCGGAAGCTGAGTACTACCATGAGCAAAGGCACATGGGAACCGTGATGTGCCACCGCGCCCACTTGGCTGACACCGACCCGCTGGTGCATGTTGGTGCAAAGGATATTACGGCCCACGTCAACTTCACGGGTATTGCAGTGGCAGCGCAGGATGCCGGGTTGGAAGTGTTGGGCTATACCAGTCAAGCCCATTTTTTGATCAATTGTGGCCTGGTCGATGCGATGCAGGCCGCATCCCGGGCCGACCGCACCGCCGCACAAAAGCTGATCATGGAGCACGAAATGGGCGAGTTCTTTAAGGTGATTGGCCTGACCCGGGGCGCCTATTGGGGAGCCATGGGATTTTCCCGCGGTGACCGAACGCACCGGTTGTAAGCGGGACCTGGACCTATACTGGCTCTGGATGAATTGATCGTTTGCCTGGCCTTCGGTGCGCTGCGCCGGGTTGGCAAGCGCAGCCATCAAGGAGTTGCCATGGTACCTATCCATTGGTTGCGAACCCAGCGGGTTGCCGCAGTGTGTGCAGCGCACACAGGGTGGCTCGCGTTGGTTTTGGCGCTGCTGCTAAGCCATGGGGCGGCCAGCGCCGGGCGAATCGCAGCGGGCGCCTACAACGCGTATGTTGTGGACGCAGACGGAACTGTCTGGGCCTGGGGCGCCAATTTGTATGGTCAATTGTGTGACGGCACAACGGAGCATCGGTTTATACCGTCGCGGCTGCCCGGACTCGCGGGCGTTGCCGATGTCAGCGCGGGTGGATCCCATGGTTTGGCGCGCAAGTTGGACGGGAGCCTGGTTGCGTGGGGTCTTAACAATACCGATAGTTCAGGGCGAGGTGCCGGCCAGTTGGGAGACGGGACGCGTATCAACCGGGCGACACCGGTTGCCGTTCTCAGCGCCGGCGCCCATCTTCACGTGGTTGCGGGTGCATACCACTCGCTTGCGATCAATGCAAACGGCAGCTTGACCGGCTGGGGCTACAACCAGCAGGGACAGGTGGGCGACGCCAGCGCGCAGTCGCGCGAGACGCCAGTTGCCGTGGCTGGGGCCACTGGTGTTGTAGCTGTGGCAGCGGGCTGTCTTCATAGTTTGGCGCTGAAAAGTGATGGCACGGCGCTCGCCTGGGGATTTAACAGCACGGGTCAACTGGGCGACGGAACGTCCACTGACCGCTTGGCACCCGTGGCGGTGGCGGGACTGGATAACATTGCAGCCCTTGGCGCCGGATGCGCCCACAGTGTCGCATTGAAGAAAGACGGCACGGTGTGGGCCTGGGGCTTCAATCTGGATGGCCAGCTTGGCTCAAGCAGCGCTGGCTTGGTGCAACGCAGCCCGAAGCAGGTTCCGGGGCTATCGGGAATCACCGCCATTGCAGTGGGCAACCACCATAATTTGGCCCTCGCAGGGGACGGGCGGGTGTGGTCGTGGGGCAAGAACGACCAGGGACAACTCGGCGATGGCGGCACCAGTGGGCGCTCCGCAGTGGCCGTGGTCCAAGGGCTGAACGCGGTTTCCGAACTGGCTGCGGGCCAAAATTTTGCGCTGGCACTTGCATCTGCGGGCGAGGTCTACGCATGGGGTCAAAATGACTTCGGGCAACTGGGTTCAGGCACTTCACAGTCGAGCGCGGTGCCGGTTGCCGTCAAAAGTGCAGATGGCTCGGTGTTTCGCGTCGGCAGCACCCCGTCGTCGGGCTTGAACGCAGAAGCCGACAGGGTTTTTGCCTGGGCCGAACGCACGTATCCTGACCATTTTTCTCCGTCAGGTGTGGCCACTGTGGACACAGTTGCCGGGTACCGGCTGCGTGCCTACTCTGCCAGTGGCAGCTATTTGGGTGTGAATACGATTGGCACGCCCCATCTCTACTACCTTGGGCCGGTGAGCAATCAATCGGTACTGGATTTGGACGTACTTTCAATCTGGCTCACATTGGCAGGGCCTTGAAAGCGCACCCTGGCAACCCCAACTGGGCTGTCAGAGAGGTGATCCATGACTGAAGCGTTGCATATTGTTTGCCCCCATTGCCACACAACCAATCGCGTCAAGACGTCGGACCAGACGGGCGCGCCCGATTGCGGCAACTGCCACAAGCCCTTGTTTATTGCCCACACCACGGCCCTGGATGCGGCAGCCTTCGAGAAGCATATCGGGCGCAATCACATTCCGGTGTTAGTTGACTTTTGGGCACCCTGGTGCGGCCCCTGCCGTCAAATGGCGCCAGCGCTGGAGCAGGCAACGGCCGAGCTGGAACCCTTTGTGAGAGTGGTCAAAGTGGATACCGAAGAAGCGCAGGCATTGGGCGCGCGGTTCAATATCCGGAGTATTCCAACCCTGGTGTTGTTTGTGGGCGGTCGCGAGCTTGTCCGCCGTGCCGGCGCGTTAGGCGCGTCGGATATTGTGCGCTGGACCCGCTCCAACCTGCGCTGATCGCGGCGGTCGCTTACAGGGTTCTGGCCACAGCCTGGGTTCTTGCCTGACGGATAAGTTCACCTATTTTTTCACCTTTAGCCCCCGTCAATTGGGCTTCTGTAGCTATTGAATTAGTAGCTACTGATAGTGCACTCGCCAGCGCATCAGTCAGTCGCTTGGCCTGGGGGTAGGCGCTGTCGTGCAGACCAAGGCGACCCCTGGCGTCGCATTCGCAGGCCAAGAGAATGTCGGCAAAGCGGCCCGGTTTACGAATTGCGTCGCAGCGTTCCAGCAGGCGCATGATTGCAGAGGCATTGAGTTCGCCACTGCGGTGAATATTGCCGTGTTCACGCGCCACGACATCGGCTAGTTCCTTGCACTCCACTGGCACCCGCAGGCGCTGGCACAAGCCCTTGAGGATTCGAACGCTGCGCTCCTCGTGACCAATATGGCGCGGTAATACATGCGCTGGTGTGGTGCCTTTGCCCACATCGTGCGTCAGGCAGGCAAACCGCACAGCCAGGTTGGCATTGAGCCGGGCGGCCATGTCGATGACCAGCATCACATGCACTCCCGTGTCAACCTCGGGGTGATGCTCAGCACTTTGCGGCACGCCCCACAGGCAATCGAGTTCGGGTAGCAGGCGGTTGAGGGCACCGCAATTACGCAGCACCGCGAACATGCGCGAAGGTTGCGCCTCCATCAAGCCACGCGAAATTTCCTGCCATACACGTTCAGGCACCAAATGATCAACTTCGCCGGTGGTCACCATGTCGCGCACCAACGCCTGCGTTTGCGGCGCCACGGTGAAATCAGTGAACCGGGCGGCAAAACGGGCCAGGCGCAAAATGCGTACAGGATCTTCCCGAAATGCCGGTGTCACATGCCGCAGAACCTTGTCGGCGATGTCCTGGCGGCCGCCATACGGATCGATCAGTGCGCCGCCGGCTTCCCAATTTGCCGCGAGGGACGAATTTTTTGAAGAAAAAAGGCCACTAGCCCTCGTGGAATCTGCTTTTACAGCTATTGAATTGATAGTGAGATCGCGTCGCGCCAGGTCATCCTCCAGCGTTACATCGGGCGCTGCATGCACGGCAAAGCCCCGGTAACCCGGCGCCGTATTGCGCTCGGTGCGCGCCAAGGCGTATTCCTCTTTGGAAACGGGGTGCAAGAAGACGGGAAAGTCGCGTCCCACCGGCAGGAAACCCTGATCTTGCAGCGCCTGCGGCGTAGCACCCACGACAACCCAGTCCCGGTCCTGCACGGGCAGTCCCATCAATGCATCGCGCACTGCGCCACCGACCAAATAGGTTTCCATCAAGCTGCGGGTTTCAGCCGGTAGGGTTCTTCAAAGTCCAGAAAATCGTTTTCAGCCAGGGCAGCGCCGGTCCAGGTCTGTACTGCAGGCAACGCGCAAACCTGCTCGATGTAAGTCGCAATGATTGGTGGCACTGGCAAGGCATAGGTTTTGATGCGGGTGCAAACCGGCGAAAAGTAGGCATCGGCAGCGCTGAATGTGCCAAACAGCAGGGGGCCGCCGTGCTCGTGCAGTAGCGTGCCCCACATCTCGACCAGCCGTTGCACATCGTTGCGCACGCCCGGCTTGTCCCGCCAGATCAGCCCACCGATGTCGGAGAGATCGGCTTCGATATTCATGGGGCAGGCACTGCGCAGGTTGGTAAAGCCGCTGTGCATTTCTGCACAGATACTTCGCGCCCGTGCACGATCGGCCTGATCGGCGGGCCAAATGTTTTTCTCGGGAAATAGCTCGGCGGCATATTCGGTGATTGCCAACGTATCCCAGACCGCCAGATCGCCGTCGACCAGCAGCGGAACCTTGCCAGTCGGGGTCATGTTGCGCAGTGTGGACTTAAAAGTCGAGTCGGAATCGAATGAATCGAAGCGGACCATGACTTCCTCAAACGCGATGCCGGCCTGGCGCAGCAGCACCCAGGGGCGCATGGACCAGGACGAATAGTTCTTGTTGCCAATGTAGAGTTTCAGCATGAAAGGTGTCCCGTTAAGTGAAAACGTGATGGTAGGGCTGCGCGGGCCGCCGATTGATGCAAATTGCGCCGCAGATTGATGATCAGGGCAAATCAAGTCCTGTTTCTGGCACGGCGGCATCCTTGGGCCCGACGCTGCCCAGGCGCGCTTTGATCGACTGCGGTTGCCCGGTCATGAGTGCAGCGTAGCTGGTGGTGTTGGCCAGCACTTTCTTGACATAGTCGCGTGTTTCATTGAATGGAACGTTTTCTGCCCAGATGGCAGCCTCCATTACCGGCGCGCCGCTTGCACCGCGCCAGCTGCGGGGTCGACCAGGTCCGGCGTTATAGGCTGCTGCAGCCAGTGGCAAGGAACCATCGAAACTATCCAGTACCAGTTTGAGGTAGCCCGTACCGATGGCGATATTGGTATCCCGGTCGTTGATTTGCTGGGGCTGGAATCCGTTCAGTCCTATTTTCTTGGCAGTCCAGCGCGCGGTCGTTGGCATGACCTGCATCAAACCCGAAGCGCCTACCCCGGACTTGGCGTCCATGATGAAACGGCTTTCCTGGCGGATCAGACCGTACACATAGGCCGGGTCCAGTCCGATCTGGTCGGCACGCGTTACCACGGCGTTTTTAAATGGCATCGGAAAGCGTTGCTCAAAGTCGATGACCGACTTGGTGCGCTCGCTGGTATTGATGCAGCGATCCCATACTTCGTGCTGGCAGGCCAGGTCGGCTGCGGCCAGCAGCCCGCGGTCATCCATGCCGCCGCGCACATGCAGGTTGGTGGTGTAGTTCCATTCACGTACACCTTCAGGCCGCAGGCCAATGCGAATGGCATGGAGTGCCCGGATCAGCCCTGGGTTGGAGCGGGCGGCTACTTTTTCTTCGGTGCTCAGCGCTGCTGGCCTGGCTGACACCGTGACACGCTGGCCCAATTCATCCAAAGCAAGCTGCTCATAAAACCCGCGCACGCCGGCAATGCTTTCAAGCAATGGCAGAGCGCGCGCACGTGCGCCCTCGGCTGCCACTTGCAGCAATGCGCGGGCGCGCCAGTAGACCCAGGTCGCTTCATTGCGCTGGGGATCGGTCATGGCCTCGATGGCGGTCTGTACTTGCGTCCAGCGACCCGCGCGCAGTGCAGCCCGTACTTGCCATGCCAAATGATCTTCGTGCATCGCGCTGGCTTGGCCGTTGGCAAAGTAGTCCGGTGCCTCATTGGACAGCTTTTGCGCTGCGCGCTTGCCAATGACGCCCCAGATCCAGCTGCGCTCCTCTTGCGTCAACTGGGTTTTCCATCGCAGTTTGTTGATTTCGACCGCTGCCTCAGCAGGATCCAGATATGCTTGTCGAATGAGGGCCAATGACACCAGTTCGCGGGTCTTGGGTTGCAGTGCCGTCAATTTGTCATTGAGGTACTTGCCGGGGTTCACGTAGAGCGTGTTGACTGCTTGAATCGACCGGGGGCTGATCATGCCAACAGCTTGGGTGACCACCCGCAGGCGGTCATTTTCCATGCCAAGGCGCGCCCGTTGCCACACCATTTGATGGGATGCGGTGTGATCTTGTACCAACTGTTCTGCCGCGCTGGCGCATCCGTCATCAGTTTCTTTCATTCCGAGCCAGGCTTCCCGGACTTGTGCTGTGTTGTCCACGCCGCTGCTCAAGTGCTCAGCTAGCAGTGCGTAACAACGCACCGATCGATCGTCGTTCATTCGGTACTGGGGATACTCGCGGTTGAAAGCGACCCAGTCCCGGTTGCGCCCTAGCTGCAGCAGCCACTCATTGCGCAAACGGTCCTCCTGGTAGCTATCGCTGTAGCGCGTAAAAAAGTCATGAATGTCGGTCGCGCTGGCTGAATCGAGCCGTGCAGATAATTCCCAGTAGGCCGCCCACGGCTCCAGCACGTGGCCGCGAACCTGTTTGAGTAAAGTGCCCAGACGTTTACGGTCGCGTTGCTTGTATGCCTGCGCCATGTCCAGCACAATGGCGTCTACTTGCGAATGATCCTGGTTTGCGCCGTATGCGGGGGTTGAAATGGGCAAGGTGCTAGCGCTGAAGAGCACTATCGATGTCAGAATGGCTGAAAACTGCATGTGGAGATTATGGACAAGTCAGAAGAACTGAAAATCGCGGCCAAAAAGGCACTGCGAAAGGCTTTACTGGAACAACGGCTGAACCTGCCTGATCGACTACTTCAAGCCGATTTATTGCAGCAAGTCATGCGGATCTGGCTGGTGGGTCGTCCCGATACGATTATTGGTGCCTATTGGCCCATCAAGGGCGAATTCGACCCGCTGCCCGCCTTGCACCGCTGGAAGGAAGACGGAGAGCTCGTGGATCAGCCGCAGTTGCGCCGGATCGGGTTACCGGTTGTCGACAAGGAAAACAAGACCATGACATTTCATGCCTGGTACCCCGGTTGCCCCATGGAAGACGACGCTTACGGCATTCCGAAGCCAAAAGACACCGAGGTGATTGTGCCCACTTTGCTGTTCGCACCATGTGTTGGCTACGGACCCGGTGGCTACCGGCTGGGTTATGGAGGTGGTTTCTACGACCGGATGATGGCCACGCTGCAGCCCAAGCCATTCACAGTGGGATTGGGTTTTGGAGTGGGTTTTGTCGAGGACTTTGAGCCTGAATCGCATGATGTACCACTGGATGCCATTTTGAACAACCACGGCGTGGTGTGGCCGGTATAGCATTCAATTGTCTGCAAT
>CAIQBN010000309.1 GCA_903870065.1 uncultured beta proteobacterium | reverse complement strand
GCAGGAGTCCCCGGTAGCCCCCATGGTGCGGGTCAATACCGATGGCCGAACGATATTGTCCGAACTCGACCTGAGCCTGAGCCTGCCCGACAAGGCCTACGACAACGAACTATCACAATGGCAGGCCCGCCTGTCCGAATTATTGCGTGACCCGCGGTTCAAGGGGCGTTCTTTGCTTTGTGCATTTGAAGGTGCCGACGCCGCAGGAAAAGGTGGTGCAATTCGCCGCATCGGAGCCGCGCTGGATGCCCGGCAATACCAGGTCATCCCGGTCGCAGCACCCACAGATGAAGAACGCGCCCAGCCCTATTTGTGGCGTTTTTGGCGCCATGTACCACGCCAGGGACATGTGGCCATCTTCGACCGCACCTGGTATGGAAGGGTTCTGGTGGAACGGGTTGAAGGGTTTTGCACCGAGAACGATTGGTTGCGCGCCTATACCGAAATTAATGACTTCGAACACGAACTAGCAGACTCTGGCGTGATGGTGGTCAAATTCTGGCTGCAAATAAGCCAGCAGGAGCAGCTAAAACGATTCAAGGCGCGTGAGCAAATCGAATTCAAGCGCTTCAAAATCACCCAGGAAGATTGGCGCAATCGGGAAAAATGGGACGCCTACCAGCAGGCCATCTGCGACATGGTGGAGCGCACCAGCACCGGCAATGCACCCTGGACACTGGTCGAAGCCAATGACAAGAACTATGCCCGGGTGAAAATTCTGCGCACTTTGTGCGAACGGGTCGAGGCGGAATTGAACGGCAAAAAAGGGAATTTTTCTACCAGCGCTGGCACCCCGTCAAAAACTGCTGCAAAGAAAACCCACAAGGCCGTCAAACACGATTCAGCCGACGCAGCGGCGACCGAATCCACCGAAAAACCCAAGGTAAAACGCAAGGGCAAACACAAGGATTAGGGCCCGCGGTTTGCGTCCCATGGCATGCTGGTGAAAACACGGCAATGCCGGTCTGGTGTACGATTTCTGCCAGACCGACTTCTTCCAGTCGCAAGAAGGACTCCCGATGCACGCCAATGCCGTCACGATCACGAAGTTTTACACTGCGTTTGCCCAACTCGACGCCGACACCATGGCGCAGTGTTATGCCGAAGAAGCGCGGTTCGAAGATGAAGCATTTGCCCTGAATGGCAAAAGCGAGGTGATGGGTATGTGGCGGATGCTGACCGAGACCACGCGCAGCAAAGGGCTGGACGCCTGGCGACTTGAATTCAGCGCGGTGCAAGCCGACGCAACCACTGGCAGTGCGCATTGGGACGCCCATTACCGGTTCAGCGCTACCGGCAGACTGGTGCTGAACCGCATTGACGCGCGTTTTACGTTCAATGAGCAAGGACTGATCGCCGCCCACCGGGACCGTTTTAATTTTTGGGACTGGTCCCGTCAGGCCCTAGGGGTTCCGGGTCTGCTTTTAGGCTGGACGCCATTTCTGCGCTCCAAAGTGCGCCAGCAGGCGGCTTCCAACCTCCAACGATTTCTTGAAAGCCGCAAGGCCGGTAAGGCGCTTAACGCCCCGCCCTGATGTCTGCCGCCAGGGACTCAACCACCTGCAGCGCACGATCCATACTTCCGGCTAGCGCACCATCGGTGTAAAACCGTCCGGCCACGCCCAGCGCAGGGACACCCTCGACTTTGTATGCGTTTTGCAGCTGGGTGGAGCGGGTAGCCTTGTTGGCAATCGAGAAGGAGTTGTATTGCTCCAGAAACTTTGCTTTATCCACGCCCTGTTTGGCGACCCATTCAGCGATGTCATCCCGGACTGCCAACTTGAGTTTTTCGCCGTGAATTGCCGCAAAAACCTTCGCATGGAGTTTGTCTAGCAAACCCATGGCCTCCAGCGACAAATAAAGTCGCTGCTGCGGGACAAAACTATCCTGAAACGACACGTGTACCCGGCGAAAGGCAATATCTTTTGGCAGGTTCGTGATCCAACTCGCCAGCGTCGGCTCAAACGCATTGCAATGTGGGCAGCTGTACCAAAAGAACTCAACCACTTCAATCTTGCCTGCCGGCGCCTCAACTGCGGCGCGCGGGTCCACCTGGTGGTAATCCTTGCCCGCTTGCGGCTTCTTGAGCTGCGCATAAGCCAAGGGCGACAGCAAGCCCGATGAGGTCAAGGCAACGCCTGCAGCGGCCTGTGAAAATTCCCGACGTTTCATATTCATGCAATACAACTCCAAAAAGTGTCTTTGTGATCAGCACCCGGCATCAAAGTTCCCCACGACCCATTAGCGCTGAACGCGTACCAGTGATGTTTCCAGGCCCGCCTTTTCCAACCGGTCCTTATTGCGCTCGGCGTCCTCTTTGGTGTCGTAGGGCCCGGTGCGAACACGGAAAACCACACGGCCAGACTGCTCGCGCTCGGTAATTTTTGTTTCAATGCCCGTCAAGGACAGCTTGGCACGCTGACTTTCAGCCTCTTCGGCCGTGCGATAGGCGCCCAACTGAACATAAAAAAGGAACGGCTCAGCGGCCGCAGGCGCCGACTTGGCCTTGGCCAGATCACCCAGTGGATCGGCTGACACCGCGGGTTTTAATTCGGACTTGTTATCCGGCCTGCTGTCGGCCTTGGTATCCGCTTTTGCCACGGCTTTGGCATCCGCCTTGGCTGCATCGGAGGGTTTTGCTGCCGATGCGGCACTTGCCGGCGCTTGCGGCGCTACTGCAACAGAGGGCTTGGCCGGATTCTTGCCATACAGCGGTGCATTCGGGTCCCAGTCCTTGTTCTTGCGGGCCTCGGCTTCGTCCTGATCGGCTGACCGGCTTTGCCCTTTGTTCATGAACGGAACCGGCACCTTGGTGACATACACCGCCACTGCCAACGCCCCGCCCAGGCCCACCACCACGCCAATAATGAACCCCAAAAAGGTCCCGCCAAGCTGCTGCTTCATCCACTGCTTCCTTTTAGCCATGTTGGGACAGTTTGCATCGGCTCTGCCCCAAATCTCCACTACATTTTTTGCGGTGCACTGACACCCAGCACGGCCAGGCCATTGTGCAACACCTGCGCAGTTGCCGCGACCAGGGCCAAACGCGCCTGTTTGACATGGTCATCATCGACCAAAATTCGCTCGGCATCGTAGTAGCTGTGGTAACAGGCGGCAAGTTCACGCAAGTAAAAGCTTACATCGTGGGGCGCGAAGTCCTGTGCAGCGGCGCTCAGCATGTCAGGGTACTTGGCCAGCAGCAGCATCAGTGCCAAGGCTTGCGGGCTTTGCAGTGCAGTCAGGTCAACGCCCTGCAGGCCAGCAAGCTCACCGCCCCATGCCGCCAGCACGGAACAAATGCGGGCGTGGGCATATTGCACGTAATAAACCGGGTTGTCGTTGTTCTTGGCAACCGCCAGATCCACATCAAAAGTGTATTCGGTATCGGGTTTGCGGCTGAGCAGAAAAAACCGCACAGCATCCTTGCTGGTCCACTCGATCAGATCACGCAGCGTCACATAACTGCCAGCGCGTTTGCTGATTTTTACTTCCTCACCGCCTTTGACGACCCGAACCATGGTGTGCAACACATAGTCCGGGTAGCCTGGTGGAATACCCACATCGGCCGCTTGCAGTCCGGCGCGCACGCGGGCAATGGTGCCATGGTGGTCCGTTCCCTGGATGTTGACGACCTTGGTAAAACCGCGTTCCCATTTGGCGATGTGGTAGGCGACATCGGGGACGAAGTAGGTATAGGTGCCGTCCTTCTTGCGCATGACACGGTCCTTGTCATCCCCGTAATCGGTTGACCTGAGCCACAAGGCATCATCCAATTCATATGTCTTGCCGTTGGCCACCAGCTGACCGACTGCTTGCTCGACCCGTCCGCTGGAATACAGGCTGGACTCCAGGTAGTACTCGTCAAACTTCAGGTTGAAGGCTTGCAAATCCTTGTCCTGCTCACGGCGCAAGTAGGCTACCGCGAAGTTGCGAATCGAGTCCAGATCCTCCTTGTCTCCACTGGCAGTAAAGCTGCGGTCATCGGCCTGCACCGTCTTGCCCGCCACAAAATCGTCAGCGATCTCCTGGATATATTCTCCGTTGTAAAAAGCTTTGCTCAGCGGGTTCGCGGGATCAACAGGCCAGCAGTCGTCGCCAGGCCGAAACCCCTTCGCGCGCAACTGCGTGCTGTTAGCCAGCGTTTGAATTTGCACACCGGCATCGTTGTAATAGAACTCACGGTGTACCCGCCACCCCTGTGTGGCGAACAAATTGCAAATAGCGTCGCCCAGCGCTGCTTGCCGGCCATGCCCCACATGCAGTGGGCCAGTGGGATTGGCTGACACAAATTCAACCAACACACTCTGCCCGTTGCTGGGTTGACTGCCATACGCCTTGCCAGCCCCCAAAACCTCACGCACCACCTGTTGTTTGCTTTGCGGCTTCAAACGGATATTGAGGAATCCCGGCCCGGCAATTTCAATGTCCTGGACCCACTGCACAAAAGCGGGGCTGGCTGCCAGATCAGCGCGCAGTGTTTCGGCCAGTTGCCGCGGGTTGAGTTTAAGTGGCTTGGCCAACTGCATGGCAGCCGTGGTGGCCAGGTCCCCATGTGCGGCCACCTTGGGTGACTCAAACGCCGCCTTGGCGCCCGCGCCAGGTGACAATTTTTCGAGCGAAGCGGCAAGCGCCCCGAGAAGTTCATTTTTTACAGACAGCATGTGTAGATTTTACGGGGCATGGCAGCGGCGGCATCCAACGGCTTCTCGGTGTTGTCGTTCTACTCGCCTTCGATTGAGCGGCGATGATTGGGGAGTTGAGGCTCAGACAGGTCTGACGGTTGCCAAGAAGACGCCTGCAAACACCGTGAACCCCAGCCAGTGATTCAGCCGAAACGCCTTGAAACACCCGTCGCGGGAACGCTCACGAATCAACCGGTAATGCCAGAGGGCCTGGCTGGCGGCAACCGCGACCGCGCCCCACCACCACCATGAGGCCAGGGTCGAACCGACTGCAGCACTCCACAATGCCAGGTAGCCGACATAAAACACCATCACTGCAGCAACGTCCCATCGGCCCAAAGTAATCGCTGAGGTCTTCATGCCGATGCGCAAATCGTCGTCGCGATCAACCATGGCGTATTCGGTGTCATAGGCCAAAACCCACAACAGGTTGCCGGCGACCAGTAACCATACCAGCGGAGGAATTGCGCCCTGCACAGCGGTGAATGCCATGGGGATGCCAAAGCTGAAGGCAACACCCAGGACAGCCTGCGGCATCGCTACAAAGCGTTTGGCATAGGGGTAGACCAGGGTCACCGCCAGGGCTGCGAGCGACCAGGCAATCGTCACGGAGTTCGTTGTCAACACCAGCAAGAATGCCAGCGCCGCCAGCACCGCGCCCACCATCAACGCCTCGCGGGAAGATAGTGCCCCACGTGTTACCGGGCGCTGCGCAGTGCGTTTGACGTGTCGATCGAACTCCCGATCGGCCACATCGTTGATACAGCAGCCAGCGCTGCGCATGAGAATGGTCCCTAACGTGAACACCAGCACCAGATGCCAGCCCGGAAATCCGCCAACAGCGAGCCACAAGGCCGAAAGTGTCGGCCACAAAAGCAGGAGCCAGCCCGCCGGGCGATTCCAGCGGATCAGATCAAGGTAAAGGGAGAGCTTGCTTGGCACGTTGCTATTCACTTGATAGCTACCCAATCAATTACAACGAGGGCTACAGGTCAATTTAATCTACAACTAGGAGAGCCGCGTCACTCCCGGCAACTCGCAGGCATATACCGCGTTGCGCAGGGCCGCGATGGCTTCGTAACGGGTGAAACTGCGCCGCCACACCAGCACCACCCGCCGCGATGGCGGCTCCGAGCCTGGACCGTCATGAACGGGAAGATATTTCACCAGCGCATCCGCCTGGCGGCGCGACTTGGCGGTCAGGGCATCGGCCGGAACGCCAAGCCGTGGTACCAGGGTAATGCCCATTCCAGCTGCCACCATGTGTTTGATGGTCTCCAGTGAAGACCCTTCAAAGGTTTTGCGAATACCCTCCGCGTCACTGGAAAAGCGGGCGAATTCGGGGCAAACCTGCAGCACATGGTCCCGAAAACAATGCCCCGTACCCAACAGCAGCATGGTCTCTTTCTTGAGCTCCTGTGTGCTGACCTCCGTCAGCGCAGCCAGGGGATGCTGCATCGGCACGGCAGCGAGAAACGGCTCATCGTACAAGGCGGCCGTGGCCAGACCGGTGTCAGGGAACGGCTCGGCGAGGATGGCGCAGTCAATTTCACCGGTGCGCAGCATTTCCAGCAACTTGACCGTGAAATTTTCCTGCAACATCAGGGGCATTTGCGGCGACCGCTTGATGACCTGGCGCACCAGGTCGGGCAGCAAGTAGGGTGCGATGGTGTAAATCACGCCTAACTTCAAGGCCCCCGCCAACGGGTCCTTGCCACGTTTGGCAATGTCCTTGATATTGGCGGCCTGCTCCAGCACGCTTTGCGCCTGTCGCACGATTTCCTCGCCCAGCGGAGTGACCGTCACCTCGTTTGCACTGCGCTCAAACAATTTGACGTCGAGTTCCTCCTCCAGCTTCTTGACTGCCACCGAGAGTGTGGGCTGCGACACGTAGCACGCCTCGGCGGCTTTGCCGAAGTGGCGCTCACGCGCGACGGCAACAATATATTTCAGTTCGGTCAATGTCATAGCGTCCCTTGCGTAATCTGCCTGCCCTAGCGCGGCTGGTGAATCGGAGGATTGAAGCCCTGAATCAAGATTTCAATGCGCTCCTTCCAGGCCCGGCGATTTTCCGGCGTCGTTCCCCCGAGAATTCTGAATGTAATCAACCGCGGATCGTCTTCTGTCCAGTAGTCGTCGCGCACCGCGATTTCGATCTCGTTGCCAATTCCCGTTATCGTCGCGCCTTTGAGGCTGCCATGGAACGTGCGCTTAGCCGCGTGCAGGATGACCCGGCCAACCGGATCCAGATCAATCAGCCAGGCAATCTGACCGCGCGCGTCGTAGCTGACCTCCGTGGATGTACCCTTGAAACCGGCGGCGGCCCGCCACTTTTCAATTTGGGCGCCGGCGCGGGCTTCACGGTCGGCCTCGCTCAAAGGTACCGTCACATCTTCCTTGGGATCCACCACCAACATCATGGCGGCGCTCGCTTCATCCTGCTCCCGTTGGCGCTTCGCCGCGATCCGTGCTGCAAGCTGTTGCTCCACCTTGTCGATCCAGGCACGCACTCCGTTGGCGAATTGCTGAAAGTCCAGCGCAATCGAATCGGGCACCCGGTCGAGCCGCAGTTCGGAGCGCTCAGAGGCTTCTTTACCCTCAATCTGACGTAAGGTTTCATCCGACGCCGCCAGCACAATCCGGCTAAATCCGGTGGCCGAAGCAGCCTCTTCATCCTCGCCCTTGATTGAAATACGACCCACCTCAATCTGCATTCCAACGGCTGGCAGGGTAACCGTCAGCGCGCCCGACTGCACCTCCGGCTCGCCCGCTGGCAAAGTTTGCCGGGTGTATTGCGCCTCTTTGGCAACCACTTTGATCTCTTTGCTGGCGTGGCGTACCTCAACGGAAAAACTCTGCGCCACAAAGCGCAGACCGCCCGGCACGTTGATGACATCGGTGCGCAGCAAGTATGCCTGGTACTCCATGAACAGGTACACGGCGGCGCCCAGCACCATGGCACCACCCAGTGCCCACCAAAGTAGCGGGAAAAATCCGGTCATGCAGCTACCTTTCAGGCCTTCAAAAATTCCGATTTTCCACCCAACCACCGCGCAACATGCCGTTGCGCCAACAGGGGGTGCTGATCCAGCAGCATAGGGGCTTCGCGGCGCGCCCACTCCAGCAGCCGCGAATCCTGGCTCAGGTCGGCAAAACGCAGCATCGCGTCACCCGATTGTCGGGCTCCCAAGAATTCGCCAGGACCGCGGATTTCCAGATCGCGCCGGGCAATCTCGAATCCATCGTTGGTTTCGGCCATGGCCCGCAGGCGTTCGCGCGCGGCCTGGCTCAAGCGGGGCGCGTCTCCCGTCGAATACAGCAGCACACAGGCCGATGCCGCCGCGCCACGCCCGACCCGCCCGCGCAACTGGTGAAGTTGGGACAGACCGAAGCGTTCGGCATGCTCGATCACCATCAGCGACGCATTGGGCACATCAACACCCACTTCAATGACCGTGGTGCTCACCAGGACTGCCATGTGCCCGGCCTTGAATTCGGCCATCACGTCCTTTTTCTCCTGCGCTGGCATGCGTGAGTGCAGCAGCCCAACGCGAACGGGCTGCCCGTTGGCCAATTTTTCGGCCTGCAGCGCGGCGCTCAAATCAGCATGGGTCTGGGTGGCGTTGGTCAGGTCGAGTGCCTCGCTCTCTTCAATCAGGGGGCAAACCCAATAGACCTGCCGACCCTGAGCCACTTGCGCCCGGATGCGCTGCACCACTTCATCACGCCGGGCTTCGCTGACCACTTTGGTCACAATGGGTGTGCGCCCGGGAGGCAACTCGTCAATCGTGGAGACATCCAGATCCGCATAGTAGCTCATGGCCAGGGTACGTGGAATCGGTGTAGCCGTCATCATCAGCATATGCGGCTCCATGCCGTCATGGGTGAGCTTGTTGCGCAGGGCCAGTCGCTGAGCAACGCCAAATCGGTGCTGCTCGTCAATCACCGCCAGCGCCAGGTTCTTGAACAGCACTTTATCCTGTATCACGGCGTGGGTGCCCACCACCAATTGGGCATCTCCGCTCTCCACCATCGCCAACGCCTCGCGCCGCTCACGCGCCTTTTGGTTACCGGTGAGCCAGGCCGTGGTGATGCCCAATGGCTCCAGCCAACCGACCAGCTTGCGAAAATGCTGTTCAGCCAAGATTTCGGTGGGGGCCATCAACGCGCATTGCCATCCGGCATCGATGCAAATCGTGGCCGCCAGCGCGGCCACAACCGTCTTGCCTGAACCTACATCGCCCTGCAGCAGGCGGTGCATGGGTACCGGTCTTGCCAGATCCAGGGCAATTTCGGCGCACACCCTTTGCTGCGCCTGCGTCAACGCAAACGGAAGGGTCGTGACCAGTTCTGTATACAGCGGCAGCAAT
>CAIQBN010000308.1 GCA_903870065.1 uncultured beta proteobacterium | reverse complement strand
TGTCCCAAAGAGTTGACCCAGGGTCTCCTGAAACTCAGTCTGTGTGGTGACGCGGTACGAGAACTTGGTAATGCGCGGAAACACTTGGGGCACCACGCGCGATCCGCGCACGGCCTCAGGGTCCATGCACATGATGACCAGGCCCTCAGGCGATTCTTCCAGTGGAATCCAGCCTTGCTCCTCGATGAATTCGCGCTTCAGCGACCCGTGTAACGCCTCAGCCCGGATGCGCCCTGCGTTAAATGCCTCGTAAGGAACACCAAAAAACTTTGCCAGCGAGGGGCCAATTTGCAGTGGCTTGATCTTGTACTGAGCCATGAGCAGGTGCTCAACTGACTTGCCCTCGGCACGGGCATCCTGAATACATTGGCTCAATTCGTCTTCGGTCAATAGTCCGTCGGCGACCAATGCATCGTATTTAGTCGCCTTTTTGCGCTGGGCTGCACTGACCCCGTTTGCGCGCTGCCGAATAGCGGTGGACAGCGTCTTGCACAATTCGGAAACACCGTCAACCTCGAGCTCTCCAAAGGGCTCATCGCTCTTGTTGTTGATAACCTGGAGCACGCCGTGCAGTGTTTTACCTTCCAGGATCGGTGCGACCAGCATTTGCTTCGTCCTATAGCCCGAACGTTTGTCAACCACCTTCAGAAATGTCAGGGACGGATGAATTAGCTTTAGCGCTTCGTCGTCATAAACATCCGGCAAGTTGAGTGACTTGCGGCTAAAAGCGGCATAACCGGCAATGCTTTGAGGGGATATAGGCAGCTTAAGGTCGCTGCTACTGTTAAGCCCGGTCTTGATTTTGGAGACGATTGCGGTCTGGTCATCATTGACCGCATACAAAGTCAGGCGGTCGGCATTGAGCAGCTTGCAAATATCCTGACTGGCCTCGAGCATGATTTGCTCAAGATTCTCGGTATCGTGTATGCGCGCAGTGACATGGTGCAACTGCCGATAAAACAAGGCCTCAAATGTCATTCCCCTCTTTTGGGAAGGAAGCTTTTGGGACTCAAAGAACGCTTGCTCATTTGCCTTTTCCGAAGATCCTTGCGATACAACGGCATTCATATCTCAAACTCCTGCCCGGCACGCATTCGATGAATATCATGTGTCACGTTGGGGCCAAACGGCTGCGTTTGATCAAACCTCTGTATCTCTGCCATGATCAATTCAGTCTCGGCCGGCTTGGTGTGGGTTATGTAAATCGGGTAATTTTTTCCCTGCGCAATGTGATCGAGTTCGTTGGCCAACACGGTGGGCGATAGATGCAAACTGCGATGTGCGAGGTCCTTTTCCCGGTTGCTAAAGGCTGTTTCAATGACCAACATCGCGACGTTGAGTTGATTAACCCGGTCCCAGAACGCTTGGTTGCGTTCGGTGTCGCCAGTAAATACCCAGCATCCATTGCCAGAGGTGATCGCAAATCCCGCCGCTGGCACTGTGTGCACTGCAGGCAAAACCTCAATGAATTTGTTGGACAACTGGAATGTTTGTCCGACACGCATTTCGTGGAAAGTGATGAACGGTGCTTCCGGCGTGGGAATACGAGAAAAGTCTGGCCAGATGACGTTATTGAATATATGGGCTCGCAAAGCCTGTATGGTCCCGGCAAGCGCATAAACCTTGAGCGGGCCTTTTCGTTGCGCCGCAATCGCATCCACCATCAAGGGCAATGCTGCGACGTGGTCGAGATGGGAATGACTTAACAGAACGTGGTCTACACGGCGCATTTCATCAAGCGTTAAATCGCCTACGCCCGTTCCGGCATCGACCAGTATTTCTCCATCGATCAGAAACGAAGTGGTCCTGCAATCTTTTGCAATAGCGCCGGAGCATCCCAGAACTCGTACTTTCACAGCATGCGCCTCATTTCGTTTCAAAGTTGGTTGCGCCATCCCACTCAGGATCAAATGGCAGCAGACGCATGGAGGCTACCCGCTCTGCGTATAGTTGGTAAAGGTATTTTTTGGAATTCATGCGCATTAAATTAATCAGGGTCACATCGGCCTGGTCCCAATTTTGAGCACGATACGCTTTGACGAATGCTACCCATGCCTTAATCTCGCCAGTGGCTGCCTCATTGAGTTGCGCCGCCGGCGCCATTGGCCAAAAAATGGCAACGGCAAGTTCCTTGCCCTTGACTCGCACACGGTCCAATTCTTGCCATGCAAAGTCCGGAGCCAGCTTGCGCGTACTTTCACTCACTACGATGTCAACGCCGTAGGCCTTGGACAGGCCTTCGAGTCGTGATCCTAAGTTCACTGAGTCGCCAATAACCGTGTAGGCGCGCCGAATGTTGGATCCCATGTCGCCGACGCACATAATCCCGGTATTGAGTCCGATCCCGATCCCGATCTCAGGTAAACCTTGCGAGCGATGGGTTGAGTTAATTTCCCGCACCGCGCTGGCCATTTCCATAGCGGACTTTACTGCAAGATGCGCATGCTCCGGTGTGTCCACCGGGGCCCCCCAGAACGCCATCACGCAGTCACCCATGTACTTGTCGATGGTGCCGCGATTGGCGCGAATAATGGTGGTCAGATTACTAAACACCCCTGTC
>CAIQBN010000307.1 GCA_903870065.1 uncultured beta proteobacterium | reverse complement strand
AGCGTTTCGGTAGGCCCGCACCACGGGTATGCTTGAGTTGACCATGGGAACGACCTGCGTGGCGATCATTGGCGTGAAACGAGAGGCTCCCAGTTGCTGAATGCTTTGCAAGTTCACATCAGACATGGCAATCAGGTAGCGTTGGACGGCTTGCTTTTCGACTCCCTGGGCAAACCGGACCATTTCCGGGGTGCCACCCACAAAAAGCAGTACACGCGGACTGTCGGGTGTGAGCGTCTGCGCCAGATCGCGTAGGTCACCGTCGGTGTGATAGGGAACAATCGCAAGCTTGAGTGCTCTTGCGATTTGCTCCAGGTCGCTGCGGTAGGTTGTGTACTCGGCAATGGAACCATAGACTGCGCCAACCTGTGTGATTCCCATGACCGAAAGCGATTTGATTGCGTGGGCTATTTGCTCCTGGCGCGATGCAAAAATGGGAAACGTGCTTGAGGAGGACACCGCATCCACGTTTTGTAGCCAAGGCGCCACATGGGACAGATCCTGTCCTTCCCGTTTTAACATGCTGGAGAGTTGCGATGCAGTGCGGTCTCCGGCTGTTCCAAAGAGGGCGACACAATGGGCGTCGGACTTTACGCTGTCGAGCGCAGAGCGCAGACTCGCCGCACTCCCGTCCACTTCAATAACAAGGTGTTTGACCTGACTCCCCTGAATGCCGCCTTTGGCGTTAATTTCTTGCCACGCGGTGCGCGAGCCGACCAGAAAGTCTTTGGAAACGTCGATTTGGCTGGCAGACATGTCAACGATTTGCGCAACGGCGATGCCACGGGTGGCGGTGCCTTTGCTGGACTGCGCCATTGCAGGCACAGCGGTGCCGAGCGACAGTCCGAGCAGTGTGCGCAGCGATTGACGGCGACCTGCGCTGGGTAGATGGATCATCGGGGTGTCC
The DNA here is from genome assembly GCA_903870065.1 of uncultured beta proteobacterium. Classification (GTDB taxonomy): domain Bacteria; phylum Pseudomonadota; class Gammaproteobacteria; order Burkholderiales; family Burkholderiaceae_C; genus Allorhodoferax. The sequence goes on along the minus strand of CAIQBN010000307.1, from coordinate 1,644 downwards.
GTGGTCTTGTGAATGGGTCGCCAGGTGAATGTCTTTGACGCTATCAACAAGATAGCGTCATGCGCAGATATGACGAGGGCTAGCTGTGAATTTAATCAAATTTGTCATGAGACAATACCCCTGTGATGGGGTCGGCATCACCCCCGTGCAGAGCTACTTTTTCGGAGGCATCAACACCGTATCAACGGTGTGAATGACGCCGTTTGTGGCAAGCAAATTGGCGGTGACAACGGCGCCGCTGTCGATTGTCACAAAGTCACCGGCCTTGGCCAATGCCACGTTGGCGCCGTTGACGGTCTTCGCATTGCTGTTTTTGACGTCCGCCGCCATGGTCTTGCCAGGAACCACGTGGTAGGTCAACACCGCTTTGAGCTTCTCCGGGTCCTTGGCAAGGTCTGAAAGGGTAGCTGCAGGCACCGCCTTGAAGGCGTCATTGGTTGGGGCAAATACGGTAAAGGGACCACCCGTCTTCAAGGTTTCGGTCAGTCCGGCTTGCGCGACCAGTGTGCTCAAAGTACTGAGCGATGGCGTAGCGGCAATCGTCTCGGCCAAATTGACCGGACCACTTGGCGTGGCGCAACCAGCAATGGTCAGTGTGATGCTGGCAGCCAAGGCGGCGCGGCGAGTCATAGCAAAAACAGTGAACTGAGTCATATAGGGCTCCAACAGGTTGGTTTGAAAGCGTTAAGCGTAAAAAGTTGATGTGACAGGAATGTGACAATTGGTTGAAGGTTTCAAGACTATCCGGCGTTCGCCAAGTTGCATGCAACAGATGCGGGGTTTGACGGATTTGTCACATTTCTGTCATGAAAAATTCTTAAAGTCCACATATCCCTCAATCAACCGAACAAAGGTTACCCATGCGAATTGTTTTCAAATCTCCGTTTCTTTCCTTGGCTGTGGCTTCTACGGTGGGTTTCGCTGGCGTCGCCAGTGCCCAAGAAATTACGGGCGCCGGTGCTACGTTTCCAGCCCCTATCTATGCCAAGTGGGCTGCGGATTACAACAAGGCGACAAAAGTCAAGGTCAACTATCAATCGATTGGCTCTGGCGGTGGCATCAAGCAAATTGACTCCAAGACAGTGGACTTTGGTGCGTCAGACATGCCTCTTACAGACGAAGTGTTGAAAACCAAGGGCCAAATGCAGTTTCCAACCGTCATGGGCGGCGTGGTTCCAGTGATTAACGTTAAGGGCATTGAGCCTGGTCAGTTGAAGCTGACAGGCACCGTGTTGGCGGACATTTTTTTAGGCAAGATTTCACGTTGGAATGATCCGGCTCTCAAGGCTTTGAATCCGACGTTGCCATTGCCAGATGCAGCTATTGCACAGGTACGCCGCGCAGACGGTTCTGGCACGACATTCATTTTCACCAATTACCTGAGCAAGATCAGCCCTGAGTGGAAGACTAAGGTCGGTGAGGGCACCGCAGTTAACTGGCCTGTCGGAGCTGGCGGCAAGGGTAACGAGGGAGTTGCCGCGTTTGTGGGCCGCCTTCCTAACTCCATGGGCTATGTGGAATATTCTTACGTCAAGCAAAACAAGATGACGTATGCCTTAATGCAAAACTCTGCTGGCAGCTTCATCAAGCCGGAAGACGATTCATTTAAGGCGGCTGCAGCGGGTGCGGATTGGGCAAAGACTT
>CAIQBN010000306.1 GCA_903870065.1 uncultured beta proteobacterium | reverse complement strand
GCTTCGGCCTGGCTCCAGAGGCGGTCGGCTTTGAGTTCGGGGTCGTTTTCCTCGGCGGTGCTGGCGCTGGCCTTCTTCCATTGCGGGTTGAACCACTTGGCGGGGTAGTCACCGGTCTGGGCATGGAAGCTGGCGTGGATTTCCCAGTAGTCCCGGCTGATGAATTTGCGGATTTGCTCTTCGCGCTCCACCACAACCGACAGTGTGGGGGTCTGCACCCTGCCAACAGTGGTTAGGAAGAAGCCACCGTCGCGCGAATTGAAGGCTGTCATGGCGCGGGTGCCATTGATGCCCACTAGCCAATCGGCCTCGGAGCGGCAGCGCGCGGCGTCGGCCAGGGGCTGCATTTGTTTGTCGCTGCGCAGCGCACCAAATCCATCACGGATGGCCTGTAGCGTCATGGACTGCAACCAAAGACGCGATACCGGCTTGCCCAGGGGCTTGCTACCGCCCGCATATTGCTCGATCAGACGGAAGATCAACTCGCCCTCGCGACCCGCGTCGCAGGCGTTAATCAGTTTGTCCACGTCCTTGCGCTTGGCCAGTTTGACCACAGCGTTCAGGCGGGTCTTGGTCTTGTCTATCGGCTTCAGGTCAAAGTGCGGCGGGATCACGGGAAGGTTGGCAAAACTCCACTTGCCCTTTTTTTTGTCAAACTCCTCAGGTGCCTGGATTTCGACCAGGTGCCCCACAGCGCTGGAGACCACATACGTGTCGCTCTCGAAGTATTCCGCGTGTTTTTCAAATTTTCCGGCCAGCGGTGTCAGTGCCTTGACGATGTCCTGGGCGACTGATGGCTTTTCGGCGATGACCAATGTTTTGTTGACAACTTCGTTTTTCATCTGACTACAATCCGTTTCTCGCGTGCGCGCAGGCGCACACACATACGTGGGCGCACACACGCACGCCCATACGGTTCACCATACCAAATTTTTTGGACCCGTTCCTGACGTGCAGAAAAGAGAGCAAAAGTGAGCAAGACCATGCCCCGTGGCGACAACCGGCGCATTCAAACCCGGCGTTCCGGTATCCACGGCAAGGGCGTGTTCGCCCTGCAGGATATCGGCGAGGGCGAGACCATCATTGAATACGTGGGTCAAATCATCACCTGGGACGAGGCGCAGGCACGCCATCCGCACGACCCGAAAGACCCCAACCACACGTTTTATTTTCATATCGATGAAAAACACGTTATCGATGCCCTGGTGGGTGGCAATTCTTCGCGTTGGATCAACCATTCCTGCGACGGCAACTGCGAAGCGGACGAAGTGGATGGGCGTATCTTCATCAAGGCTTTGCGCGATATTGCGCCAGGCGAAGAGCTTAATTACGACTACGGCCTGATGCTGGATGAACGCTATACCAAGAAGCTCAAAGCCGAGCACCCCTGCTGGTGTGGTGCCAAGTCGTGCCGCGGTACCCTGCTGGCACCCAAACGTAACAAGAGATGACCGTGCGGTGGCAGGCCGAAGCCATTTGGGAGTCGGTTGCGCCGGTGCTGCCTGGTTTTACCGTGGAAGTTTTGCCGGAAGTCGATTCCACCAACTCCGAACTCATGCGCAGGGCCCGTGCCGGTCTGACCGATCCGGTGCTGTTGGTCGCACACCGCCAGACCGCCGGGCGGGGACGCTTGGGGCGAACCTGGTCAGATGGCGCTGCCAAAGACCCCGCTGAGGCGGGCTTGCCCTCACTGGTGTTTTCGTTGGGTTTGCCGCTGGCCCCTGCTGACTGGTCGGGTTTGTCGCTCGCGGTGGGTCTGTCGGTGGTGCAAAGTCTGCATCCGGACCTGCGACTGAAGTGGCCCAACGATGTCTGGCTGCAAGAGCGCAAGTTGGCCGGCATTTTGGTTGAGACAGCCGGCGTGGGCGGTGTGCGTTATTTGGTGGTGGGCGTCGGCATCAACATCGCGGTGCCGGATGCGAACGGACTGCGAACCCCACCTGCCGGTTTGTGTGAGTTGTTGGCCGGGCTGGATGCGCCGGCCCTCTTGACGCGGGTGGCCGAGCCGCTGGTGCGCGCCATTTTGCTGTTTGAGGCGCAAGGATTTGCCGCGTTGCGGCAGGCTTTTCACGAGCGCGACCTGCTGTATGGTCGCACTGTGGAATGCAGTGATGGCGTGATTGGCGTGGCGCGCGGTGTGGATGCCAGTGGCGCCCTGTTGGTGCATACTGAAAACGGATTGATCAAAATTACCAGTGCGGAGGTCAGCGTGCGGCCAGCAAGCTCCGCGAATCGAACTTGAAACCATGCTGAGACTTTTTGTATTGCTGCTTGTTTTGGCCAACGGCGTCTACTTTGCCTGGAGCGAAGGGCTGCTGCGCGCTGCCGGATACGGTCCCGCGCAGCAACAAGAACCGCAGCGGCTGGTTCAACAAATCAAACCTGAGGCCGTGCGGCTCCTGACGTCACAAGAATTTAAGAAAGCGCAAACCCAGGCCCAGGCAGACCTGGCTCCAAAAGAGTGCCTGCAGGCAGGCCCGTTTGATGACGAGCAGACGACGGTGCTGCGCCGCGCACTGGAAGCGTCGCTGGCACCAGACACCTGGCAGCTTGAGACCGTGGTCATACCTGCGCGCTGGATTGTCTACATGGGTAAATTCGCCAGCGCCGATGGATTGGCAAAAAAGCGGGACGAACTCGCGGTCATGCATCTGGTACCGCAAATCGTGAACAGCCCGGGCCTGGAGATGGGTCTTTCGCTGGGTGCATTCGATAGCCAGGCCGGTGCCACAGCGGAGCTGGCGAAGCTGAATCTGCGGGGTATTCGCACGGCCAGGGTGGTGCAGGATCAAGCGCAGTTGCAGCAAACCGTGCTCAAGTTCGCAGCAGTCGGGCCCGAACTGAAGTCCAAGCTGAATGACATCACGCCTGCGCTCGCAGGTAAACCCCTCAAGACTTGCCCTTAAATCGTCGGCCTATGCGCGTCAAGGATGAAGTTCAATACCGGTCCGGGGCCAGGATGGGCAATGGCGTACCATTGGCACCCCCGGTGCGCCCTGCGGCGCAGTCTGGTGTAGCGATTTTGGGAGATCCATTGAACGTCAGTTTCGAATCGGTATCGGTCATTGTGGTGAACCACAATGCCGGTACCCTGCTGCGCGATTGTGTCTGTTCGGCGCTGGAGCAAGCTGCGCAGATCATCGTGGTGGACAACGATTCGACCGATGGCAGCATGGAACTGCTGGCCGCGCGGTTTGCCGGGGAGCAACGACTGACCACCCAATTTGTCGGCAAGAACCTAGGGTTCGCTGCAGGTTGCAATTTGGGAATGGACCATGCGATTCATTCCCATCTGTTGTTTCTCAATCCGGATTGCGTCCTTGGGCAGGGCGCGTTACGGCGGATGGTGGCAGCACTCGACAGCGATCCAGCAGTGGGTATGGTTGGCGGTTTATTGGTCAATCTCGACGGCAGCGAGCAAGGCGGCGGACGCCGGGCTGTGCCGACGCCTTGGCGCTCGTTT
>CAIQBN010000305.1 GCA_903870065.1 uncultured beta proteobacterium | reverse complement strand
CATCGGCTTTGGCGGCAATAGCGGCCAGGACCTCGGGCAATTTTTCTGCAAAAGCAGGCAGCAAGTCACCCGCCATGCGGCGCTCGAACTCGGCCGCCTGGTCTGGGTACGACGCGCGATAGGCCTCAAAGCCCGCGCGCCACGACTGCTCGGCGGCTTGGCCGCGCTCCACTGCATTCCAAGCCTGCACAATGTCCGCCGGAATCTCGAACGGTGCATGGTCCCAACCCAGCGCCTCGCGGGTCGCCGCCACCTCGGCCGCGCCCAAGGCTGCCCCGTGCACGTCATGTGTACCGGCTTTGTTGGGCGAGCCCATGCCGATGACGGTCTTGCAGCAAATCAGCGTGGGCTTGCCGTCTGACAGCCGGCCCTGTGCCTTGGCAACCTGCACAGCGGCGTCAAGCGCCTCGGGGTCGTGGCCATTGATGTCGGGGATCACGTTCCAGCCATAGGCCTCGAAGCGCTTGGGCGTGTCGTCGGTGAACCAGCCTTCAACGTGGCCATCAATGGAAATGCCATTGTCATCATAGAACGCCACCAGCTTGGACAGGCGCAGCGTGCCCGCCAGAGAACATGCCTCATGGCTGATGCCCTCCATCAGGCAGCCATCGCCCACAAAGACATAGGTGAAGTGATCCACGATGGGCAGTCCAGGTTTGTTGAATTCGCTGGCCAGTAGCTTTTCGGCCAGCGCCATGCCCACGGCATTCGTCAAGCCCTGCCCCAGCGGTCCGGTGGTGGTTTCCACACCCGGCGTGACGCCGACTTCAGGATGCCCGGCGGTCTTGCTGTGCAGTTGGCGAAAGTTCTTCAACTCATCCAGCGGCAGGTCGTAACCGGTGAGGTGCAACAACGCGTAAATCAACATGGATCCGTGGCCGTTGGAAAGCACAAAACGGTCGCGGTTGGGCCACAGCGGGTTGGTCGGGTTGTGCTTGAGGTGCCGGTTCCACAGCACTTCGGCAATGTCGGCCATACCCATGGGCGCCCCGGGGTGACCGGACTTGGCCTTTTCAACGGCGTCAATAGCCAGAAAGCGGATTGCCTTGGCCATTTGGTTGGCCATGTCGGCCGTGGGAGGGGCAAAGGTGTTGCTCATGATCAGGCTGCCTTTTTCTTGCGGTCCATCATCCGCCACACAAACGGGGTGAAGATCAGTTGCATGGACAGTTCCATCTTGCCGCCAGGCACCACGATGGTGTTGGCCCTGCTCATGAAGGACGCGTCGATCATGTTGAGCAGGTACTGGAAGTCGATACCCTTGGGTTGGGAAAAACGGATCACCACCATACTCTCGTCGGCACTGGGGATGTCCCGCGCGATGAAGGGGTTGGACGTATCCACCATGGGAACCCGCTGGAAGTTGACGTGGGTATGCATGAACTGCGGACAGATGTAATTCACATAATCGGGCATGCGGCGCAGGATCGTGTCGGTCACCGCCTCGGTGCTGTAACCGCGCTGTTTTTTGTCGCGGTAAAGTTTCTGGATCCACTCCAGGTTGATGACCGGCACCACGCCGATCAGCAGGTCGGGGTGCTGGGCAATGTTGATCTCGGGAGTGACCACCGCACCGTGCAGGCCTTCGTAAAAGAGCAGGTCGGTGTCGGCCGGCACATCTTCCCACGGTGTGAACGTGCCGGGACCCTGCTTGTAGGGCGCTGCCTCTTCGGGATCATGCAAATATTTTCGACGCTTGCCCTTGCCCGTGGCCGCATAGTCGCGAAACAGCGCTTCGAGCTCAGGGAACAAATTGTTCTCCGGGCCAAAATGGCTGAAGTTTTTGTTGCCCGCTTTTTCGGCCTCTGCCAGGCGCAGCTTCATTTCAACACGGTCATGGCGGTGAAAACTGTCGCCCTCAATCACGGCAGCGTTGATGCCCTCCCGGCGAAAGATATTGTCAAAGGTTCGGGTGACCGACGTAGTGCCTGCACCGGAAGACCCGGTGATGGCGATGATAGGGTGGCGTGTGGACATGGGCAGTCTCCTTCGGTAATTAATTTTGATGAAATTGGCCTCTAGCCCTCGCAAACATTGCGTAGGTAGCTATCAAAGTAATAGTAATTTCCAGTCATTTGCGGGAAGCGCTGCATTACGCTTCGGTCTGCTCTGCCAGCGTTTTAGTCCCTGAACAGGCTGCGTTCGGCAAACAGCGGGTTGGTCAGCTCCACCTTGACGGGCTCGGCGTGGTAGCGCTCAATGCGTTCGACCTCGTTCTTGGAGCCAAACACCAGCCCAATGCGCTGGTGCAGGCTGGTGGGCTGCACTCCCAGCATGGGGACCTCGCCGGTTGAGGCGCGCCCACCCGCTTGCTCCATGAGCATGCCGACCGGATTGGCTTCATAAAGCAGTCGCAGGCGGCCTGGCTTGCTGGTGTCCTTGGTGTCACGCGGGTACAGGAACACGCCGCCGCGCATCAAAATGCGGTGCGCCTCGGCCACCATGCTGGCAATCCAGCGCATATTGAAGTCCTTGGCGCGGGGGCCAGGTTTGCCGGCCAGGCATTCGTCCACATAGCGCTTGACCGGGGCTTCCCAGAATCGGGCGTTAGAGGCATTGATGGCGAACTCGTGCGTGTCCACGGGAATTTGAATATCCGGGTGTGTCAACATGAATTGGCCCAGGTTGGGGTCCAGCGTAAAGCCTGCCACGCCGTTGCCGACCGTAAGCACCAGCATGGTGGTAGGGCCATACAGCGCATAGCCCGCTGCGAGTTGCTGGGTGCCCTTCTGCAGAAAGTCTGCCTCGACCACATCGCGCCCGCTGTCAATCGCCTCCTGTGGCGCGCGCAGCACGCTAAAAATGCTGCCTACCGTCACATTCACGTCGATGTTGCTGGAGCCATCCAACGGGTCGAATACCAGCATGTACTTGCCACGCTGCAGGGTTTGTGGAATCTGGTAGGGCTCGTCCAACTCTTCGGAAGCCATGCCTGCCAGGTGCCCGCCCCACTCCGTCATCTGGGTGAAATATTCGTTGCTGATGACATCCATCTTCTTTTGAACCTCACCCTGCACGTTGATGCTGGTGGCAACCTCGGGCACGGAATGACCCAACACGCTTCCCAACTCGCCAAATGCCACCGAGCGCGCAATGGCCTTGCAGGCCAACGCCACATCCAGCAGCAACGCATTGAAATCTCCGCTGGCTGACGGAAAGCGGCGACGCTGTTCGATCAGATATTGGGTCAGGGTAAAACGGCGGCGCATCGTCATGGCTGGCTTTCAGGAGATAAGGAATGGGGTTGGGTGGTCTCAGCGTGCACCGTTGCTGCGCAGGGCGTTCATCACCGTGCGGTAGCCGCCATCGGCATCGGGCGCACCGAACACGGCGCTACCGGCCACGAAAGTGTCGGCCCCGGCCTTCACGATCTCGCCGATGTTGTCGACCTTGACGCCGCCATCCACCTGCAGCCAAATGGGTT
>CAIQBN010000304.1 GCA_903870065.1 uncultured beta proteobacterium | reverse complement strand
GCTGTTTCGCTGTCCAAAGCCGGTGGTGGGTTTTGCTTGTGCGCAGGTCGTGGCGGACAACTACCCGGTGACGTTCAAGCTTTATGCTGATGCGGTGCTGAAGCACACGCAGGTAGTGGCATCAGATCAGCCGTTTCGGTTGCCGGGTGGGTATTACGGCACGGACTTCCAGATTCAGGTGGAAACCTCTGGCGCGATTCAGGCCGTATCAGTGGCGCATTCGATGCGGGAGTTGGCGCAGACATGAGTCTTGATGAGCAAAGATTCGCCGCTGGTCTTATGCTGCCTTCATCGGCGGCAGGTCACCGAAACTGATCGAGATTTTCTTGCCCAGAGCAGAGGCGGCTTTCAATCATGGACTGCTCAATCATGCAGGCGATTACTTTTTTGATGGCGCCAGCTTCGACTTCTTCGTAGATGCCTTCTTCTCGCAAGAACTCTTTAAAGCTGGATCAAATATGGTCATTTTTCATGTCAAACCTTTAAATCGCTTGAGCGGCAAGAATCCTGGCGTAGCGTCCCACCTATGGCGATAAAACTGGTATCACTTTTCTGCCATGGCGCCGGTAAATCATGAAGTCACTGTCCAGTGTCAAGACGCGGGAAGGTTCATACAACTCCGACATGCGCACCAGGCACGCATCGGCCAAAGATGCCGGCACGTTGTCATAGCGCTCAAACAAGGCGCGCACCGTGGCCACCTGTTCAGCCAATGACATGGCTATGCGCACCACGCCGCGTTCGACCAAGGCCAAGGCGCGAGAAGGATCAAAACCAGCGCGAGACAATAAAAAACAGGTTTCTGCCACCACAGCCTCACAGGTCAAAAACGGTGCGGCGTGTTGCGCAAACTGCGTTTTGGCCCACTCGTGATGCGCATCATCGCGGCAAAGCAAAGCGACCCATGGGCCGGTATCCAGAATCAGCTGGCCGCTCATACGCTGCCAAAGCCCTTCAAATACTCCGGGTTGGATGACAAATCCGTCGGCCCGCCGTCAAAGCAGCCGACCAGATCACCGGCTTGGTCCAGCGCCGACACCAATGGCGTCATCGTTTTACGCTGGGCAATAAATGCTGTCAGCGCCCGGCGCACCAACTCAGACTTGCTCAGGTGGGCTTGCTCACTGAGTTGCAGCAATTCCTGCTCCAAAACAGGTGGGATTTTGATCGTCAACGTATTCATGTGCGAATAATACCGTATGGCATGCGGTAATACAAATTCATCGACAGAAATGTGGGAGGTGAGCTCACAAGCTCTCTCAGGGAAAAGGGTAGCGTCCCCTTTGTTTTGAAGATTTACCCGTGCCTGTTAGGGTGTGACGACGCTCAACGACGCAAAGTAGTTTCTAAAAAATCCAGCATCGCTGGTCAGTAGCGCATCAGCTTGTTGCGAGGCGTGGGCGCCGATCAAAAAGTCTGGGGCGACACGCTCGCGTGGTCCCTTGTTGCGGGCATAGCCGCGCATGATGCGTGCAGCTTCCAGGGCTGCCTCCATTGACAGTGGGTCGTGGTCGATTTGGCATGCCACCAGAAACTCGCGCAAGTCTTGTTCGCTGGCAAAGTAACGTCCCAGTTCTGCCACGACCACCGCGCAGACGCAAAGGCTGCCATGGGCCAATGCGGCTTCTAACGCAGTCTGAGCAGCAAGGGCGCCCGGTGCGCCTTTGACAATGTCAAACAGCACACTTGAATCAACAGCGGTTTTCATGCTTTGGCATCGCCACTCTGCCAGGGCACCGGGCGGCCACGCAGTTCTGACAAGGCCTCGTTGGTGGTCAAACCATCATCAATGGCCTTGCCAACCCAGCGGCTCAGGTCGAGTGCCACCTTTTTTTCGATCAGCAGCCGCCCATCTGCCATGCGAATTTGCAGTTTGGCGCCGGGTTTGAGGCCCATTGCGTCACGCACTTCTTTGGGAATCACAATCTGACCGCGTTCTGCCAGAGTTACATCCATCGCTTCCATGGCGTACCTTTGTAGGATAAAGATTGAGTATGCGTCATGTGGTATGAATTTGCAAGTACGTATTTTGCCAGGGTAATTGGAATGACCCTAATTAACTCGTTTGCCTTTGCAGCTATTCGCTGTTGGAAGCCGCCTCCAAGTCCCGTGTGGCTTCGTCCAGTACAGCCTGGGAAACGCCATATTTTCTGAGGGAATCAAGCAGTCGAGCTCGAGCGCTGAAAGCAAACTGTTCTTCATCGCGGCGCAGGCCATCGCTCAGGTAAGCCTTGAGCAGAGATTGGTATCCGGCAAAGCCTCGCTTAGGGGCGATACTTTTCATGGACTCCACCACATCCACCGGAATTCGCAGAGTGATCGAGGTCATGGCTCGATCTTTTGTCAGCCTGGTCTTAAGGGTCTCAGAAATGCTCATGGTCGCGCCTTTCGTCGTTAGTGGCCTTGCGGTCACTTTGCACAAAATCGGTGCCGTTCAGGTGGTACTTGACTTCCATGCGTGAATTCTAATTTATGTATTGTCTTTGTCAATACGTATTTTGTCAGAGGAATGGGAGTCTGACCCCAATTAATTTGGCGTTGACTCCGAGCGGGGTGGGGCGATAGTTGCTTCGAAATGAGCATTGATGATCGCAAGGACCTGCCTCCGATTAACTCGCCCAATTTTTTGGAGCGAGTGCGGGAAGTGCTGTCGGTCTATTTGGGCAACCGGGGTGATGCACTGAACCGCGGGGTGACGCTGCGTGATCTGGTGGATTCGGGCATGGCGACCTTGGATGCCCGGTTTGCGGGTGGCGGCAAGAGCATTACGCCACTGCTTCCTGTAACGCCACCTACCTATGAGGCTGACCTGAGTCCGCCGCCGGTGCCTACCGGGTTTGCAGCCAGTGCCGCCATCAGCAACATCCTGGT
>CAIQBN010000303.1 GCA_903870065.1 uncultured beta proteobacterium | reverse complement strand
GAATCCGACTTCTCGAGGAGTCCACTGCCGAATTGGTGCGTGCGATCCGTGGTGCGGGCGTCTACATACCCGGTTGATGGCCGGATTCACATGATCCGCAGATTTGCAGTCAGCCTGCTGATCTGCTGCCTAGCGGGTCTCGTTTTTGCGCAAGGTCAATGGGAACCCTTGCGAAAGGATGGCTTGCACGACCCCAAAAACCCGGCGCTCAAGGACCTGCAGGAACCTGCTGCGGCACTGTCCGCGTTGCCACCGGATACCGCCGGAAACATGGTTCGCTGGGTCACAGCCATTCAAGCCGGCGTCATTAAGCCGCGCGCCAGTATCAAAGGGGCTACGCCGCGCACTTTGGACCAGGACATTTTGCTTAACCTCAAAGGCGGCATGCCAATTGTGCTGTTTCCCCATGGGCGGCACACGGAGTGGCTAGACTGTGCAAATTGCCATGAAGGCTTGTTTGAAATGAAGACTGGAACCAGCCCCCTGTCCATGAACCAGATTTTGCATGGAGAACAGTGTGGCCTGTGCCACGGTGCGGTGTCCTTCCCGCTGACGGAATGCAATCGCTGCCATAGTGTGTCTCGCCCCGCCCGGGGTACTTTGCCACCATCACCGGCGCCGGTTCCAATTCAAAAGAGTGCGCCGTGATTCGGTTCTTTTTAACGCTGTGCGTCGGCTGCTTGCTGTGGGCAGCGGTGCCCATACAGGCCGAATATGCCGACGTGGTGATCAACCGGCGCGCCGAGAAAGAAGGCATGCGGCCTGTTATTTTTCCGCACTGGTTTCACCGCATTCGTTTTCAGTGCCGGGTGTGTCACTATGAGTTGGGATTCAAAATGCGAGCCGGCTCCAACGATGTCACGATGAATGACATTGCCGACGGCAAATTCTGCGGGGCATGCCATAACAACGACATTGCCTGGGGGCCCGACCGATGTGATTTGTGCCATTCCGGGAAAAAGGGATTGGCAAGTGGAATCATGGGCGGCCATGAAACCAATGGCCCAGGCATTTTTTAGGAGATCGTCTTGACCCGGTGGCTTGCTTATTTGCTACTCGCCTGCCTGCTGGGCGCGTGTGCATCCGCGCCCCAAAACATGCGCTTTCAGCTTGAACTTGACCCCCGTCTTGAGACCAAGCGCCTGACCTGGCCGCCCGAGAATTCCGACGAAGTGCCACGGTATTTTTATGCCGGTGAACTCATTGGCGAACCCAACTTTGCCAAGCGCGAAACCGACACCGGTACGTTTGCGTCATTTCTGTCCTCGGTAGCCAGTTTCCTTTTTGGCGAGGCCAAACCGTTGCTTATGGCCCGCCCTCAATCGGGTATGGTCGCGCCAGATGGACGTATCTTTGTGACTGACCTGGGACGCTCCGGCGTCTTCGTCTTTGACGAGTTGAACGGCAAGTTGTCTTTTTGGGAGCGCGCAGAAAGTTACACCGATTTCATTTCACCTGTCGCCATTGTTGTTGGTCCTAACGGAAATCTTCTGGTGGCCGACGCCGAGTTGGGCCTGGTTGCTAGGCTGAGCGCTGATGGAACACCAATGGAGCCCATTGGCAAAGGCCAGCTCAAACGACCCACAGGCCTTGCCTACGATGCCACGGCGAAACGGATTTATGTAACCGACACGCCCGAACACACCATCAAAATTTTTGACGATCAGGGCCAATTCATCAACAGCATTGGTTCGCTCGGTGAGGGTGCTTCGGAGTTGAACTACCCGACCTATCTATCCTTACGCGGCACGCGCCTGTATGCCACTGACACGCTCAACGCACGTATTCAAATTTTCTCGACTCGCAGCGGCAAAACTGTTGGCCAGATCGGCAAACGTGGCCCTTACATTGGCGACATGGTTCGCCCCAAGGGCGTTGCCACCGACAGCGAGCATAATATTTATGTGGTTGAGTCCAACCACGACTTTTTGCTGATCTACAACCAGTTGGGCGAATTTTTGATGGCTATCGGTGGAAATGGCGAGGGGCCGGGGAACTTTCACCTGCCGGCCGGGGTCTGGACAGATACCCGTAACCGCATATATGTAGCCGATACTTTAAATAGTCGGGTTTCGGTTTTTCAATTCTTAGGTGGCGACAGTGAGAATCCCAATGAGTAGGCGCTGGCTCTCCGCAATGTTGGTTTTGCTCTGCACGCTGGT
>CAIQBN010000302.1 GCA_903870065.1 uncultured beta proteobacterium | reverse complement strand
CTCGTAGTGTTCGGCATTGGTTTGGTTCAGCTGCGTGCGTTCGGGGTGGCGCGGGTTGTAGTGCTTGGGCTTTGCTATCGCTGGCCCGCTAGCATGTGAATGCGCTTGCGTTGGGCGGGCGGCGGTGGGCATGGGGCAGTGCCAGCATGGGCTGGGTGCCTGATGGTACTGTGTTTATATCCAGCTTTATGGATTTCTCTGGCGTCAGTGGACAGCTCTTTAACTCCTGAATTGATAGCTGCTTGTGCACATTCCACGAGGGCTGCAGCCCGATTTGTCTTAAAAATCCAGGGTTTCGAAGATTCCGTCCATTCGCGCCTAAACCCACCGCAGCCAGCTCATGAAACAACTCGACATTCATGAAGTGGCAGGCCTGGTGCGTTACGCCATGCGCACCGGTCTGGTGCTCGGCTGACATCAGGTGTTTTCCGGGCCCAACTCAGGTGTTCATCTGATGGCGTGGCCGCACCGCAATGGCTATCGTCAGCACTCGCGTTGCCATCCGGCGGCGCGACCCCAACATGCGTCCCAGTTCATGATGCCAGCCCCTGACAAACCCCGAATCCTGGTGGTTGAAGACGAGATGCTGGTCGCGCGCGACCTTGCTGAGCAGCTGTTGCTGCTGGGTTACGAGCCCGTGGGCCAAACCACGCGTGGCGAGGAAGTCCTGCCGCTGGCCAAGCAAGTGCACCCTGATCTGGTGCTGATGGACATCCATCTCGCCGGCGCCATGGACGGCATTGCAGCGGCGCAACAAATTCGCTCGCAGCTCGCCTTGCCGGTGGTCTTTTTGACCGCCTTTGATGCCGACGACACCCTGGCCCGCGCCAAACTCGCCGAGCCTTATGGTTACCTGCTCAAGCCGTTTTCAGAACGCGAATTGCGCGCCGTGCTGGAAATGGCGCTCTACAAATGCAAGGCCGAAGCCCTGTTGCTTGAGTCCACTGCCCGCAGTCAGTCCATCCTGGACAACATGATCGATGGCGTCATCACCCTCAACGCCCGCGGCATCATCCAAAGTTGCAACCCCGCAACCTACCGCCTGTTTGGCTACAGCGCAGACGAGATGCTGGACCAGAACGTGGCCATGTTGATGCCTGAACCGCACCACAAACAGCATGACCGCTACCTGCAGAACTACCAGCGCACCGGGCAAAAATGTGTGGTGGGTACCTCGCGCGAAGTCGAGGGCCGGCGCAAGGACGGCAGCCTGTTCCCCCTGAGTTTGGCTGTGTCGCAGATTCAGAACAACGGGGAGAACACCTTCATCGGCATTTTGCGCGACCTCAGCCTGGAGCAGCACAACACCCGCGAAATCCATCGGCTGGCACGCGCCAACGACTTGCTGCACGTGGCCCAACGTACCTACGGGCTGATACTGGCTGGAGGTCGCGGCAGCCGACTCTACCAACTAACAAACGGGCGCTCCAAACCCGCAGTTCCGTTCGGAGGCAAGCTCAAAATCATCGATTTTCCGCTGAGCAACTGCGTCAATTCCGGCATTCGGCGCATGGGGGTGCTCACACAATACAAGGCGCAAAGCCTGATTCGGCACATAGAACGCGGCTGGGGGTTTTTGGAGCCCAGCCTGAACGAATACATTGACGTGGTGCCGGCCCAGCAGCAAATCAATTCAGGCTGGTACAGCGGAACGGCGGATGCGGTATATCAAAACCTGGGTCTGCTCGACGAGGCGGACCCGTCGTACGTGCTCATCCTTGCCGGGGACCATATCTACAAAATGGATACACCCGGATACTGGCCGATCACATCAACAGTGGAGCCGACCTGACCGTCGCCTGCATCGAGTTGCCCATTCAGGACGTCAGCGGCTTTGGCGTCATGGCAATAAACGACGACGCACGGGTCACGGCTTTTGAAGAAAAACCGGCAAACCCCACCCCTATTCCAGGTAACCCAGGCTTCGCACTGGCCAGCATGGGCATTTATGTGTTCAATACGGATTTCCTGCGCGAACAACTGCGCCAGGATGCGGCCAACGAACAATCCAGCCATGATTTTGGCCGCGATTTCATACCGCGCCTGATTCACAGCCACCATGTACAGGCACACCGTTTTACGGACAGTTGCGTCAACATGATCCAGGGTCGCCCCTACTGGCGCGACGTGGGTACCGTCGATGCCTACTGGGAGGCCAACATGGACCTCACTCACGTGGTTCCAGACCTGAATCTGTACGACGACGACTGGCCCATTCTGAGTGTGCATGAGCGCTCGGCGCCGGCCAAATTCGTGCTCCGGGAACGTGGTCTGCGCGGCATGGCGCTGTACTCACTGGTGTCGAACGGCTGCATCGTCAGCGGTGCCACGGTGTGCGGCTCGGTGTTGTTTACCAACGTGCGCGTTGCAGAACACAGCCGGATCGAGGACTCGGTGCTGCTACCCGAAGTGGTGGTGGGGCGTAACGTCATCATCAGGCGCGCCGTGGTGGACAACGGCTGCATCATTCCGGACGGCTTTCAGGTCGGCGTCAACCCCGATGCCGACCGCGCCCGCTTCCACGTGACAGCGCGCGGCATCACCCTCATCACCCCGGAAATGCTGGACCAGCCACCCCATCGGGTGGTGTAAACCGATCCAGCGCCGAGGTCACGCCCTGGTGGCGACGTCGCAAAGTAGGTTTACTCATCACGCAAAGACCCGAGTAATATGATGGGAATTTGTTGTGTCTGATGTCTGACTGCCTGACCAACCACCCTTCTCACGGAAATTGTCCGGATGAATTCACTGCTCCACGCACGGCATTCACTGAAGACCAGAATCACCCTGGGCACGCTGACTATTTTCGTCATCAGCATTTGGGCTCTGGATTTTTACGCCAGCCGGATGCTGCGTGGCGACATGGAAAAAATGGTCGGTGATCAGCAGTTTTCATCGGTTTCCATCCTATCTGCCGATATTAATGACGAGTTGCAGGATCGCCTGAATGCTTTGGAAACCATTGCCAAGGAAATTGATGCAGGCCTGATGGCTCGCCCAACGGACTTGCAAGCCCGTCTGGATCAGCGCCCCTTGTTGCTACCTCTATTCAACGGCGGCTTCTTTCTGGTTAACAAAGACGGCACCGCCATCGCTGACGTGCCTCTCTCGACAAATCGCATTGGTATCAATTACATGGATAGGGATCACGTTGCGGTGCCGCTTAAAGAGGGCAAATCGATGGTCAGCCGCCCTGTCATGGACAAAGCATTTAAAGCGCCTGTATTCGCCATGGTCGTTCCCGTGCGCGACGCTCAGGGCAAGACGATTGGCGCACTAATCGGTGTTATCAACTTGAGCAAACCCAGTTTTCTTGACAGGGTTACTAACAATCAATACGGCAAGACTGGTGACTATCTGCTGGTCGCGCCGCAGCAAGGACTGGTTGTCACGGCTTCCGACAAAAAACGCATTATGGAAATGCTTCCCGCTCCCGGTGTCAGCGCGATCATCGACCGCCGCAGTCAAGGCCACGAAGGCACTGAGGTTTTCCTCAATCCGGTGGGTGTGGAAGTGCTGAGTTCCGCCAAAGGTCTGCCTGTAGCGGGTTGGTATGTGGCAGTGACTCTGCCCACCAGTGACGCCTTTGCGACCATCCACGCCATGGCGCAGCGCATGCTGATTGCAGCGATTCTTCTGACACTGATCGCCGGTAGCCTGACCTGGTGGATGCTGCGGCGGCAGTTGGCGCCGATGACGGATGCGGCAAGCTTGCTGTCCAGGATGGCAGATAGCGACCAGCCGCCGCAAGCGCTGCCCGTCGTCAGTCATGACGAAATCGGCGCACTGGTCGGCGGCGTCAATCATCTGCTGAAGACTCTGGAGCACCGGGGGGCCGCACTGGCCGAAAGCGAGGAGCGATTGAAAAATCTCGTCGACGCCAGCAGCGAGTGGGTTTGGGAGGTCGACTGCAATGGCGTCTATACCTACGCCAGCCCGAAGGTGACGAAACTGCTGGGCTACTTGCCGGAGGAAATCATCGGCAAGACGCCTTTCGACCTCATGCCGCCTGAAGAGGCGGAGCGGGTAGGCGTGGAGTTTGCCAAACTGGCCGCCGAGCGTGCCCCGCTCCGTAATCTCGAAAACACCAATCGACACAAGGATGGCCGCATCGTCATGCTTGAGACCAGTGGCTTCGCCATGGTCGATGCGCAGGGCAACTTCGCCGGGTATCGCGGCATGGATCGCGACATCACCGAGCGCAAGCAGGCCGAAACGGCACTACAAGCCTCTCTACAAGAAAAGACCGCCCTGCTCATGGAGGTGCATCACCGCGTCAAAAACAACCTGCAGGTCATCGCCAGCCTGCTGCGCATGGAGGCGCGTCGCAGTCAGCAGGCAGACACCCAGGCGGTGCTTGCCGATATGCAGGGTCGTATCCGTTCCATGGCGCTGTTGCACAACGCGTTGTACCGCTCGGGCACCTTTGCCTCGGTCGATCTTGGCAACTATTTACAAAAAGTGGCCTCCCAGGCCTTTGATTCACAGTCGCTGGCTCCTGATCTGGTGCGACTTACCCTGCGCCTGGGATCGGTTCAGGTGGGCATGGATCAGGCCATTGCAGCGGGCCTGATGGCCAACGAGCTGATTTCCAACAGTTTGAAACACGGTTTCCCGCAGGCGCATTCGGGTGAGGTCAGCGTCACGTTGCAGCCAGTGGACTCAGCAACCCAAGTTACCGATCCGCAGTGGCGCCTGTGTGTCAGCGATACCGGCGTCGGTCTGCCAGCCGACTTTGATGCAAGATGCAAAACCTCGCTCGGTTTGCAACTGGTGAATAGCTTGAGTCAACAGATCGGTGGCAGCCTTGGCATTGATTCACCACCGGGGCAAGGAGCCCAATTCACGGTAATTTTTACTGCACTGGAGCCGCAATCGCTGGTCATGCCCGTATGAACAAAAAGTGTATTCTGGTCGTGGAAGACGAGCGAATCATCGCAATGGACATAGCTATGCAACTCAAAGCGCTTGGCTACGAACCGCTTGGCCCGGCGAGCACTGCTGAGCAAGCGCTTGACGTTGCCGCGCACCAGCGCCCCCCTCTGGTGCTGATGGACATTCACCTGGGCAGCGCCATGGACGGCATTGCCGCCGCGCAAGCCCTGCGCGCCCGATGGGGCATTCCCTGCATCTTTATGAGCGCCTTTGACGATGCCGAACAACTCGCGCGCGCGAAGCAAACTGAGCCTGTCGGTTACCTGGAAAAGCCTTTTGATGAAGACGAGTTGCGAAAAATGGTGGCTGCTGCGCTTCAAAAACGCTGAAATGCGGTCGTCACAAAACGGGCACTGGTGGCCGTCAGTTTTCGCGGGCGGATCGATGCTATGGATACCTGCCACATGCATCGCGGCGTTGATGAATACATCGGTATCAAGGGATAGGCCGTTCAACCGCACGAGCCGCAGTATCG